>JAYGGC010000254.1:0-16412 GCA_046581525.1 Roseibacillus sp. | reverse complement strand
AGCGCACGGTGGACCTGACACGGACCGACCCCTGGAGCGAATTCACCAACTTCACCACTCTCTCCGAGATCTTTGATCACCAGCTCAACGACCCCAGCGCCACCGGAGCGCGCTGGTTTTACCGGGTTGGAGTGGAACCCGAATAATTCGTCTTAACACTTCAGGCTTTCCTCTCAAGACTGGGCGATGCACTCGACGCTTCGCGCTGGCTTGGTCGTTCTCCTCATCGCGACCAACGTCTTCGCCTACGAACCGATCCCCCGTCGCATTCCGCCGGCCGGGAAGCCAATTTCGACCGAGGCCAGTGCGAAGCTGAAGAAGGACCTCGCCGCCTTGCGCGGGGAGGCCGCGAAGTTCCAAGACAACCCCCTCTTTCCGGATGTCGAAATCTACTTGAAGGCGGTCGATCTCGCCCTTGAGTTCGGGGAGTTCTACAAACCGAAGGACGACGTCCCCAAGGCGGAGCGGGCTCTCGCCACCGCGAGGGTCAGGCTCGATGACCTGCTCGGTGCCCAGTCGCCGTGGGAACTGCAACGCGGTCTCGTGGTGCGAGGCTATCGCTCCACCATTGATGGCTCCGCCCAACCATATGGTCTCGAGATCCCCGAAAAGCTCAATCTCTCCGGCAAACCCGTTCCGCTCTACGTCTGGCTCCACGGCCGCGGAGACAAAGTCACCGACCTGCACTTCCTCGATCAGCGATCAAAACGAAACTGGCGGTTCAAGGGACTCCTCGAGGACGGGATTGTTCTCCATCCCTTCGGCCGCCAATGCATCGGCTACAAATCCGCCGGCGAAATTGATGTGATCGATGTGGTCGATCACGTCATCGCGAACTACAACGTCGATCCGAACCGCATCGCCCTGATGGGATTCTCGATGGGCGGGGCCGGCGCCTGGCATCTTGGCGCCCACTACGCCGGCAAGTGGGCGGTCGTCCATGCGGGAGCAGGCTTCGTCGATGTGAAGCGCTACCAGAAGTTGGGACCCGATCAGCTTCCCTCCGCGGTCGAGCACTCGCTTTGGGGTCTCTACGACGTTCCCAACTACGGCCGCACCCTTCTGAACATCCCGGTGGTGGCCTACTCCGGTGAGAACGACAAGCAGAAGGACGCCGCCGACTACATGGAGGCTGTCCTCAAGGCCAACGGTCACAAGCTTGACCACTTCATCGGTCCCGGAATGGGGCACAAATACCATCCCGAGACCATCAAGGAAGTTGCCGCCTTCATTGTGAAAGCCCTCTCCAAGCCCAGGAACCCCACGCCCCCCTCGCTTCACCTGCAGACCCGCACTCTCCGCTACAACAAATATGCCTGGATCGAGATCACCGGCCTCGACAAGCACTGGACCGACTCCCGGGTCGATGCCGCCTTCGCCTCAAGAGACTACCTCCGACTCTCAACCAGGAACGTCACCTCCCTCCGAATCAACCGGTCGCTGCCGAGTGGATGCCGAATTCACATCGACGGAAGCAGCCTTACCTTGCCCGACGCACAACCCAGGATCACCCTCCGTCGCACCGGCAAGAGGTGGGCGATCACCACCAAGGCTCTTTCGCAACCAGCCAAGTCCCCGCAACTTCAGGGACCGATCGATGATGCCTTCCTCGCGCCCTTCCTGGTGGTGACTCCCAGCGGAACATCGAAGGACCCCGCCCTCGATAAATGGGTCGATTTTGAACTCGAGCATTTCAAGACGCGCTGGCGCGCCCTCTTCCGCGGGAACCTGCGCCTTAAATCCGACTCCGCCGTCACCGCGCAGGATGCCAAGCAGTACAACCTCGTCATGTTCGGCACGCCCGAATCCAACAAGTTGGTCGCCGACGCGCTCGCCCAGATGCCGCTCGACTGGCCCGCCGATCCAAATCGCGTGCTCCTCTCGATCTATCCAAACCCCGCCGCACCCGGTCGCTACCTCGTCCTCAACTCCGGTCCCACCTTCCGCGAGGGTCACGACCACACGAATTCACTCCAGAATCCCAAGCTCGGTGACTGGGCCATCATCGATCTCTCCGAGCCTCCCGGCCCGGAGCGACCGGGAAAAATCGTGAAGACAGGCTTGTTCGACGAAGAGTGGCAACCGTAGCTGCTGCAGCTTGCGGCAGTCCGTAGCTGCTGCGGCTCGCAGCAGTTCAAGACAACACCAACTCAAGCAATTCACCGTGCACATCCGTGAGACAATACCGCCCCCCTGGACCCGCAGGCGTGCTCGTCCAATTTTACCGCATGTTCGCCCTATCCATGCCCGTAGCTACAATCTCCCTACCATGAAACGCATCCACTCCTGCCTCCTGCTCCTCGCTGCCATGTTCATGCCGGGCGCGGCCGCGGCCGACGAACTCCCCAACATCATCATCATTTACGCCGACGACCAGGGCTACCAGGACCTCTCCTGCTTTGGCTCGCCGAATATCAAGTCGCCGAACATCGATCGCATCGCAATGGAAGGCTGCCGCTTCACCGACTTCTACTCCGCTTACTGTGTTTGCTCTGCGTCCCGCGCCGCGCTCATGACCGGTTGCTACCAGCCGCGCATTTCCATGCCGGGCGTCCTCGGTCCCAAGTCCAAGATCGCGTTGCATCCCGACGAAGTCACCATTGCGGATCTCCTCAAGGATCGCGGCTACGCCACGCAGTGTGTCGGCAAGTGGCACCTCGGCGACCACCCCGACACCCTTCCCACCAGCCAGGGATTCGATCACTACTTCGGCTATCCCTACTCGAACGACATGGCGCGCAATAAGGGCTACGGAAACAATTCCGGCGACCTCGACAAGATTTGGAAAGAGAAAAACTGGAAGGCCTACAACGGCGAACTCTACCGCGACCAAAAAGTGATCGAGCAACCCGTCAACCAGACCACCCTAACAGATCGCTACGGTGAGGAGTGCCTCAAGTTCATCACCCGCAACGCCCGCACCAACAAGACCGGTTACAAGCAGCAAAAGCCCTTCTTCCTCTACTACGCCAACTCCATGCCGCACGTCCCGCTCTTTGTGAGCGACGACCGCTTTGATCCCGACCCCGGGAAGGCCTACAAGTTGACCATCGAACACATCGACGCGGTGGTCGGGAAGATCCTGAAGCTTCTCGACGAACTGGAAATCGCACATGACACTCTCGTCATTTACACCTCTGACAATGGCCCGTGGCTCAGCAAGAATCACCATGGTGGCTCGGCCCTGCCCCTCCGCGCCGGAAAGGGCACCACTTATGAGGGCGGAATGCGCGTGCCCTGCGTGATGCGTTGGCCGGGCAAGATTCAGGCCGGCACCACCTGCCGGCAGGTCGCCTCCACCATCGACCTCCTTCCCACCATCGCCGCCATCACCGGCGCAGCCGCTCCCCAGGAAGAGATCGACGGGCTTGAGATCTCGGCCCTGTTCAAGAACCCGAATGCCAGCTCTCCGCACGACAAGGTTGGCTTCTTCTACTACCGCAACAACACGCCCGAGGCAGTCCGCATGGGCAAGTGGAAGCTACGCGTGGGCGGGGCTCCAAGGAAGAACAGGAAGACCGGAAAACTCGCCCGGCGCCAGGCGCCCGAACTCTACAACCTCGAGGAGGACATCGCGGAGTCCAACAACCTGGCTAGCGCGCATCCCGAGATCGTGGAGCGACTCACAAGGGTCATCGACGCCTACGACGGAGACCTCAAGGCCAACGCCCGCCCCGCCTGGAAGGCTGGAAGCAAGTAGCTCACCAGCGCCTCCGAAATTGCGGGCGGAGATCCCCGGGAGAAGCGGATCAGTTCACACCGTAGAGGTGCTTGCCCTGCCGCGCGGCCTTGTGCGCGTCGTGGGTATCCTGCGGCGCGCCGGGATCGCCCTGGACCTTCATCCACTTGTCCAGTTCCGCGCTGAGCTTCGCCTTGATGGCAGCGTGAGCCGGATCGGCGGCGAGGTTGGTCATCTCGTAGGGATCCTTCGCGGTGTGATAAAGCTGCTCGGCGGGACGGCTCATGTAGCGCTTGGTTACCTTGTAGGTATGCGGATTGTTCCAGGACTCCCGAACCCAAGTGGCCCAGTAGGGATTGTTCAGTTCGCCATTCCCCCGCATCCCCATCAGGTGTTTCTCGATATAGAGTTCGCCGGGCAGGAGGTTGCGGATGTAGCGCCACTTGCCATCGGTCACGGTCCGGATGGGATAGCGCGGGCCCTCCGGGATGTTGTTGTGAATGCCATAGGAGTAGTCGCGATGTTTTCCGTGTTCGCCGAAGAGAACGCCCGCGAAGCTTGTCCCGTCGTAGACGTGCTTTGACTTGTCCCCGCCTGCCAATCCCAGGATGGTGGGCAGGACATCGGCGTATTGCACCATCGCATCGGTCCGAAGCCCGCCTTCAATCCGTCCGGGCCAACGAGCGATGAGAGCGGTGTGAATCCCGGTGTCCCAATTGGTCCACTTGCAGCCGGGAAATTGCGAACCCTGCTCCGAGGTGAACAGTACGAGGGTGTCCTTGGCCTGGCCCGACTTTTCCAGCACCGCCAGGATCTCTCCGACCTGGCTATCCATGTAGGTGATCTCGGCGAGATACTTCCCGTAGTCTTCCCGGGTCCGCTGGGTGTCCGCCAAATTCGGCGGCAGTTTGATCTTCTTGGGCGGGTACTGTGAGGGGTCTCCCATCACCCACGGCACGTGCGGTTCCACCAGGGCAATCACGAGACAGAATGGCTTGGACTTGTCGCGTGTCATGAATTCATCGATCGGCACAAGGTCGTGCGCCTGGGTGGGATTCCGCACGCAATTCCGGTCGAAGCCGCCCACCATCTCAAAGGGAAAGGCCTTCTTCGGTGCGACGTGCACCTTTCCGCAGAGCCCGACCCGATAGCCAAGGGGTCCAAGATGCTGCGGCATGCTCGTGACGGTTGGACGGCTCGCAGAGTGGTTCCACGCACAGCCATTGCGCATCGGGTACTGCCCGCTGAACAACTCCGCGCGACACGGCTGACACATCGCTTCCGCGAGGTAGGCACGATTGAAAGTCAGCCCCTGCGAGGCCAGCTTGTCGATGTGCGGGGTCTTCGCATTCTGTCCGCCGTAGATCGGGAGATCGTTATAGGTGCAGTCATCCGCCATGATGATCAACACGTTTGGTTTGTCCGCGGCGTGGAGGAGAGCAGAGAGGGCGAAGAGCAGGGTGAGGAGGCGCTTCATGGATTGATTACTAGAGGGAGCACCTCTTCTCCAAAAGCTCATTCCGCCACAGAGAAAGGCAGGACCGCCAAAGCCGCCCGGCAGAGGAGCTCTTCAGCTCGATTGGTCATGGGTGACGAGAGATAATCGACCATGCTGTGGACTTGTTTTCCAGCAGGTTGAGCGACAATCACCCACGCCCGCTCAAACTTTTCCCTTTACCCCGAAAGGGCCCTGTCAAACGCTGCTGTTTCCATGTCTCACTCTCGACTCCTCCTCGCCTTGGGCGCCATTGCATGGTTCGCCAACGGATTGGAGGCGAGCATCAACTCCCTCACCGTTCAGGACAACGCCAACGGCGACTACCCCACTCTCGTCCGCAACGACGGCACGCTCCTCGACGCCATCAACTTCGGCCACGGCGGAGCGAACGTCGTGATCAACGGGATCGCCTTCGTGAGTGCGCCGGGAAACTCCCCTGCCGGAGCAAATTGGAATGCGACCGGAACCGCCACCAACGACGGGCTGGCGAATTCCGGCATCGACGACCTCTTTTTCAGTGAGCTCTCCGCTTCGGGAACGATCACCCTGACCTACCCCAATCTCGATCCTGCCAAGGTGTACCTCGTGCAGATTTTTCACGGCGAGCCTCGCGACTGCTGCGGGACCACCTACTCCGGAAACTCCCTCTCCACCAACGTCGATTCCGCCGAGAGGGTGCCTCCCATCACGATTGGAAATGGCGTCAACGGCGAAGACCCACCCGCTGCCAGCGACCTCGCCATAGTCACCGCGGAGCTCACCGGCGTGACCAGCTTCACCTACTTCGCCCGCATCGGGCCGAGCCGCGATAGCGCGATCTCGGGGTTCCAGGTCCGCGAAGGATCTGGTCCCCCACCTGCGACCGGAGACACGCCTTTCATCTCGGAGTTCGTGGCCATCGGCAATGACTCTCACCAGGATGAAGACGGCGAGACCCCCGACTGGATCGAAATCTACAACCCAACCGGTGCGGATCTCGACCTCGCCGGATATCACCTCACTGACGATGCCGCCGATCTCTCCAAGTGGAAGTTTCCTTCCACCTTGCTTCAGGCGGAGAACTACCTGGTGGTCTTCGCCTCCAGCAAGGATCGCGACACCGCGGGCTCTGAACTGCACACCACCTTCCGGCTCACCAGCGCCGGCGAGTATCTTGCCCTCGTTGCCCCCGACGGCACCACCGTCCTCAGCGAGTTTTCCCCGACCTACCCTCGGCAGGAAGCCGGCTTCAGCCACGGCGTGGGCGGACTCGCCCCGGACGGGCCCACCGGCTATTTTGCGACCACCACACCGGGTAGTGGCAACGGCATCCTCCTCACCGCTCCCCTCCTCGCTCCGGTCATCAACCCGGATTGCGGCAGCTTCACGAGTTCCATCCAGGCCACCATTTCCTCCAACTTCCCGGGCGGACAAATCCGCTACACCACCAACGGCGCAGAACCGTCCGCGCGCTCGCCACTCTACACCGCTCCCGTCTCCTTCAGCACGACCACCCACCTGCGGGCGCGCGTCTTCGACCCGGGAACCGGCGACTCCGGCGAGATCGCCAGTGTTCACTTCCAGAAACTCTCCACTGCCAGCGGAGGTGGGCTGCGATCACCAGCCTCCTTCAATTCCACTCTCCCGATCATCGTGATCGAGAACTTCGGGGCGGGCGGCATTCCCAGTCCAGGCTCGAACTACCAAACCGCGCGCATTGCGGTGCACGAAATTGACCCCGCCACCGGACGGAGCACCCTCACAAGACCTCCCGACGCCTGCTTCCGGATCGGGATCAGGAGGCGCGGGCAAAGTTCCTCGGGATTTGCCAAGCCGCAGTATCGCGTCGAACTGCGCGATGACAACAACGTCGATACCGACTACCCGCTCCTCGGCTTGCCGGAGGAAAGCGACTGGGTCTTCAACGGACCCTGGACCGACAAGGCTCTCATCCGCAATCCCCTCGCCTTTGAACTGGGCCGCACGATCGGAATCCAGGCCCCGCGCACCGCGCACTTCGAGATGTTTCTCAGCACCAACGGAGGAACGCTCGCCGCCACCGAGTATGTGGGAGTCTACGTGCTCCTCGAAAAGATCAAAGATGGACGAAATCGCACCGACCTCGCCAACCTGGAGCCCACTCACTCCACCACCCCGGAGGTCACCGGTGGCTACATGTTGCGCTTCGAGCCGCCCGGCATCGCCAATGACGGCCCACGTGCCTTCAACTGGACCAGCGTCGAAATCATTGAACCAAAGACCCCGACCCTCGCGCAAGAGCGCTGGATCGGTCGCTACCTCGATCAGTTTGTCCGCACCATCGGTTGGAGACGTGGGCAAGGCGCAAACAACTCCGGCGTTCCCAATTCGAATCCTGTCACCGGCTACCCTGCGTATATCGACGTGGATTCCTTCGTGAGCCTGTTTATCGTGAACGAACTCCTCCGCGAACAGGACTCCTATGTCCGCAGCGACTACATGTTCAAGGACCGCCTGGGCAAGTTGCACAAGGGCCCCCTCTGGGATTACAATCTGATTGCTGGAACGGGTTGCTGCTTCGACAACCGCAACACGCAGGGTTGGCAATATCTACACGACTACAACCGGGGCGGGCGCGATCACAGCTACGAGCCGGATTGGTTCGTGCCCCTCATGCGCTCCCCGGACTTCAAGCAACAAGTCATCGACCGCTGGGCGGAGTTGCGCAAGGATGGCGTGCTCGAGGTCTCCAACCTCTTTGAGGTCATCGACAGCCTGGCCGATCCCCTGGCCCGGGCGGCAGTGCGCAACTTCACGAAGTGGAACATCCTCGGAAGTGGCAGTGTCGGCTTCCCAACGCCCGCAACGAATAACTGGCAACAGCAGATCGAATTCATGAAGAACTGGCTGGTGCAGCGCATGGGTTGGATCGACAGCCAGTTTCCCGACGGCGTCACCATAGGTTCTGATTCAGGAGTGGTGGTCGCGGGCACGGACGTCCCACTGAATACACCCAACGGCGTGATCTACTATACCACGGATGGCACTGACCCACGCTTGCCCGGCGGAGGGATCAGTGGCTCGGCGCTGTCCCTGGGCGGGGGTGGACAGGTGCCCATCAACTCGACGCTCGATCTCATCGCTCGCTCTCGAAGTGGGACCCGGTGGAGCGCTCCTTCATCGGCAACCTACGTGGTGGGCACCGCCGCGGACGCAAGCAACCTGGCCGTCAGCGAGCTCAACTACCACCCTTCCGACCCTACCGCGGCAGAGGTTCTCGCCGATCCCACCTACCGCGACGACGACTTCGAATACATCGAGTTCAAAAACATGGGCCTCACCGAGATCGATCTCAGTGGTGCAAGCCTGGTGGAGGGCATCGCCTTCACCATTCCCGCTCCGGCCGTGATTCAACCCGGGGGCTATGCCCTCCTAGTCGAGAACTTCGCCGCTTTCGAAGAACGCTACGGCCCCGGCCTTCCCGTCCTCGGAGTCTACGCCAACAAGATGAACAACGACGGCGACACCCTGCGGATGCTCGACCTCAACGGGAACGACATCTTTCATTTCACCTTCAACGACATCTGGTATCGCCCCACCGACGGGGAGGGTTATTCCCTGGTGGCGGCCGACGAAAGCAGCCTCCCCAGCAACTACGACGATCCCGCCTCGTGGGGAATCAGTTGCCAACTCCTCGGCAATCCCGGTGCCGCCAACGGGGCAGTGCTCTCACAATCGTTCGGGGGCTGGAAAAACTACCACTTCTCAACAGCCGAGATCGCCGATCCCCTCGTGAGCGGATCCTACGCCGACCCTGATCTCGATGGCATCGTCACACTGATGGAGTATGCCCTCAGCCTCGATCCCCGCGACCGCAATCTTTCCGGACTCCCCGCCGGCACGATCGTGGACGATGCTGGCACCAGCTACCTCGCCCTCACTTTCCAAAGATTTCAGAAGGCCCTCGATCTTACCTACCACCTCGAAGTTTCCCCGGACCTGCTCACCTGGACCGAGTCGCCCACCTTGATCGACCTCATCATCGACAACGGCGACGGAACCGAGACCGTCACTATCCGTGACAGCGTCCCGATCGGTCCACTCAACGCGCAGCGCTTCATCAGGCTGGTGGTCGGGATCCAATAGCGCGATCCCTCCCGGGAACCCCCGGCGCTCCTCCGCCCGATCACGGTGTGACTCGAAGAGACCCGCGGGATTGCTGATGGCAGCGGACCCAGCCCGGTCCGTCCTCCCACTTTGTCCTCCACTTCCACGGTGGGCCCGGTAGACATTAGTGATACCAATGCGGAATGCCCGCCACCTTTCCGAGCCCAGGCTGGCATCCTCCGCATCGCCGAGGATCGAGACCAGGATGAACCACCGACCCACCACCCTCTCCTGTTCCCTGCTCGTTGTTCTGCTGGCCGCTTCGTGGGCACCGGCTCAGAAAACGCCGTCGAAGGAATTCGAACCGCCGGATGTCTGCGTTCACGTTGATCGCGTCAGGCAGGAACTGGAGCTCTTGCGGGTGTGGATGGGCCGACCGCGGGACGAGCAGCCGGAGTTGGAAATCTCCGGTGCGGAGCCCCGCGAGGTCTTCTTCCAGGCCATTACCCTCTTCCGCAAGGCCAACCGACTGAGCACCGAGCAAGTCCACCAACGCGCGCGGGAGGAGCCCACCCCACCAGCGGGTCAAATCCGGCCCGCCCATGTCCGCGATGCGGTCGACCAGGCTTTGCAACACGTCCTGAGCGTGAAAGCGAAACTCGGATTGACGTCGAAGATCGTCCCGATCAAGCGTGATCCGGACAAAACGCCCAGCGATGTGCTTCGTTCCATCGTCCAGGCCAACCGCCAGGTGAACCTCTTGCTGGAACGCCGCTTCTCACCCAGTGACGCGTTCCAACAGGTCACCGTCGCGATGGGATATTGCGAAAAACTGCTGGAGCGATTTCCGAAAGCCGAGACCATGCCGCGAGCTCCGAGTTTTAAGCCCAACAAGCAGCCCGGCGACGTCTACGGCCGCCTCCTCAAGGCCTCCGACACGATCCACGCCATCATCCAGGCATCCGGTCTCCAGTCGCTGGAGTTGAAACACCCCAAGCAGGCTCTGATCGAGGGCGTGGCTCCGAGCGACGTTTACGACATCGCCTCCTTGTTGGTGTCCGAGTTGGCCTATCTCCACTCCCAACTGCCCGACCCCGCACCTCCCCGCACGGTTTACTTTCCGGGGCGCAAGTTTCCCTCCGATGTCTATCAGCGCGCCGGTATCCTCGAACGCCAACTGGCCGAACTTGGCAGGGCGATCGAGAAGAACCCTGCCTGGTTGCGCCCATGACCCACACTCGCAAAAAACTCTTCGCCCCGGGCGGATTACGCCAGCGCCTCGTCCGCTCCCACACCGCCGTCGCATCGATCGGAGTGGTGATGTTGTTGATCGCCTTGCTGGTGGTTGCAGGGTTCCGGGCGAGCGCACGGCGACTGGCTCAATTGCGCGCACCCACCGCCCAGTCTTCGGCCCTCGCCCTCGCCGGGGTGGAACGTTCGCTTGCGGAGTTGCGAGGGTGGGTCACGCTGGGCTCCCCTGAGTTCAAAACCCAGCGAGCCACGGCCTGGGCGGGGGACGTCGAACCCGCGATCCGCAGGCTCGAGGAATTGAGTGCCCTGTGGACCGATCCCGAAAACGTGCGGCGGCTCTGGGAAGTCAAAGCCCATCTCAAGGAGCTCAAGCAGGCCCAATGGTGGATTGAGGACGTGGCCATGACTCCCGGCAATCAACCGGCGCGGGTGCGCATGACCCAGGAGGTCGGACCGGTCGCCGACCAGATTATCAATGCGATCGACGCCTTGATCACGATCGAACGCGATCGGCCGGCCGCCACCCGTAGCGCATCCCGGTTGGCCGACCTGGCGGAGTTGCGCACCGAATTCGTCTTGCTGCGGGCGCCGCTCGACCGCTTCGCCGACTCGGGGATCGAGAGCGATCTTGAGACCTTCGAGGCCAGAATGCCGGCCGTTCCGGAGCGCCTCTCCCAACTTAGGGAGCTGAACCCCGAGCAGAGTGCCCTCGCGGAGTTGGCGGGAGAACTTCTCCTGGCCTTCGAGTCCCTGGCGCGGGAGGTGGTTGAGGCTCGCCGAAGTCCGCAGTGGAACGTGGCGCTCTTTCGATTGCGAACCGAAGCGCTGCCTCACGCGCGAGCCGCCACGCACTTGCTGCGCGAGATGTCCGATCATCAGAGCATCCTGATGGCCGCGGATGCACGGCAGGTTTCCATCGTGAGCGACGCCGCCCCGATCATAACAATCTGTTTGATTGCCCTCACCCTCCTGGTCACCCGGCTCGTCTCGCGACGAAACGCTGAGCGCCTGGTGGCTCCCATTGCGGCCTTATCGGAGGCAACCAAACAGTTCACCGAAGGCAAACTCGATCACGATCTGCCCGTGACCGGCGACGCTGAGTTGATGCAACTCACCGCTTCCTTCAACACCATGCGCGCGGCCCGTGAGAAGGACGAACAGACGATTCGCGAGCGCACCGCGGAATTGGAGCGCAGCAACAGCGAACTGCGCGACTTTGCTTCCGTCGCATCTCACGACTTGAAGGAACCCCTGCGAGTGGTCTCCAGCTATTGCGAATTGCTGAGCCAGCGCTATTCAAAATCTCTCGACGAGAAGGCTGAACGCTACCTCAGCCATATCACAACAGCCACCGGAAGAATGCGGCGTCTCATCAACGACCTCCTCGACTACTCGCGGGTGGGGACGCGCGGCGGTGAAATGGTGCCTACTCCGCTGGGCGAGGCCCTGGACGATGCGGAAACGAATCTCGAGATCGCCATTCGCAACGCGAAGGCGACAATTCTCCGGCCGGATCGACTCCCAACCGTCCTCGCCGACCGGGGACAGCTGGTTCAGTTGCTGCAGAATCTGATCGGAAACGGCCTCAAGTTCGGAGGGACCCCTCCCACCATCCGGATTTCCGCTCGCCCCTCGCCCGACCAGGAGCAACGCTGGGAAATCGGGGTCTCTGACAACGGTCCCGGAATCGCGCCCGAGGACAAGGAGCAGATCTTTGGGATCTTCGAGCGCCTGCAGAGCCACCGGGAAGTCGAAGGGACTGGAATCGGCCTCGCCATCTGCCGGCGGATCATGGAACGACACGGGGGGGAAATCCGGGTCGAAAGCGAGTTGGGCGATGGCGCGAGCTTCCTCTTCGAGCTCGCCGCGGTGCCGGATCCGGTCGATGGTGAGGACGGTGGACAGGTGAACTCCGAACACGAATCCTCTGGAGCTTAGGCGCGGACGACGGCAGATTATCCTCAGGCAGCATGAAGCGATTACTCACAGCCAAGGCGCTTGCGGAATCTGCTCCACGCGTGATCACCAACTGCCTTCCCGCTTGCCCCCGCGACCGGGTATCCGTGCCGGGTGGAAGACCTGGCGCGGGGAATTTGACAAACGAACGTCCGGACCAAGTGCCATGAAGATCCTGGTGGTTGAAGACGATCCTGCCGAGTTGGCGGTTTTGGCCTTCAAGGAGATGGAGGCCGTCACCGACGTGAATGTGGTGAGCGACGGGGTGGAGGCATTGTCCTACCTGCGACACGAAGACCCCTACGCGAACTCGAGCACCCCGGATCTGATTCTGCTGGACCTGAATATGCCTCGCATGGTCGGCCGGGCCGTGCTCGTGGAATTGAAATCCGATCCCAAACTGAAGCAGATTCCCGTGATCGTGCTTTCCAATTCTGATGCCGAGGACGATATCGAGCATATCTACCGGCACAATGGAAACTGCTATGTCATCAAGCCGGAGGACATGCAGGGGATGTCCCGCTTCGTCGAGTCATTGCAGCAGTTCTGGGGTGAGCGCGTGCGCTTCTCCCCCGGACTGGGCTAATCCCCGAGAATGATGGACGACCACACCAAACCGGCCTCCAACAGCGTCCTGCGGATCCTCTGCGTCGAAGACAATGAGCCTGACTTCGAACTCGTTCAGGAATACCTGCGTCTCGCCCCTGGGGCCCCCGACTTTGAATTGCGCCGCGCCGAAAGTGTCGAGGAAGCCCGCGATGAACTGCAGCGGGCACGGGGCAACAACGAATTCGACATCATTCTCACTGATCTCTCACTCCCCGGCTCCAGCGGAATTGATACCTTTCTGGCCGTGCAGGCGGCCGCGCCCAACACTCCCATCGCGGTGATGACCGGTCTCGACGACCACGAACTCGGCTTGCAACTGGTCAAGGAGGGCGCACAGGACTTCCTGCCCAAGGACGAGCTGGGCCCCATGTTTCTGATGCGTAGTCTCCTGCACGCCATCGAACGCGAGCGCAATCGCGTGAAGATTGAACGGTTGAACGACGATCTCAAATCCGCTCAGTTGCAGTTGATTCAGGCCGAAAAGCTCGAGTCGCTCGGTCGGCTCAGTGCCGGGGTCGCACACGAAATCAAGAATCCCCTCGCCATGCTCCAGGCTTGTGTCGACTTCTACCGCAACCGCACGGCCTCGGACGAAGCAGAGGAAACCGTCCTGACGACCATGCAGGATGCCATCCAGCGCGCTACGCGAATTGTCAGCGGCATGTTGGATTTTTCGCGAGACGAGAAGCTCGAAATCAAGGAGGCCAATCTGAATTCGCTGATCCACTCCGCCATCGACCTGGTCGAGCCCGAATTGCGCATCACCGGGATCGCCATCGTCTTTGATCTCGACGCCCATCTCCCACCCGTCAATCTCGATGCCTCCAAGATCGAACAGATCCTCGTCAACTTGCTCATGAATGCGATGCACGCCAGCCCGGCAGGAACCCGTATAACGGTGCGCAGCTACTTGAGCCAGGTCGACAACCTCTTCCGCGACGAGGGGCTGCGCACCCTCGATCACTTGCGTAGCGGCGACAAGATTGCCGTCGCCGAGGTCCGCGACTACGGGAGCGGCATCCCAAAGGACAAGATCGCCAAGGTCTTCGACCCGTTTTTCACCACCAAGCCCACCGGCAAAGGTACCGGCCTTGGCCTTTCGGTCAGCAAGACGATCGCCGAACTGCACGGCGGAAGTCTTCGAATTCAAAATGCCGAGCCCTCCGGGATTTGTGCTCAGATTATCCTGCGCGCTTGACCACGCGGTCTCATCGATCCACCAAATCCACCACCACGAACCTGAACAATGACGAAGAAACGTGTCCTGCTCGTCGATGACGAAATTTCCTTCACCTCCGTCGTGAAGATCAACCTTGAGACCACCGGCAATTACGAAGTCGGTGTCGAGAACGACTCGTCCAAGGCCATCGATACCGCTCAAAGCTTCCAGCCGGACATTATCATCCTCGATATCGTGATGCCCGGAATGGATGGCGGTGACCTCAAGCGCAAGATCTCCTCGACCCCTGAGCTCGAAGGGATTCCCATACTCTTCGTCACGGCGCTGGCCTCGCCCGACGAGGCCTCCGGCGACCCGGTGGTCAGGAGTCCGGACGGGGCCATGCTCGCCAAGCCCGTCACGACCGAGGTGCTGGTTGATACCATTGAAAAGTGCCTGGCCGGCGAACTCTGAGTCGGTGATCGGCACCGATCGGGCTCACTTCAATTCCGCCAGGCGGCGTCGGGCCTTGATGGTCTGATCGAGGGCCCTCGTCTTCTTGAGTCGAGCCTTCTCGGCAGAATTTTGCACCGGCACTCCCTTCGCGAACTTGGTCGGCACCAGTTTCTCCAGGCGCTCCTTACCGGCCAGAGCCGGGGCCGAAAGTTCTCCCCCCATCAGGTTGCGCCACTCCATGGGATCGTTCTTCAGATCGTAAAACTCCTCCGTGCCCTCGCGGTAGCGAAGGTAGTGCCAGCTGCCATCCGTGATGGAGGAATTGCCCTCCCCGTGGATCGTGAGGGTCGCATGGCTCCACTCCCTCGTCGGATCCTTCAAGAGGGGCGCGAAACTCCGCCCGTCGAGATTCTCCTTCGAGGGAAGGTCGCAAAGTTCAATGAGCGTCGGATAGAAATCGATGAGATTCACACAAGCCCCGCAATCCTGCCGCCCCTTCATTCCGGGCATCCGTAGCAACAAGGGCACTCGCGTGCTCTCAATCCAACCCGTTGCCTTGCGATAGCGCAGCTTCTCGCCGAGGTGCCAGCCATGATCACCCCAGACCACCACGATGGTGTTGTCGTAGGACGGGCTCTTCTTGAGGGCCTCAAAGATCACGCCCAGGCAGGCGTCGGCGTAGCTGCAGGCAGCCAGGTAGGCACGTGCACATTCGTCGATGAGCCCGTTCTCCTTGAGCCAGAGGTAATCTGCGGTGGGGCGATGCTTCGGCTTCCCGGAGGGAGTGAGGATGTCCTTCAGATCATCTTCGCGAATCTCGTTCGCCTTCGTGGTGGCCGAATCGTGGAGATCGAAAAACTCCTGAGGAACATAGAAGGGCAAGTGCGGCTTCGATAAACCCACCGCCAGGAAAAAGGGTTTCTCATGCTCCGCCTTCAATTGATCCGCGGCCCACTGTGCGGTCTGGTAATCCCGGGTCCCTTCCTTACCAACGCTCGTCGGTCCCCACGAAAACTCCGATCCCCCGCCCCGGGTGTGCGCTGACTCCGGCCCGGGCTTCCCGTTGATGAGGTTCTTGTCCCGTGAAGTCAGCTTCTTCCGGTTCACCGGGCTCCCGCCCCGACTCGGTTCGTAGAGGTCAAAGGCCCAGTGCCCCGGATCCGCGCCCTTCACGGTGCGGTGCCGATGGAAGATCTTGCCGCGAGAGAGCGACAGGTATTCCGTTCTTGGAAAAATACTCGGGCAGGGTGGCGTGCTTCTGGATGAGCGGCGCGTTGAGCATGTTCTGGCTGTTGCCGTAGATTCCGGAAGTGTGCGGCATGAAGCCCGAAAGCAACGCCGAACGCGAGGGCCCGCAAACCGGCCCGGGACAGTAGGCGTTCTGGAAAACGATCGCCCCGTCCACCGCGAACTGATCGAGGTGAGGCGTCTTGGCCTGGGGGTGGCCACCAAAGACCCCGACCCAATCGTTCAGGTCATCGATTGCGATGAAGAGGACATTGGGTCTTCTCTCCGCTGAGAGACTTTGAAACGCAGCGACACAGAGGACCGCAGAGAGGAGCCTGGTAGTCATCGTCGCTGCTCCGTTCGGACGTGGTTAGACTGATTGACAAAACTTTTCACCGTTATTCGGAAAGGATGTTGCAGACGGATTTGAGTGTCTTTGGAGCATCGAGCAATTCCTGAATGGAGTGGCAGACCTTGTCGCGCAGGATCTCCGCTTTGTTGGTGATGAAGCC
>JAYGGC010000157.1:0-24099 GCA_046581525.1 Roseibacillus sp. | reverse complement strand
CTGAACGGGACCGTCTCGGGACCATGCGCGGGGACCGCAGAATACATGCGGGTGCTCGGCGCCGACGAGCGCACCCGGGGCATCGAGTTCAAAGTGGACGAGGCCGAGGACCACGTCTTTCCCAAGTTGAGTGTGAAGTTGCGCGACGAGATGGTCACCCTGGCGCTGGGCGAAGAGGACGTTTCTCCCGCAGAACTGAGCGGGGAGCATCTCTCGCCCGCGGAGTGGCGCAGGATGATGGAGCGGGACGATGTCGTGCTCGTGGATGCGCGCAACGATTATGAATGGGAGTTGGGGCGCTTTGAAGGAGCGATGCTTCCACCGGTGCAGCATTTTCGGCAGCTGCCGGAGTGGGTGCGCTTCCACCGCGCGGAGTTGGAGGGAAAGAAGATCCTCACCTACTGCACCGGCGGCGTGCGCTGCGAGAAGTTCAGCGGCTTCCTGAAGCGGGAAGGCTTCCCGGAGGTCTTCCAGCTGGACGGGGGAATCGTGACTTACGGGAAGGACCCGGAAGTGCAGGGGGAGAAGTTCGAGGGGAAGTGCTATGTCTTCGATGAGCGCATCGCGGTGGAGGTGAACCGAACCGAGGGAGCGAAGGTGATCTCCCACTGCCTTCACTGCGGCGTGATTTGCGCTCGCTACCTGAACTGCGCGTGGAGTCGCTGCAACGCGCAACATTTCTGCTGTGACTCGTGCGAAGCGACCATGGACCGCTACTGCGGCAGTGTCTGCAGGGAGGCTGCGCTGGTTTCGCTTGCGGCCAAGGCGAATGAGAGCGATTGATGGCCCCCGGTTCTGCTGCGTCACGCCGGGGCAGGGCCTCCACCATCAAGCAATCAAGCCTTCCGCCCTTAGGCACGCGCACCCCACCATGAGCGAAGAAGCGGTCCCCGACGATCAACTCAAACTGGAGTTCGAGACGCCGCAGTTCCTGCACTCGCTCTTTGCGAACGATCCGCGGGAGGTGCGCTACCTGGAAGAGAAGCTCAGCGTGCGTGCGGTGACGCGGGATGGCTGGATTCTCTTCAGCGGCCCCCGCGAGGGGTTGGATTTGGCGAAGAAGCTCTTCTCGGAGTTGGAGGAAGTGCGGCGCGGGGGGGCGACCATTGAACTGCGCGATTTCCGACTGGCCGTGGACCTGGTGGCCGAAGGTGAGGACACCAGCCTCGCTGAACTGGCAGGTACGCGTTTGCTGGGCTCGCGTTCGCGCAAGGTGGTCTCGCCCCGCACGCCACACCAATTGGATTACGTGAAGGCGATGCGAGACAGTCCGGTGGTCTTCGGGATGGGGCCGGCTGGAACGGGAAAGACCTACCTCGCGATGGCGATGGCGCTCTCTCGCTTGAAGGAGGGCGAGATCAATCGTGTGATCCTGACTCGTCCCGCGGTGGAAGCAGGGGAGGCCCTGGGATTTCTGCCGGGCGATCTGCAGGAGAAGGTCGCCCCCTACCTGCGACCTCTCTACGACGCCCTCCACGATATCCTGGAACCCGAAGAGGGACATCGCTACCTCGAAGACGGGACGATCGAGATTGCCCCGCTGGCCTACATGCGGGGGCGGACCCTGGCGCATTCCTTCGTCATCCTGGACGAAGCGCAGAATACCACCCGCGAGCAGATGTTCATGCTCCTGACGAGGCTGGGGGAAGGCTCTTGTTGCGTGGTGACTGGAGACGGAACGCAGGTCGATTTGCGGGAGGGGACGCCCTCGGGGCTGATGGAGGCAGAGCAGGCCTTGCGGGGGGTGAAGGGAGTGGCATTTGTGCACTTCGACCTCGAGGACGTGGTGCGCCATCCCGTGGTGGGGAAGATTATCGACGCTTACGAGAAGCTCCGGAATGGCAGGGGATCCATGGCAAAATAGGGGCGCGACTGCGACAATTTGACGCGCCGCACTGGTAAATCGCGTTGTCAGCGGGCCCGGGGATTGGTATCTTTCCCTCCACGACGGTCCCGATCCGTATCCGCGCGGACCGTCTGGATGGTAACCTAATCCCGTGGGACTCTTCGATTCCATCAGGCGCTGGCGCCTGACCCAAAAGGGCCTCTCCTCTGGCAAGAAGCGTCGTACGCAGGCCGATGGTCCGGTAGCAAGCACGCTCGATCGCAGCACCTCGCTCCGTTACTCGATTTACGGCGCGTTCGCGGTGGTGGTCAGTGGGTTGGTGCTCAACTACGCCAAGAGCCTGGAGCAGGGCCCCCAGTCCATCCACCTGATTTTCTCCAGTTTGATGGTGGTGGCGATGACCGTCCTGGTCTTTGAGCTCTGCCATACCAAGGTCGCGCGCCGCAATGGCCACGTCCTGCTCGTCTTCAGTGGATTGGCGGCCCATCTCGCCCTGGTGCGCTTCGTCACGGTCCTGGTCGAAGCGAATCCGTCGATGGGCGAGACCTTCAAGCTTCTTCTCATTCCCTACGCGCTCGCCCCGATGATCCACGCGGTGCTCCTCGGTACCAACATGGGACTTTTCACGGTGGCGGGCACCAGTGTGTTGGGCTGTTACCTGCTCCCTGAGAAGGCGATCCTTCCCTACCTGGTGATGAGCGCGCTTTGTGGTCTGGTGGCTGTGCTCGTGACGCGCCAAGTTCGTAAGCGGGGGCGCCTCCTCCGGGCAGGATTCTTTGTGGGTGCATCCGCGCTGCTCCTGGCCCTGAGCTTCAACGTCATCTCGCTGCAGCCCCTTATCCAGGGTGGGATGATCGAGTGGCAAGCCTTCGGGATCCAGATGGCGTCCATCTTCGGAACCGGCCTGGTCACCGGGATGATCGTGAGTGGCCTCCTTCCCGTGCTGGAGTCCAGCTTCACCCTCACCACCGACATCAGCTGGCTGGAACTCAGCGATCTGAATCACAAATTGCTGCGCCGCATGCAACTGGAGGCCCCGGGGACCTTCCATCACAGCATGGTGGTGGCCTCGCTGGCGGAAACGGCGGCAGAGACGATCGGGGCCAATCCGACGGTGTGCCGCGTTTGTTCCTACTTCCACGACATCGGCAAGCTCAACAAGCCGGAATACTTTATCGAGAACCAGGGCCAAAACAACCCGCACGACGCCCTGACCCCGACCATGAGTGCCCTGGTGATCATCGCGCACGTGAAGGACGGAGTGGACATGGCCATCAAGAGCAGGCTCAACCCGCGAATCATCGACGTGATCCGCGAGCATCATGGCGACTCCCTGGTCTTCTATTTCTATCGCAAGGGGCAGGAGCAACGGAGGAACGAGGAGGAAAAGGTAGACGAGGGCCTGGAGAATCCCGAGGACCTTCCGGAGGTGGACGAGAAGAATTTCCGCTATCCTGGACCGTGTCCCTGCACGAAGGAAAGCGGGATCATCTCGCTGGCCGACGCGATCGAGAGTGCATCGCGCAGCCTGCAGAAACCAACCCCGCAGAAGATTCGGGCACTTGTTGATGACATCGTTTTTAATCGCATTAAAGATGGCCAGCTCGACGACTGTGGCCTGACTATCAGCGATCTCAAGATGGCGCGCGAAAGTTTTTGCAAGACGCTGCGGAGCATGATGCACAACCGCATTGACTATCCCAGGAAGGAGAAGGAAGCCGTTGCCTCTGAAAAGGAGAGAGCGCGCGCGGGGGATCCGCCGACCCCGGGCGGCAGGGCGAAGAACGTGGTGTCGGTGGAAGAACTTGAGAAGCAGCGCCGCAAAGCAGCAGGGGACTCCTGAGCGTGGAACCAAGGGGGGCATCGAGCGGAATCTCGGTCCGCAATCAACAGGATAAGCGGGCGATTCCGGCGGAGTTTGCCGCCCGCATGGCGGCCAGTGGAGAAGAGGCCCTCCGTCTTTTGGTCGCACGCTACCTCGATAGGGTTAAGCCTCCCGGGTTAGTGTCGGTGACCCTCATCGACGACGCGGAAATCGGGCGGGTGCATGGAGAATTCATGGGCGATCCGAACCCCACGGATGTCATTTCATTTCCCTATGGGGAGGAGGGGGAGATTCTGATCAGCGTGGAGACCGCCGAGCGCCACGCCTTGAAATACGGCGCTTCCGTTGAGCGGGAGCTGGTCCTCTACCTGGTCCATGGGCTCCTACATCTCTGTGGGTACGAAGATACTACGGAATCCGGCCGGGAGGAGATGGCCGAACTGCAGGAAGCCCTCGTGGGAGAGGTCTTTGAGGAACTCTGAGGGGCGGGAAGGCCCAGAAATCCGGGATTGCCAAGGTGCTGGACCTTGACCATCTTGCGTCCCGCCTCGTTAGTTCCCTCTAGCTCCCCGGGGCCTCACCCACTGATTGCCAGACGTGTATTCGAACCAAGACTATCTCAGCGAATTGTTAGTTGAGGGGGGCATCGTCACCCCCGAGGAGATTGAAAGTGCCCGCGGAGGGTTAGGGCCCAATCAGGGCGTAGTGGACCTCCTCGTCGCGCTGGGGGACGTCTCGGAGGAGCAAGTCGCCCAGACCATCGCGGCCAGTGCCGGGACTGACTACGTCGACATCAACCACGTTCCTATCATGCCGGACGTATTTGAGGCGGTGGAGGTGGATGTTGCACAGCGCTTCCGCGCCGTCCCGCTGACTGATGACGGGACTTTCATGACGGTGGCGGTGGCCGACGCCCTGGACTTTGAGATTCTCGACAGTCTGCCCCATGTGATCGGGCGGGAGGTGAATTTCGTATCAGCCACCCCGACCGCCATCGCGAAGGCGCTCAGGGAGAACTACGGGGTGGAAACGGAGGAAGAGAATGCCGCCGAAGGATTCTCGGTGATCGGCCACGAGGGTGAAGAGGAGGCCACTGCCAACGACGCCCCCATCATCAAGATGGTATCCAACATGTTGATGGATGCCTTCAAGATGCGAGCGTCAGACATTCATATCGAACCGCTGGAGACGAGTTTGCGAATTCGTTTCCGGGTGGACGGCCGCCTCGCCGAGGTCGACAACCACCCCAAGCGTCTCCTGCCCGCGATCGTGGCCCGCGTGAAGGTGATGAGCGGGACGATGAGCATCGCCGAAAAGCGCATGCCGCAGGATGGACGAATCCAGATGCGGATCGGAGGCAAGGAAGTCGATCTTCGTGTTTCCACGGTGCCGAGCAACCACGGCGAGAGTATCGTGATGCGTATTCTCGATAAGTCGTCGCTCCTGCTGGGACTGCCCGAACTGGGATTCTTTACCGATGACGAGCAGGTCATGGTCGAACTCATGGGGCTACCCGACGGAATTATCCTGGTGACCGGCCCGACTGGTTCCGGAAAGACGACCACGCTTTACGCCTGCCTCAATTACATCAACAAGCCGGACCGCAAGATCATCACGGTGGAGGATCCCATCGAGTATCAGCTCGCGGGGATCAATCAGGTGATGGTCAAGGCCGATATCGGCATGACCTTCGCGGCGGCCCTGCGGGCCATGCTTCGCCAGGCCCCGAACATCATCATGGTGGGCGAGATCCGGGACGTTGAGACCGCCAACATCGCGATCAATGCCTCGCTCACCGGTCACTTGGTGTTCTCCACCCTGCACACCAACGATGCGCCCAGTGCGGTAGCGCGCCTGGCGGATATCGGAGTGCAGCGATTCCTCATTGCCTCCGCAGTGCGGGCCATCATGGCGCAGCGCCTGGTGCGGTCGCTCTGCAAGGAGTGCAAGGGTCCCGCTGAACTGACGGCCTCGGAGATGCGCATGTTGCGGATCGATCGCTCGCAGATGGCTGAAAGCACGATCATGGGCCCCGTGGGCTGTGATCATTGCCGGCAGGGCGGGCATCACGGACGCCAGGGCATTTTTGAAATCTTCAAGGTGGATGACGAAGTGCGTCACCTTATCAACGAGAACCTGAGCACCCCCCAACTTCGCCGCCGGGCGCGGGAGTTGGGAATGCGGACCCTGCGCGAGGATGGCATTCGTAAGGTTCTCGCCGGCATCACCTCCGCGGCGGAGGTGATTGCGGTGACCATGTCGGACGCCGATTAATTCCACCCCCAAACATTCTCGAACCCATGGACAGTCGCAACGTCATCGACATTTTTGTAAATCGCGGGTTGATCGACAACTCGCTCGGAGACGACATGCTCCTCGAGATCGATGCCAGTGGAAAAGACATCGGAGAAATCCTGGCCGACTTTGATGTGGTCGGAACCAAGGACGACATCTGGCCGATTATCGCCCAGGAACTTGGATCCGAGCTCGTCGATCTGACCGATTTCACGCCGCCGGAAGAACTGCTGGCGGTCGTTCCCGCTGCCATGGCGCGCCTGCACGGGGCCCTGCCGATCAACTTTGACGCGGAGGGGATCACGGTCGCCCTGCTCGATCCGGTGGACCCGCAGATTGCGGAAGATCTGCGCTTTGCCCTGGGCAAGGAGATCAAGGTGGTCATCGCGCCCCATCACGTCATTGAGCAGAAGATCAATGAAGCCTACGGCGGCGGCGCGAATGAAGGGTCCGCGATGGCCGAACTGCTCGGCGAGCTCGAGAGCGGCAGCGGAGAATTGTCGGAACAGGAGCTGGCGGAAGAAGCCAACTCCGCCCCCATTGTCCGCTACGTCGACCTGGTCATCTACCAGGCCATCAAGGAGCGTGCATCCGATATTCACTTCGAGCCCTTTGAGAAGGACTTCAAGATCCGCTACCGGGTGGACGGCTCCCTCTACGAGATGGCGCCCCCTCCCATTCACCTCGCCCTCCCGATTCTTTCCCGCGTGAAAGTGATGTCCAACATGAACATCGCCGAGCGCCGGCTTCCGCAGGACGGACGGATCGTGAAGCAGATCGGCGAACAGCAGGTGGACCTGCGGGTCTCCTCGCTCCCCACCGCTTACGGCGAGAGCGTCGTGTTGCGTGTCCTCGACCGTTCCAACGTGAATCTCTCCCTCGACGTCCTCGGCCTGCCGCCTCACGTGGAGGCCTACACGAGCGCGACGATCAAAAAGCCGAACGGAATTTTCATTGTCACGGGCCCCACCGGTGCAGGCAAAACCACGACGCTCTACGCCGCACTGAAAGAGATCAACACGATCGAGACCAAGCTCCTCACCGCAGAGGACCCGGTCGAATATGACATCGACGGAATCATCCAAGTTCCGGTCAACGAGGGGATCGGATTGACCTTTGCGCGCCTTTTGCGCTCCTTCCTGCGGCAGGACCCCGACAAAATCCTGGTGGGAGAGATTCGAGACCTCGAGACCGCCCAGATTGCGATCCAGGCCTCGCTCACGGGTCACCTTGTGCTCTCGACCTTGCACACCAACGACGCCTCCGGTGCGATCACCCGTCTGGTCGACATGGGAGCGGAGCCTTTCCTGGTGGCGGCCTCCCTGGAGGGAGTGCTCGCACAGCGCCTGGTCCGGACCATCTGCAAGGATTGCAGGACCCCCTACGAGCCCAACGAGATGATCCTCAATCAGCTCGGACTGTCGGCCCACGAACTGGGAGAAAAGAATTTCTTCACCGGACGTGGGTGCGATACCTGTGGTGATTCCGGACTGAGGGGACGCCGCGGGCTCTTCGAACTTCTCGATGTTACCGACCCCATTCGGGAACTGATCACCGACCGTGCGCCTACCGTGGTGATCAAGCAGAAGGCCATTGAGATGGGGATGACGACCCTGCGCGAAGATGGCCTGCGGAACATCTACGACGGAATCACAACGATTGAGGAGGTGCTCAAGTACACCTAATGGTAAAGGTCAACGAGCTCCTCGAAATGCCAGATTTGCCACCCTCCGCTTGATTTTCCTACCCGAATAACACTAGACAAAGAACCACATGGCCAACTTTCAGTATATCGCACTCGACGCCAAAGGCGAGCAGACCACCGGAACCGTGCAGGCTGGATCCGAAGCCGATGCCGTTGCGCAGCTGCGCACCCAGGGGCTTTATCCGACCCAAGTCATCCAGGAAGGGAAGGGGAAGCTCGGTGACGGGAAGAAGGGCAAGGGAGGCGGACGCGGCAAGAAAAAGGCCAAGGGGACTACCGGCGGCCGGGTGAAGCCGAAGATCCTGATGATCTTCACGCGTCAGCTTGCCACCCTGATTGATTCGGGACTTCCGCTGCTGCGGGGTCTCACCGTGCTCGCCAAGCAGGAGCCCAATCCAGTGATGCGGGGGACCATCAACTCGCTCGCTGACTCGGTGCAGAGTGGCTCGACCTTCTCGGAGAGTCTCGCCCAGCATCCGCGGATCTTCAACAAGCTCTACGTGAACATGGTGAAGGCCGGTGAACTCGGGGGTGTCCTGGAAGTGGTCCTCACTCGTCTCGCGGAGTACCAGGAGAAGGCGCACAAGTTGAAGAACAAGATCGTGGCGGCCATGGTCTACCCCGTCATCGTGATGTTCATCGCGGTGTCGATCCTGACTTTCCTGATGTTGTTCATCGTGCCGAAGTTCAAGGAAATGTTCGCGGATATGTCAGGCGCCGAACTGCCCAAGATCTCTCAGTTCGTCTTTGGATTCTCGGACTTCATGATGAGGCGAACCATTATTCTGCCCAATGCGGTCTGGATTCTCGGTCTCGCGGTCGGGATCTGGTTTGTCTTCCAGCTGTGGGGTCGCACCAAGAGCGGGCGCCGCGTGCTCGACACCATGAAATTGAGGATCCCTTTCTTCGGGGACGTTCAGCGCAAGAGTGCAATTGCCCGGTTCTCCCGGACCCTGGGAACCCTGGTGACCTCCGGGGTCCCCATCCTGCAGGCCCTCAACATCACACGGGAGACTGCAGGGAACGTGGTGATCTCAGACGCAATCGGAAAGGTCCACGAGTCGGTGAAGGAGGGGGAGTCCATTGTCCAACCGCTCCAGGCCAGCAAGGTCTTCCCCGCCATGGTGATCAGTATGGTGGACGTCGGGGAGGAAACCGGTCAGCTGCCCGAAATGCTCCTCAAGATTGCGGATGTTTATGACGATGAGGTGGATAACGCGGTGACGGCCCTGACCTCGGTTATTGAACCGGTCATGATTGTCTTCCTGGCCTTGGTCGTGGGCTCGATTGTATTTGCATTGTTCCTACCTCTGATTAAGATTATCGAGCAGATGCAGAAGTAACCGAGGTGCTCCTGAACTGATGAATAATCCCTATAACCGACAGAAAACCAATCACATCCGAGGGTTTACACTCGTTGAACTCCTCGTGGTGGTGTCCATCATCGTCATTCTTTCCGGCCTCGTCATCGGGGTCTCAGGATTTGTGCAGCGCAAGGCGGCGGTAACCAAGGCCACGACCCAACTTCACCTGCTTGGGAGCAAGTTGGATGAGTATGCCCAGGATACCGGGGGCTACCCCCGGAAGCGCGATAATAACGGCTTGATCATCTACACCATGCTCTTCGGGGACGGAATTGGACCCGATGGCATCGCGGGCACCCTCGACGATACCAGACTTGACGGTGTTCCCGACGAAGGCGCCCGGATTTATCTCGCCGCATTGGATCCCAATAGCAACAAGCAGAAGATGCTCGAAGTACGCTCGGGAAGCACGACGCCAACCAAGCTGATCGATCCTTGGGGCAATTCCTGGCGTTATCGGTCTGGTTCGCGGTTTCGCCCCAATAATCCGGACTTCGACCTCTGGTCCATGGGCCCGGATGGCAAGGACAACACCGAAGACGACATTCGAAACTGGTAGGATCCGAATCTGCTTCTCAGTTCCAGCAACCCGGTCAGCGAAAGCTTGCCGGGTTTTGTGTTTACAATGTGATTGCATCTCCGAGCTGAAGCCTGGTAGGCTGATCTACCATGAAGGTTCCGCTCGTCCGCCGTCTCGGATTCTCCCTCGTCGAACTCCTGGTCGTCATTGTGGTCATCGTGCTGCTCGCGGGACTGGTCATGTCCCTCTCCGGGACTTCCACCACGAACGCCGCCACCTCGAAGACAAAGAACCAGCTCAAATTGCTCGAAATGAAGTTGCAGGACTACACTGCAGCTGCCGGGCAAGTGCCGGCTCTCCGGGACGAGAGCGGTCTTGTGGTCTACAAGATGCTCTTTGGCGATGGCGTGGGTCCAGACGGGATGGCGGGCACGAAGGATGACGAGGACGCCGACTGCGTTCCGGACGCCGGAGCCCGCATCTTCCTCGCGGAACTCGATCCCCATGTAAACTCCTTGAAGATGGTTGCCCAGGCCTCGGACGGGAGGCCCGGCAATCTCGTCGACGCGTTTGGGAATCCATGGCGCTATCAGGCTGGAGCAGGTGCCAACAATCCCGACTTTGACCTTTGGTCAGCGGGACCGGACGGGAAATACGACACCGCCGATGACATTCGAAATTGGTAATCGGCCTGCCGGAGGAGGACGAAGTCGTCGGTCTGGTCTTTCCCTTGTGGAGTTGCTCGTGGTGGTGGTTGCGGGGGTTGCCCTCATCCTCGTCGGAATGGGTCTCGCCCGGTGGTCCAAGGCCCAATCCATGATGAGCACGGCCAGCACCCAGCTTCTCTTGTTGAGCAATGCGCTGGATCACTACGCGGACGAGAACGGCGGATATCCCCATGTGGCGGATTATTCCGGTCTTATCGTCTATGTGGCGCTTTTCGGGGACGGCGTCGGCTCCGACGGCCGGGCTGCTACCGAAGACGATACCGAGCTGGACGGCACTCCGGACAAGAGCGCAACGGTCTACCTGAAGGAACTCGATCCCATGGGCAATCCGCTCAAGATGGTCGCGCACTCCGAGCAGGGAATTCCAGCCCGCTTGGTCGATCCTTGGGGAAACCCGTGGCGCTACCGCAGCGGGTCCCATGAGAACCACAACGGCACCTTTGACTTGTGGTCGGTGGGGCCGGATGGAAGGGACGGAACCTCGGACGATGTTCGCAATTGGTGAAGGTGGTCCATCTCGATTGTCGAGTTCCGCGAAACACCTATTCACACGTTTGAAAATCTCTCTGCGGAAGGCGAACGGGGCGTTTCTTTTTTTGAAATGTCTGGCATATCTGTTTTCCAGCCTCGAAGGGTGAAGCTGGAACTCGGACAAGGAGAGCGGTCATGAAGCGGACGCGAGTGTTGATGTTGGGTTGGGAATTCCCGCCTGTAATCAATGGCGGACTGGGGGTCGCCTGTCATGGCTTGGCCAAAGCGCTGGCGAGTCAGGTCGAGCTTCAGGTCCTCGTGCCAAAAGCGGATCCCGAGGCGCACTACGAGGGCTTCGAATTGCGAGGGTTGAATCAACTCTCGTTGGACGATCTCGTGGCCGTGGAGAAGAGCTACCAATATGAGTCATTTGCGCAGGTGGAGTACATCCCGCTTTCTCTCGATCCATACTCCAATGAGGAGAGCGTCCTGGAAGGATTGGTGATTGGGTCAAAGGAGTGGATTGAGTTTTCCCGAACTTCCACCGCGCAGTTGGGAATGTTCCGGAACGGGAGTCTCTATGGAGATGACGTCGGCTTAAAGGTGATCGAGTTTTCCAAGATCGCGGCCAAGGTCGCGTTGCAGCGCGAATTCGATCTCATCCATGCCCACGACTGGATGACTTACCTGGCAGGGGTCGAAGTGAAGAGAGCGACCGGCAAACCGCTGGTAGTCCACCTGCACGCTTCGCAATTCGATCGGGCCGGCGCCGATGCGCGAGGCTGGATCTACGACCTTGAGAAGTACGGTATGGAGGAGGCCGATCTTGTGATCCCGGTGAGTCACTACACCGGCAGCGTGGTAGAGAGTCACTACGGAATCGAGCGGGCCAAGGTGCGACCCATTCACAACGGGGCCGAGCCGGTGAATGAATTTCGCAGTCGCCGGAGATTTCCCGAGAAGCTCGTGCTCTTCCTGGGCCGGCTCACTGCCCAAAAGGGACCCGAGTTCTTTCTCGAAATCGCCAGCAAGGTCATCGAGCGCCACCCGGTGGTGCGATTTGTGATGGCGGGTACCGGAGACAAGCTGCGACAGCTGATTGAGACCGGGGCCTTCAAAGGGCTCGGGAGCAAGTTCCACTTCACGGGATTCCTCAACAAGGAGAAGGTCAACGAACTGCTCTCGATGACCGATGTCTACTGCATGCCTTCGGTCTCCGAGCCCTTCGGACTCTCCGCTCTCGAAGCGGCGCAGTTTGGAATTCCGGCGGTCCTCTCCAAGCAGTCCGGGGTCTCGGAGGTGTTGCAGGGCGCCCTGAAGGCGGACTACTGGGATACCAACCTGATGGCGAAGCACATTGTGAGCCTGCTCAGCGATCGCGAGTTGCGCGACAAGGTGGTGGCCCAGGCCAGTGCCGATATCGAGGCTGCGACTTGGGATGCCGCCGCTGGAAAGGTGGTCAACGTGTACCGGGAACTCCTCTCGTGAAATGAAAACGCCGGCGCCACCTCCCGCTCCCTGCCTCTACTTCCAGGTGCATCAGCCTTACCGGCTCGCAGAATACGATTTCTTCCAGGTCGGCGAGCGCGGCTACTATGAGAACGATGGGCTCAACGAAATGGTCTTCTCCAAGGTCGCCGAGAAGTGCTACCTGCCGGCCACCAAGCTGTTTCGCGAGCTCATTGAGAAGACCGAGGGCCGCTTCCGCTTTGCGCTGTCACTGACGGGCGTGGTGATGGAACAGATGGAGGATTATCGGCCGGACGTCCTCGAGGCATTTCGCGACTTGGTGGCCACCGGGTCGGTGGAGATCCTGGGGGAGACCTACTATCACTCGCTCACTTCGCTTTACTCATCTCAGGAGTTTACCCGGCAGGTCGCCCTGCACCGCACCAAGGTCCGTGAAGTGTTTGGGGTGGAGCCGCAGGTGTTTCGCAATACGGAATTGGTGTATTCCAACCGCATTGCCACCGCGGCCGAGGAGATGGGGTTTCGCGGGATCCTCGCCGAGGGAGTGCCCTGGGTGTGGCCGGACTCCTCCGTGAATTACCTTGCGCAGGCGCCGGGGGTGAAAGGAATCAAGACCTTGCTGCGCAACTCGATGCTCTCTGACGATCTCGCTTTTCGCTTTTCCGATGAGACCTGGAGTGAGTACCCGCTCACTGCCACGCGTTACTGCGAGCTGCTCCATGGGTTCACCGGACAGGTGCTGAACATCTTCATGGACTTTGAGGCGATCGGGGAACACCAGTGGCGAGAATCCGGAATCTTTCGTTTCTGGGAGGAATTCGCACCCTTGGTTCTTGAACGTGGCGGGGAGTTCCTCACCCCGGGTGAAGCGGTTGCCCGTTTTGATGCCGATTCGGAGTACGATTGCGTCAGCCCCACCTCGTGGGCGGACAGTGAGCGGGACCCCTCGGCCTGGACCGGCAATGTCATGCAGCAGGAAGCGTCCCTCAAGGTTCATGGGATCGAGCAGGGAGTCCTGGAGACAGGGGATGCTCGTCTCCTTCATTCCTGGTCGAAGCTGCAGAGCTCGGACCACTTCCACTACATGAGCACCAAGGAAGGTCCCGATGGCATGGTGCATCGCTACTTCAGTCCCTACGACACGCCTTACGACGCCTACATCTATTTCATGAACGCGCTGGCGGACCTGCAGATCCGGGTGGACCGAATCAACACGTTGCGCGCAGTGTCGCCGCTTGAGATCCCGGAGTCCTACGCGACGCGCGCACTGGCCACCTCATCAGTGCTACCCTGATCTAGGAAGTGGTGCACGTTTCGCAACGCGATCGATGTTCGCGAGAGGCGGTAGCCATCAGGCAAACCCCCGCCCACAATGGAGCAGGTTGCGATGATCGTGTTTGCTATCTCATAGGTCTCCTCATGCGGCGCGTAGATCACCGAGCCGCGAATCCCGCGATCGATGAGTCGTTCGTACCAAGGCGCGAGTTGTAACGCTCCCACATAGCTAACTTGTACCGAGAGCGTTTCACTCAGGTCGAGATACTCGACCGCTCCGCGCAAATCATTCGGCAGGAGAGAGGCTCCCTCAAGGTAGGTTTCCATATCGACCAAGGACACATAGTCCCAAGCCGCCGCGTCGATTACCCGGTAATCGAGATGATATTCATAGCCGGCAGGCATTTAAGAAATCTTAAATACCGTTTTCGAGGATGCAAGCAGGATTCGCTCCCAAAATTTCACAGGGCGCACCCGACGATCCCGAGGCCAGAGAGCCTCGATGCCTGCTGGTGATCTCGAAATGAGGGCCCTCAAGCGGGGGCCGACAGCGAGCGTGAGATCTAGTCCTTGAGCTTGAGTTTCAGCAACTTGGGCTCGATGACAAAGCGGCAGTAACCGTTCTTTTTTCGATTGAGGAAGTAGAAATTCTGGTGGTAGTCCTCGGCCACGTAGAATTTCTCTACCTTGCGGATTTCTGTGACAATCGGCTTCTTGAACATGGGCTGGGCCGCCTTCTGGGAGGCTTCCGCGGTCTTCTTCTGGGCGTCCGAGTGGTAGAAAATCGCGGACCGGTACTGCGGGCCGGAATCGTTGCCCTGCTTGTCCTTACTGGTGGGATCGTGAAGTTCCCAGAACCAGGCGAGGACATCCGAGGCCGGGATTTTCTTGGGATCGTAAACCACCTGCACGACCTCGACGTGCCCCGTGTTTTTCTGGCAAATCTGTTCGTAGGTGGGGTTCGGGACAAAGCCGCCCATGTAGCCCGAGACGACCGAGTGAACGCCTTCCAATTGCTGGTAAACTGCCTCCACACACCAGAAGCAGCCTGCACCGAGAGTGATCGTCTCGTGGCCCTCTGGCACGCCCTTGGCGTCCACCGCGTTCTCCTTCATCTTGGTCTTGGGGACATTCGTTTTCCTGGCGTCGCTCTCCTCGCAGGAAGCTGCTCCGATCGCGAGGATACTCAGGACGGCCAATAGCGGAACGGATTTCATGGTAAGAGAACGTTAACGTTTTAAGTGTTGTTGCGCAACCGGAAGGAATTGTTGGAGCGCCCGGATTCTCGTGGATGAGAGGGGGTGAGTGCGCAGAAATTCCATCTCTTCGCCTTTCTGACGAGTTTTGTGGGCCCCGAATCGTTCCCAGAGGGTGATGGCCTCCCGGGGAGGGTAGCCCGCCTTGGCCATGTAAATCATGCCGATACGGTCGGCCTCGAGCTCCTGGTTCCGGCTAAAAGGCAGGCCGATTCCGAGCTGCGCGCCGATTCCGTAGAGCTGCCCCATCGTTTTCTGGGTGGCGGGATCTCCGCCGAACACGGCTCCCAGCAGGACTCCGCCGAGCGCGATGCCCGACTGCTGGCTGACACGGTCCTGCGCGTGGTTGGAGGTGACGTGGGCGATCTCATGGGCGACCACGGTGGCGAGTTGGGCGTCGGTCTGCGCAATCTGGAAAAGGCCCGTGTGCACGCCGACCTTGCCTCCCGGAAGAGCAAAGGCATTGGGGGTGCGGTCCTGGAACACCACGAACTCCCAGTTCGCCCCGGGGAGCTGAATCACGCGTTGCAGACGGGTCGCCACCCGCTGCAGCTGTCCGTTGTATGTGGGATTGTGCGAAATGGTCTTCTTCCGTTTGATCTCCTCAAAGAGTTGCAGACCCTGGGACCGGATCGACTGGGAGGCTGGCCGCACGGAGACATTTCCTTGCCGGTCCACCGAGGGGGCGGGCGCCACGCAGGAAGCCGCGAAGGCGAAGATCACGCCGCACAAGGCAAAGGGGAGGGCCTTTCTCATCATCCCGGGTAAATTGCGGATTGCCGGGCGCGCTGTCAAACCACGGGTGAAACCCTCCCGGCTTGCGGAGCGGGCGATGCACGCCTATGAAGTCTTCGTTCATGGAGGCACCGATTCTCGATCTCACGCAAGTGCGCAAGATCTACAAGGGGAAGGTCGAGGCCCTGCGCGGCGTTTCCATCGAGGTGCCGCGGGACTCCATCTTCGGATTGCTGGGACCGAACGGGGCGGGGAAAAGCACGCTGGTCAAGATCCTCACCACCATCATCCGGCCGACCGAGTGCCAGGGCTCGATGTTGGGCCAGCCCATCGGTCATAAGCCCACCCTGGCGCGGGTGGGATATCTTCCGGAGCACGCCCGCTTTCCGTCCTACCTCACCGGTGAACAAGTCATCGAGTATGCCGCCGCCTTGTCCGGAGTGCCCCGCCAACGCGCGCGGGAGCGGACCGCCGAGCTCCTCGAGTTGGTCGGGATGACGGACGCTCGCGAACGCCTCATCGAGACCTACTCGAAAGGGATGGTGCAGCGAATTGGATTTGCCCAGGCGCTGGTGAACGATCCGGAGCTGGTCTTTCTCGATGAGCCCACTGACGGCGTGGACCCCGCCGGGCGACGTGACATGCGCGAGCTCCTTCTCAAGTTGCGCGACGAGGGACGCACCGTCTTCGTCAACAGCCATCTTCTGGGAGAACTGGAGACCGTGTGCGACTCCGTGGTCATCCTCAAGGAGGGGCGGGTGGTGAAGCAGGGGAGACTCGACGACCTCACGCGGGGTTCGCGGCGATTCGAAATTCTGACCGCCGAGCCGATTCCCGCTGAACTTGCGGGCAAGCTGCGCGAGGCGGGATTTGCGGTGGAATCGCAGCGGGTGGTGGTGCCGGGAGCGGATCCTGCGCCCGTTCAGCCGGTTCTCGATGAGTTGCGCTCCGGCGGGGTGGTGATCACCTCGGTGAGGCAGGCCCAGCAATCGCTCGAGGACCTCTTCCTCGAGAGCGTGGCCGGGTCTGCGGCTTCTGAACAGGGGGACGCGGCATGAACACCCTCGGCATCCTCTTTCTCGATTCCTTCCGCATGCTGCGTTCGCAGAAGCTCTTCTGGATCGTGCTCTCTCTCTCAGGATTGGTCGCGCTGGTCTACGCCTCGCTCGGATTCAACGAGAAGGGACTCACTCTCTTTTTTGGCTTGTTGCCGATCGAGCATGACATGCTCCGCGCCGGAGACGAACGATCCAAGGAGCTCTACCTTCTCCTCTTCACCAACACCATCGTGCCCTTCTGGCTGGGGCTGATCGCAGTGGTGTTGGCGTTGATTTCCTGCGCCTCCATCTTCCCCGAGTTCGTGGCCCAGGGTTCGATTGATCTTGCGCTCTCCAAACCTCCCCGCCGAATCACCCTCTTTGTCGGAAAGTACCTTGGGAGTCTCCTCTTTGTCTTCCTCCAGGTCTTTCCCTTCACCGTGATCGTTTTCCTGGCTTTCGGGTTTCGCTTTGGCGAATGGAGCTTCTCTCTTTTTTGGGCGGTCCCGTTGGTCGTGCTGGTCTTCAGCCTGGTCTATGCCATGCACGTCCTGGTCTCGGTATGGTCCGGATCGACGGTATTTGGTCTGCTCGCAGCCATCCTGATTTGGGGCGTGTCGGTCATGGCCGAGTGGTCTGAAGATATCATCTATCAGTTCGCCTATGTGGTTCCCCAGGCCGGATTGAAGCCGAACTGGATCGACGGTGGGGTTGACGAGGTAGAGCCCAAGGACAATGCGGGAGAAGTCATGGTAGGGCTTCACTGGTTCTGCGACCTGGTGCGCACGCCCCTTCCCAAGACGCGGATGGCGGGCAACCAAATGAGGCGTCTCATTCGGATTGGAGGCGAGACGGATCAGCTCGCGGGGAAGAGTGTGCTCGGTTCCTTCCTGCAATCGGGAGAGGACCCTCCACAGCATGCGGTGGAGGCCGAAGAGCGCGCTGATCGCCGCCACCCGGTTTGGAAGGATGTTGGAAGCTCCCTCTTCTACGAACTGGCGGTCGTGGGCCTGGCCTCCTTCATTTTTTGCCGGCGGGACTACTAGCAGGAATGGCGCTGGGGGGTTGCGCGGGAGTCTCATGGTTCCCGGCGTAATTCGACCGGCCAATTTCCAGATAAATCCCAAGGCCAGAAATCAGGATCCAATCGCGGTCGGGTAGATCCGACTTGGGAACTGGGACTTGCTGCTGAAGCTCATTTGGAAATTGGGAAGTGGAAATTCCGCTGAGCTGCCAAGGGCCAACCTTGGCGCCGAGCGACGAAGGCGAGCCCAAACCTAGCGCCATTCCAGCCAGGGCATGTTTGGAATTTGAGTCCCACCGCGGCCACTGTGAATTGGCTGGAAAAAGGTGCGGCTATCGCCGGTCGCTGCCGGATGGCGCCCCAGAGGGCGGCGGCCCATTTCGCTGCAGGCTTCGTTTCTGCTCCCTCGAAGGTGTCTCCTCGCGGATGAGCACGAGGGCAGTGCGACTCGGGAGATAGAGTCGCAGCTTCGGGTTCTTGCAGAGGGTGTGGTGGGTGATCCCAGGATCCACCCGGCCATGTCCGCCAAACACGTTCGCGTCTGAGTCCAGAACGACGCGGTAGCAGCCCCCTTTGGGAACCTCAAACCGGCAGTCCGAGTACGAGTGCAGGTGGGAAAAGTTGAAGGCGAAGATCAGGTTGCCGCGTTCCACGATGAGGACCTTCGCGTCATTGTGCACGTAAAGGCGCTGGGCCTTGGGGGTGGCGAGCAGATTGTTCGCGCGCGCCAGCGCAATCATGTCCCGGTCAAAAGTGGCCAGTTCGCTGTAGCGCAGGTCCTGGTCGTCAACCAGCGGCCACTGGCGCCGGCAATGTTGATGCGACCAGTTGTTGCCCACCCGCGGAAAATCGACCCATTCGGGATGACCAAACTCGTTGCCCATGAAATTGAGCCATCCTTCACCTCCGAGCACCAGGGTGACCAGACGGATCATCTTGTGCAGGGCCACTCCGCGTTCGATCACGGGACTGTTGTCGCCCCGCTTCATGTGCCAGTACATCTCCTTGTCCATGAGCCGGAAGGCGATGGTTTTGTCCCCGACGAGGGCCTGGTCGTGGGACTCTGCATAGGCGATGTTGGGTTCTCCGTAGCGGCGGTTGGTGAGCACGCCCCAAAGCTCGTCAAGGTCCCACTCCTCATCGCGGCGCTCCTTGAGAATCTTGATCCAGTAGTCGGGAATTCCCATCGCGAGGCGGTGGGTGAACCCGCTTCCGCCTTCGGAGAGAGGGCGGCAGAGACCGGGTTGCCCGGACATGTCCTCCGCGATCGAGATCGCACCCGGGCGATACTCCTGTACCACCACGTTGGCCAGTTGCAGGTAGAGAAGGGCATCCTCATCGACCTCGTCGTCGAAATAGCGCTCGTAGTTGTCGAAGGTGGCCTGCCCCCGGTGCCAGTAGAGCAGGGAGGTCACGCCGTCGAAGCGGAACCCGTCAAAGTGAAACTCTTCCAGCCAGTAGCGCAGGTTGGAGAGGAGAAATCGTTGAACCTCAATGTTGCCGTAGTCGAAGCACTTGGAATCCCAGCTGGCGTGTTCGCCCCGTTCGCCGACGTGAAAGTACTGCCCGCCCGAGCCGTCGAAATTGTTGAGTCCCTCGCGGTAGTTCTTGATGGCGTGGGAGTGTACCACGTCCATGAGGACGGCGAGACCAAGGCCGTGCGCGGTGTCCACCAGGTGCTTGAGATCCTCTGGCGTTCCAAAGCGTGAGCAGGGAGCGAAGAACGAGGAGACGTGGTAGCCGAAGGATCCGTAGTAGGGATGCTCCGCAACGGCCATCAACTGGACCGTGTTGTAGCCCGCCGCTGCGACCCGTGGGAGCACTTCATCAGCAAACTCGTGGTAGCTATGGACGCGGGCTTCGTTGCCCGCCATGCCCACGTGGCATTCGTAGATGTAGGGAGTCTCGATGGTCGCAGGATCGAATGGGTGCTGCCACTGGTAGGGTGCGGGCTCCCAGACCTGGCCTGCGTAGCCATGGGTGGTGGCATCCTGAACCGTCCGGCGAATGGTTGCCGGAAGGCGGTCGTAGCGGGACCCGTCCGCTCCCACGACGTGGAGTTTGACCAGTTGGCGGTGAACCAGCGCGTCTTCCGAAAGCTCCAACGACCAGTAGCCATCTCCGGCCCTGATGAGAGGATGGCTTTCCGTGTTCCATGAGTTGAAGTCGCCCATCAGGCTCACCCCCCGGGCGGCGGGGGCCCATTCGCGCACGCTCCAGGTGCGCGTGCCGGAATCAAAATTGACTCCCGTTTTCCGGTGCAGGGCGGTGAAGGCATCGAGTCCACCGTGGTGGTCGCGAATGTCGCCAAAGGCGTTCGAGAGACGGCTCATGCGCGCCCGGATCCTGGCGGCATAGGGTGTCAACCACGGATCGTCCCGGACGATCTGCGGCGGAGGTTGCGACATCGTCCGAAAGGAAAGGGAGGGCGCGGGCATTAGCAATCGTCTATTCGGTCCGCGCGATGATTTCTTTGAGTGCCTTGGAGAAATCCGGCTCGCGAAGCAGCTCAGGAAAAAGGTGCGCTGGGCGTTCCCCGGGAAAGTAGAGTGCAGTCATCGGAACAACAATTCGTCCCACCGCCTGGACAGCTTCCTGTGCCTCGTGAGAAAAACTGGTATGGTCCGTATACAACGGGACAATGGTTGCCTCCTTCATGAGCCGATTGGCTGAGGGGTTGGTGAGCGGGCCGGTGCGAACGCACAGCGAGGATGTCAGGCTCCATTCGGCGTAGTGCACTGCCAGGACCAGCTTCCCTTGGTCCAGTAGCTCCTCGTGCACCTCCGGCGACCACGCCTGCCAGTCCCGGAGGGGGTCTACTTTTTTGCGACCTCTTCCCGTTCCTCTGCGCTCTGAGGTTCGCCGAGGTGCTCCTTGAGGAAGCCGCGCATGTATTTTGCGCCGAAGAGTTCCTTGGTGAGGTGGGCTTCCTCCTCGCCGGGGACGTAGAGCGCGTTCACCGGGACCGCGTTCCGGCCCAATTCACTGATGGCTTTCGCGATCTCCGGCGCGTAGTTGGTATAGTCTGCCTTGAGCGCGAGGATCTTGTGCTCATCGAAGAGCTTCTGGACCTTGCGTGGATAGGCCCGGCTTTTGTTGACTTGGCATGTGAGACACCAGGCGGCGGTGAAGTCGACGTAGACCGGCCGGCCCTCATCGAGGGCGGCCTCGACCGCTTCGGGAGTCCAGGTCTGCCATTCCAAGCCCTTGGCCGGAGGCTTGCTGGCGGCGAATCCGAGGGCGGAGAAGAGGATGACCAGCGCGAAGCCGACCTGGCGCGTTCGCTTCGCCCTGGCAATGGTGCACCAGCGGCCGTAGATCCAAAGGCCGATTGCGATCGCAGTAAGTCCCACCACGACGTTCAACATGGAGGCGAGTTCAATTTGCGCGACGTAAACCCACAGGAGAAAGCCCGCGGTGCCGAAAAGCAGGAATGACATCGCTTGCTTGAAGGACTCCATCCAGGCGCCCGGCCGCGGAAGCTTCTCCACAAGCTTGGGAAAGGCCGAAAGCAGGACATAGGGAAAGGCCAGGCCCAATGCCATGAAGGTGAAGGCCAGCATGAAGAGGAAGGGTGAAAGACCGAAGGCCAGCCCGATCGCGACACCGAGGAAGGGCGCCGAGCAAGGGGTGGCCACCACGGTGGCGAGCACTCCCGAAAAGAAGGACCCCCCGACGCCCTGCTTGTGGGTGAGATTGCTTCCGACACTGGTGGCCGAAGTTCCGATTTCAAAGACGCCATACATGTTCAGAGCGAGGACAAACATGACGAGCATGGTGGCCCAAACCACCCACGGGTTTTGAAGCTGGTATCCCCAGCTTACATCCTGGCCGCCTGCTCCGACCGCGCCTTCCCGGATGGCGAGGAGCAATCCGGAGAGAACCCAGAAGGACAGGATCACGCCGCCCGCATAAATCAGGCCGTGGACAAAGATGGTCTTGCGATCTTCGCCCGCCTGTTGAACGAAGCCCATGATCTTGAGACCAATCACGGGGAAGACACAGGGCATGAGATTCAGGATCATGCCCCCGATGAACATCCCTCCCAGGATCGCCATGAGCTTGCCAAGGGTGATCGGCTTGGCGGCGGCTTCGCCATACTCCACATCGACGGCGTAACCTTCGTGGCCGATGGTGAGAACGCCTGCCAACCGCTCTGGATTCTCAACCTTGGCGTCCTTGTTGCGCTTGATGGTCCAACGAACACCCTCTTCGGTGCGTTCGATTTCAGGTTCGGCCTGGGCGTCAATCTGTGCGTCAAAATCGAAGAAGTGAATCTCGTCTCCATCCACTGCGGAGGCGGGCGTGAGGAGGAGGATGATGTTGTTGAGGTCTTTGCTCGCCTGGACGGTGAGTGCGCCCGGCAATTCTTTGGGCAGCATGGCGCGGGCGGACTTGATGGCATCTGCACTGGCAGGATTGATCTTCGCTTCAGCCTCGACCGCCAGCTTGATGCTGTAGGGATTTCCTGCCCCAAACAAGTTGGGTTCGGGCACACAATTCTTGAGATCGCAGATCTGCCAGGTCGGTGCAGTGGTGATCGTAACCTCCGCCCCGGTCTCGAGCTCTGCCGGCGGAGTGATCTGGAAGAGGTGGTAGACGATGCCGTCGTAGCCGTAGGTGTTCTGCTCCGCGGTTTCGCCGATGTGTGGAATGGGCCATGCCACGCGCTTGGCTTTGAAGCCTTCCGGGAGCGTCCAGGCCGGATCGAAGATCATTCCCACCCCGCCGGTGTTGATGAAGTAGGAGTGCCAGCCGGGGGGGTGGCTCAGCTTGACCGCCACCGTAAAGGCTTGGCCTAGTGCCACGCTCTGCACCTCCGAGAAGAACTCGACCTTGGTGGGCGCGCGACCTCCTGCGGGCGGGAAGGGATCAACCTCTTGCGCGTTGGCGGGGAGAACGGAAAGGCCTGCAAGGAAGAGGCTGGCGGCGAGAACTCTGGCTACGAATCGCATCTGATGGAGTGGTTCAAACTGTCGAGGGTAACGGCACTACACAATCTCAGAGAAAGAAAAAGCAGCGGGAATTCCCGCTGCTTTGTAAAGAAGATGTCAATGGGCGTTTACCTTACGTAGCCTTGGCGTCGGTCTTCCTGGTTGCCGAGGACCGCACCGCCGGCAGCACCAAGGGCTCCACCGATGAGGGCTCCGCGTCCGGCATTGCCGTCGCCGACGTTGTTGCCAATGATGGCACCACCAATGGCTCCGGCTGCGGCGCCACCAAGGGCTCCACGTTGGGTGTTCGGTCCGGCTGCGCAACTTGCGAAGAGAAGCGCGATGGAGGCGGTCAGGCTGGTCAGAATCTTGATTGTCATGGGATTGCCTTAATTGGTTCAACTGCTTGGACAACTTAATTGATTCCGGCGCGTGAGGCAATGGAAAGAATCAAGTGAGGGTTCTTCTTTACGACGGGATTCCCCCCAAGCTATTCACAATATCGTGGATGAGCGCGGGGCCCCGGTAAATGAATCCGGTGTAGAGTTGGACCAGCGTTGCCCCGGCCCTGAGTTTCGCGCGCGCATCATCCGCGCACATGATTCCACCGACGCCGATAATGGGAATCTTGTCGCCCAGTTCAGCGTGGAATGCTGCGATCACCTCGGTGGAGGGTGCCGTGAGGGGTGCTCCGGAGAGTCCGCCCGCTTCCTCGTGCAGGGGATGATCGGCCACTGCTTCACGTGCGATGGTGGTGTTGGTGGCAATCAGGGCGTCGAGCCCCTGATCGAGGAAGACCCGGCTGAGCGCAACGATGTCACCCTGCTCGAGGTCGGGGGCAACCTTCAGCGCGAGAGGAACGTTGCGGCCGGTTTCCGCGGTGAGCGTTTCGCGTTCCTGCTGAAGACGGGCGAGAAGCCTGGCGGCGGCATCGGCGGACTGCAGGTCGCGTAATCCCGGGGTGTTCGGCGACGACAGATTGACTGCGATGTAGTCGGCCACTGGCCAGGCGCCGCGCAGACACGCGAGGTAGTCCTCGATCGCGCTCTCGTTGGGGGTGTCCTTGTTTTTCCCGATGTTGAAACCAATCACCCCTTGGAAGGTCTTGGATGTGCTCACATTTTCGACTCCGTCCTGGATGCCCGGGTTGTTGAAACCCATGCGATTGATGATGGCCTCGTGGTCGAGCAGGCGGAAGAGGCGCGGCTTGGGGTTTCCGGACTGGGGCTGCGGAGTGATGGTGCCGATCTCGATGAATCCAAAGCCGAGGCGCCCAAAGGCGTCAATCGCGTTGCCTTCCTTGTCGAGGCCGGCCGCCAGTCCCACCGGATTGGGAAACGTGAGCCCCATGCACTCGACTGGTGCGGCGGGGGTTCCACCCGCGAGGCCCTGCAGGATTCCGCAGCGTTCCGTGAAACGCAGACCTGCCAAGGACCAGTGGTGGGCGCGCTCGGCATCGAGACGGAAGAGGAGCTTGCGCGCGAGCGGGTAGGTGCGGTCGAGCATCAGAAGGAGATTTCAGTAGCGAGCAGCGGGTGGCAAGTAGCGAGTCAGCTGACGAGGTGTTCCACGATGGAATCGACGAGGAGCGGTCCGCGACCGATCAGGCGGAGA
>JAYGGC010000111.1:0-12164 GCA_046581525.1 Roseibacillus sp. | reverse complement strand
GAAGGACTCGACCCTGATCATCTATTACCAGGGACATGGCTGGGCAGACGGGGACGACTACTGCTTCGCCAACTATGACGTCCGTTCCCGTGACAAGGACACCGCCTGGAGCATCAATGAACTGGCCACCACGGTGGCAGCGGAGTTCAAGGGAGAACGTGCCTTCTTCTGGGCCGACTGCTGCTTCTCCGGCGGGCTGGAAGTGGTCGTCGACAGGCTGGCAAGCAGGAAGGTCGCCAGTTTCAGTCTGACCTCCGCCTCGACCGCGAACGATTCGACTCGAAACTGGACCTTCACCCAGAGCCTCCTCGATGCCCTCTCTGGTGCCCCGCTCGTCGACACAAACGGCGACGGCCTGATCACGCTGGGCGCGTTGCGCACCGAGGTTCGCGAAGCCATGCATCACATGGAAGGCCAGAAGCACGGGTTCAAGGTCAACAGTGTCGAGGACACCCTCGTCCTGGCCAAGACCAGTGGACGCCTGACGAAAAATCCCCAGGCCAAATATCAACTCGGCAGCTACGTCCGGGCCAAGGGAAGCTACGGACGCATCGTTGGCATCGAAGGGAACGAATATTCGGTGCAGTTCTACAACTACACCGACAAGCTTGTGAAGCAGTATGCCGAGGTGGACCTGGCCCCCTCGACCCGGAAACCGGGCATGCGCGGCAGGCACCGCCCTCGACCAGCCGGAATGAAGCCGGACTGCACCGTCAAGTGGCACGGGGATTGGTACGACGCGAAAGTGCTCAAGACTGAAAAGGACCGCTGGTACATTCACTACCTCGATGACGACGATACGTGGGACGAGTGGGTGGGTAAGGACCGCATCCGTTTGAAGAAGATCGGCGCGGCGGCGAAGGAATGACCGACTGCCCCAGTTCCGGTCTACCTGCAGCGATTCGCCCCACAACCGGTGAAAGAAATGGTGGACATCGAACTCCTCTGCGGCACTCCAAGAGAAAATGACAGCCCTGGTTCGATCCTCCATTCTTGCGCTCAGCCTGGTGCCTTGCCTGGTTGCGGAGCCTGTTGGGGAGAGGCGGTTCGTCACCAACAGCAGACTCGGCCTCGGGTCCGAAAACAACATTTCCGCCTCACTACGCATTGGCGACCTTGATGGTGATCGTGACCTCGATGTGGTGGTTGCAAACGGGCGACACTGGCCCCAACAAAACTTCATCTTCTTCAACCAGGGCCGGGCCCGATTCAATCTCACCCGCCGACTCGGCCATGACACCGCGACCTCATACGCCACCGAGCTAGCGGACCTCGACAACGACGGTGACCTCGACATTGCGGTCGGCAACGACATGGCACCCAACGCCATCTTTCTCAACGACAGCCACGGACACTTCCAGCACCACGCCACCTTCGGGAAGCCCTCCAGCATCCGTAGCCTCACCCTCGCCGATATCGATCGTGACGGTGACATCGATATCCTCGCCAATTCCCGCGGCCATCAAAACCTCATCTACTTCAACGACGGGTCCGCCAACTTCCCGGACTCCCGGCCCTTCGGCAACGCCCTTGACTCCACCATTGATGTCGCGGTGGCGGACTTCAACAAGGACGGGCACCCCGACCTTGTCCTCGCCAATCGCGACGCCCAGCAGAACGTCGTGCTCCTCAATGACGGTCAGGCGCGCTTCGCCCAGCGGATCCCCTTCGGGACCGGTCGTGACGAAACACGCGCCGTCGCGGTTGCCGATCTCGACGGGGATGGCAATCTCGACTGGGTCACCGGCAACATCCGGCAGCCCAACGCCGTCTACCTCGGCGATGGAAAGGGCGGCGTCCGCGAAAGCTTCAACTTCGGCCGTGCCGATGGACCGACCTACGCCCTCGCCATCGCCGACATGGACAAGGACGGCCACCCCGACATCATCGTGGGAAACGCCGCCAGGGCCAATGCCGTCTTCTTCAACCAAGGCGACGGCAAACGCTTCCGTGAAGTGCTTTTTGGCGATGCTTCAGGGATCACCCACAACCTCGCCGTCGGAGACCTCAATCAGGACGGCTACCCCGACATCGCGGTCGCCAATTCCAACTCTCAAAACCTCATCTACCTCAACCTTTCGCGCAAGCGATAGGAGGCTCCCATGAATCCTCTGAAACCAGTGGCTCTGCTCACAGCCGGCGTGACACTTGCCCTCACCCCTCTCGCAGCCGCCGAAGCCAAATCCCAAAACTGGCCCGCGTTCCGTGGCCCCGGCGCAACCGGCGTGGCCGAGGGATATCCCCTTCCCACCACCTGGAATGCGGATCCCGCTGCCGGAAAGACCAGCGGCGTCCTCTGGCGCACTCCCGTCCCCGGACTCGGACACTCGAGCCCGGTCGTCTGGGGCGACCGCATTTTCCTCTGCACCGCCATCGCCGAAGACGGCAAGTCCTCCCTGAAACTCGGCCCCGGCGGACGCCCCACCGCCGCAGACGACTCCGGCAAGCACAGCTGGGTCGTCCTCTGCTACGACAAGTCCACCGGCAAGGAGCTCTGGCGCAAGACCGCGCGCCAGGGAAAACCCCGCGCCACCCGCCACGTCAAAGCCAGCCAGGCCAACACCAGCCTGGCAGTCGATGGCAAACACCTCGTCGCCTTCTTCGGCTCGGAAGGACTCTATTGTTACGACCTCGACGGCAATCTCCTGTGGAGCCGCGATCTCGGCGTCATCAACATCAGCAAGTATGGGATCGGATGGGGCTATGCCAGTTCACCCGCCATCCACGGAAATCACATCGCGCTCGCCTGCGACGATCCTTCAAATCCTTTCCTCGCCATGCACCGACTCTCCGATGGCAGGGAACTCTGGCGCGTCTCACGCAAGGATATCTCCGAACGAAGCTGGGGAACACCGCTGATCCACCAGGGGCCCGCAAAGACTCATGTCGTCGTCAACGGCTGGCCCTGGATTGTTTCCTACGACCTCCTGACCGGCAAAGAACTCTGGAAAATCCATGGCGGAGGTGACAACCCCATCCCCACTCCCTTCATCGCCAACGGCTGGATCTACCTCACCAGCGCGCACGGAAAACTATCGCCCATTTACGTCGTCCGTCCCGAGGCGCGTGGCGATATCACCCCCTCCAAAAAGGCACCGTCGAATGAAGGAGTGGTCTGGAGCATTTTCAAGGGCGGCTCCTACATGTCGACGCCCGTCGTTTATCGCGGTTCCATCTACCTCGGTTCTTCGAGCATCATCCGCTCTTTCAACGCCACCACTGGAGAGAAAATCTACGCCGAGCGACTGCCGCTCAGCGCCGCGATCATCGCTTCGCTGGTAGCCGCCGACGGCAAGATCTATTGCGCTTCCGAGGACGGAGTGGTCTACGTCCTGGCCGCCGGGAACGAATTCAAAGTCATCGCCAGCAACCCGATGGGCGATCCCTGTCTGGCCACCCCCGCCATCTCCAAAGGGATACTCTACTTCCGAACCACCAAGAGCCTGATCGCCATCCAATAGAGCTGCTGGAAACGGGTCAGTTGCGGCCGCAATTCTTATGCCTCCCCATTCCGGTCCGTCACTTTATGCGATCACATATTCTACCTTGAAGCCGGGAACGGCAAGCGAGAGCCGAAGTAGAGGGAGGTGCAATTCTTCCCCGACGTGAATACGCAAGGCAGATCATGATGAGAAGAGCTCAAGGATCCGTCGCAGGATCCCTTCGGCCTCCGGTGTTTCGCGCGTTGTCTCGATAAACTCCGGTAGGTTCAGGCCGGTAATTCTTTGCACATACTCCGGGTAATTTCTGACGCGGGCCACCAAGCCATCGCGCGTAAGCTCCGGGTGGAACTGGGTGCAATAAATAGGTTTATCGCGGAAGCGGAAGGCCTGGTTGGGAACCCTTTCTGATGATGCCAACAGGACGGCATCATCGGGCAGCGACACCACGATATCCTGATGGCCCATTTGGGCCGAGAATCGCTCTCCCAGTGATCCGAACACGGGGTCCTTGGTCCCCTCCGTAGTGAGCGTCAGCCAGTGCGTCCCGACCTCGGCCATTTCGAGGTTGGTCACGACCTCGCCACCCATCGCGCGCGCCATGGCCTGAAACCCCCAGCAGGAGGCGAAGGTGGGTTTAGCTCGCACGTAAAGTTCCCGCATCATCTCAAGTGCTCCTTCGAGCCCCTCCCCGCCGGCGGCAACCGAGTAATCGCCGCTTCCGCCGAGCAAGACCATGTCCACCTGGTCAAGCGGCTCGAGGGCGGGAATGGTATGGAGGAGATCATGGACAATGATCCGGTCTGTGCTGCAGCCGAGCGCCCGTGCGAAACACTCGTGCTCATGTTGTGCCATCGGGTCACCGGGGTTCCTCACCTGGAGAAGGAGAAAACGAAGGGCATCGGTTTTTTTCATGAGCTGCTCTTGTTCAAGGGAAGACCAAGCCACTACCTGCGATCTAAGCCCTCTCGTCGCAAGGGTACAGTTTTGGGAGAGCGGAAAGAAGGACAGACCAGAATGGCAGGTTGACAAGCGGGAGCGTTGCTGAGCCCAGCCCGTCATGCGAAAATGTTCAGGCAGGAACCGGCAACAGCAATCTTCGAGAGGATCACTCGGCAGCACAAGTCCTCCGGATTCGCTCTCCCGCTCGGTTAGATCATTGCGCACCTTTGCAGTAATCCTAAGCTCCTCCCGTGTCCAAGCCCGCCCTCGTTCACCAGATTCGCACTGAACTCGAAGCTCAACTCGCTGTCATGAAGGCAGCCGCGGCCGAGGCGAAGGAGAATGCCACCGGCGATGAAACCAAGTCCGACGGCAAGTATGACACGCGCGCAATCGAGGCGGGCTACCTCGCCGGCGCCCAGGCCGAACAAGCCGCCAAGCTCGCTGAAGCGGTGCGCCTCTTCAACGCCTTCGATCCGCCCATCTACGACGAGGCCGAAGCGATCGGTCCCGGCGCGCTCGTGGAAACTGAACACGGCGGCGAGATCATCTACTATCTCCTCGCCCCGGCGGGTGGTGGACACACCGTGGAGTACGACGGTTTCGACTGCACCGTCCTCAGCCCGGAAGCACGCCTCTACCAGGAACTTCTCGAGGCCCGTTCCGGGGAACTCGTGGAGGAATCGGCGCTCATGGTCCTGAGTGTGGCGTGAGGGAGAGCTCGCCTTTCCACTTGCTAATCAACGGGAACCGTCTTGGGTCCCTCCATGTCTGAAATCCGGACCCTGTGTTTCGCGCTCCTTGCAACCGCGCTGGCCTCCACGCCGCTCGCTGCCCAGGACGGCAAGACGCTCTTCACAATCCACTGTTCGGCCTGCCACATGCCTGATCGCCAACTGGTCGGTCCCTCCCTGGTCGAGGTTACCAAACTCTACGCCAACAAGCAGGCCGAGTTTCTCGCCTGGTGCGTGGAACCGAAGCAAAAGCGCCAGGGCGTGATTCAAATGCCTGCGATGGGACATGTGGGCGAGGCGAACCTGAAGCTCATCCACGCGCACATCCTGGAGGCCTCCAAGGGCTTGCAGGAGGTGAAGATCAAGGGGGTGGATCCCTTCTACGCTTCCACCTCGATGCGCAAGCGTCCCCAGGTCCAACGCCTCTTCATGCCGGAAGCGGGACCCGCGGCCATCGCGGTCGCGGTCAATGACGAACTCCATTACTGCTGGGATGCCGGGGAGTGCCGCCTGCGCTACATTTGGAAAGGCGATTTCATCGATGGCTGGGCGGTCTGGAAAGGCAACGGGAACGCTTTCGCCAAGATCCAGGGCGAGGTCCTCTTCCGCGAAGAGAGCAACCCGGTTACCCCGACCGGTTCCTCCCCTCATCGAACTCCAAAGTTCCTTGGCTACTCCCTGAAAGAGGGCTTGCCCACCTTTCGGTGGAGCCTGCAGGGCCGGGAGATTTCCGAGACGATCCGGCCCACTGCCGATGGCAATGGCCTGGTCCGATCCTTCGAAATCAAGGGGGCAACCTCGCCCATCCAACTTCGCTTCAAACCGTCCGAGAAGATGTCGGTTTCCAAGACCTCCCTTCGCACCGACAAGGATGGCCGCGGATCTGTCACCCTTACCCCGAAACCATGATGCGCTCATTTCTCCTTCTCGCTCTCGCTTCCGCCCTGGCCTGCGCCGACCAGTGGACCGACACCTTCACGATCGAAAAGATCAAGACTCCGCCCGGCATCGATGCCCAAATCGGTGGCATCGACGCGATGCCGAATGGCAACCTCGCGATGTGCCTTCACCGTGGAGAAGTTCTCATCTACAATCCGGGTGCTGAAACGTGGACACGCTTCGCGGAAGGACTCCACGAGCCCCTCGGTCTGCTGGCGGAAAGTGACTCCAGCTTTCTGATCATGCAGCGTCCGGAACTCACCCGCGTCAAGGACACCGACGGCGACGGGGTGGCCGATCTCTACGAGACCGTCTTCGACGGCTTCGGCATGACCGGCAACTACCACGAATTCGCCTTCGGTCCGGTCCGCGACAAGGAGGGCAATCTCTACGTCTCGCTCAACGTCGCTTCCAACGGCGCAGGGGTGCGGGCTGAAGTGCGCGGTGAGTGGAGCGGGATCGGCCTCGAACGCTCCAAGATGCTCAACGGCGGACCGGAATGGCGCAAAAGCAAAGGCAGGGCGGGCCGCATGTATTCGCGAGTGCCCTATCGCGGCTGGGTCATCAAGATCGCGCCCGACGGCAGCGTCTCCCAACCTTGGGCAAGTGGCTTCCGCTCCCCGGAAGGTCTCGGCTTCGACGCCGAGGGCAGGCTCTACGTCACCGACAACCAAGGCGACTGGATCGGCACCAGCAAGGTGCACCACGTTCGCGAGGATCATTTCTACGGTCACGTCGCCTCCCTGGTCTGGAAGGAGGGCTGGACGCGTGAGCCGCTCAAGGTCCCGCTCGGCGAGCTCGACAAGATGCGCACGCCGGCGATGGGACTGCTCCCTCACGGCGAGCTCGCCAACTCGCCCACCGAACCGCGCATGATTCCCAAGGGGATGTTCGGTCCCCTCGCCGAGCAGATGCTCATCGGCGAGATGAACCAAGCCAACCTGATTCGCTTTCTCCCCGACGCGGTGGGCGACGTTTCCCAGGGCGCTGCCATCCCCTTCCTCCGAACCGGCGCCCTTGGACGGGGAAACCACCGCCTGACCTTCACCAAGGACGGCTCGCTCTGGATTGGAAAGACCCATCTCTCGTGGGCCGGCGCCAGCGGACTCACCCGCGTGCGCCTGAAGAAAGATCAGCGTGACTTTCTCGCCATCGACCGCGTGAAACTCATCCCTCAGGGGTTCGCTCTCGGATTCACGCAGGCCCTTGACCGGGAGAGCCTCAAGAAGGTGAAGGTCAAACGACACACCTACAAATATCACGCCACCTACGGTTCCCCGAAAATCGATGAGAAGGAAGTGCCGTGCGAGGTCACCGAAATCTCCAGGAACGACAAGACTTGCGTCGTGAAATTCGACGACTTCAAGGAGGGCTACCTTTACACCGTGAGCCTGCCAGGAGTGAAGTCCTCGAAAGGAAAGCCGCTCCTGGGCGACAAGTTATATTACACCCTCCTCAAGAGACGCCCCTAGTGCGCCGAACAGGAAGATCGGGGAGCGCACCGGGAAGCGCTCATAATGCTCATTGAAGAATCCTCGACTCCCAACAAAGTTGGTAGTGTGATACCTCTTGGTGTCCTTGGCAGTTCCCATGCATTTCTCCATCCTCGACCTATTCACCATCGGGATCGGTCCCTGCTCGTCCCACACCATCGGTCCGATGCGGGCGGCGTCACGCTTTGTGCGGAGTTTGAAGGATGCCCGTGTCGCCACTGGCTCTGCTGCGACCTTTACGGTTCCCTGGCCGCCACCGGAAAAGGGCATGGAACGGACAAGGCCATCATCCTTGGATTTCTGGGGGAACCGCCGGAGTCGGTTGAGGTCGACCGAATACCTGCCTTGCTCCGGGAAGTTCGCTCCACCCGGACCCCGCGACTTCCAAACGGCCGCGAGATTCGCTTCGACGAGCAGTCCGATTTGGTCTTCCGGCGCCGTGAACCGCTGCCAGGGCGAAGTTGGAGTGGCCTGCTCGATGGCTGCCGGCACGCTCGTCGAATTCCTCGGAGGCACTCCCAGACAGGTTGAGAACGCGGCGGAGATCGGGATGGAACACAACCTGGGACTGACCTGCGATCCGGTCGGCGGCCTGGGGCAGATCCCCTGCATCGAGGGCAATGCGATGGGAGCGGTCAAAGCAGCACGGCTGGCCCGCGCCGGTGACGGCTCGCATTTCGTCTCGCTCGACAAGGTCATCAAGACGATGCGGGACACCGGTCACGATATGATGGCCAAATACAAGGAGACTTCGCGCGGGGGATTGGCAGTCAACGTGGTAGAGTGTTGAAATTCCCCCCCTGCGCGCGCCGAACTCCCAAGTTTTTCCTCGCTTTGCCACCCGGGAAGGGCCTAAAAACAGGGCCCAACTCCCTCTCCCTGTCATGAAGTCCCCAACCCTTCTCGCCTTGGTGGTCTTGGCGACCACCTTGCTCGGCACCTCCCTTCGCGCCGACGAAGAATTCGATCCCCTCGCGTCCCAGCTCGTTGATCGCGCGGTGGTCATGAAACTGCCTGATGGAGTGCGGCGTGTGCGCCTCCGCATCAGGAAGGACGATGGCACCTGGAAGACTCAAACGGTGGCCCACCTCGAGGGCAATGAAGGCTATCTCAAGCTCCGCCTTCCCGATGGCGTCACGGAGGAGAATTGCGAAGTCACCGCCAGTTGGACCGACCCGTTCCCCTACCGCGTCTACCAGGGCGCCACCGATCACGAAGGCACCGACTCCGAGGGATTGGTTCGCGCCTCACCCACCGCAGGACCGGAACAATTCGCAGGGGATGTCGTCGATGCCGAGGGAGAGCCCGCGGTCGAAGAGTCGGACATCTGGAAATGGCGCGGCAGCACCCTCTACTTCTTCAACCAGTACCGCGGGCTGCAGGTCATCGACGTTTCCGATCCGGCGGCCCCGACCCGTCTTGCAAGTCATCGCGTGGATTCCTACGGCGAGAAAATGTATCTCCATCCCGAGGAGGACCTCGTCATTCTTCTGACCTACGACTCGAGCACCGGCAACGGCAGGGTCGACCTCGTGGCTCACGAACTGACGCATGTTCTCCAACAGCGCGCCAGCTTCCCGCTACCCGGTTACATCCTCGAATCCCGCCTCGTCGGCAACATCCTCTACGTCGTCTCCCGCAATTCTTGGCAGGAGACCAACACAGATGCGGACGGCACGGTCCATGTCGCCTGGCGCTCAGGACTGGCAGTCACCAAGATTGACCTGGACGATCCCGACAACCCTGTCGCATCACCGCCACTCACCTTGTCGAGTGATCGATACAACTACTGGGGTGCCCAGGTGCAGGCTACCTCCAAGGCGCTCCTCGTCTCCACCAATGCCTATGACCAGGTCAGCCGGCAATCGCTTTCCACGATCCACGTGATTGATATCTCGGACCCGGCGGCCACCCCCAGGGTGACACACCACCTTCCGGTCGCAGGCCAGGTTCTCAACAAGTTCAACATGAACCTGAAGGGCGAGATCCTGACCGTGGTGAGCCAGGTCTGGCGCGGCATCGCCACGCGCCGGCGCTACGCCAGCGTGGAGACCTTCAATCTTTACCGCGGCTCCAATCCCCGCCTCGGCGACCTCAAGTTTGCCAACAACGAATCGATCACCGCCACCCGCTTCGTGGGCGACCTTCTCTACGTCGTCACGTTCTTCCGCATCGATCCCCTCTTCGTGATCGACCTCGCTCAGCCCGCGCGGCCCCGCATCTTGAGCGAACTCGAGATCCCGGGTTTCTCGACCTACCTTGCACCCCTCGGCGAGGATACCCTCATCTCAATCGGGGTGGAGGGCTCGCAGATCGCGGTCTCATGGTTCGATGTCAGTGATCCCACCAACACGTCCCTCGCCTCCCGTGTCTTCATCGGCGCCGAGGACGGTTGGTCCTGGACCGAAGCGAACTGGGACGAAAAAGCGCTCGGCTTCTTCCCCGACGATGGCCTCCTCCTCGTTCCCTACCAGGGATCGGTGCCGGGCAAAGGGTGGACCAGCGGAGTGCAGTTGGTGGAGCTGGGAGACAAGGAACTCATCAAGCGGGGCAACTTCGAACACGAATTCAGAGCCCGGCGCGCCCGCGTGCTCGGCGACGCAGTGGTCTCGATCTCTGGCCGCTCCTTGCGCTCACTCGATATCACCGATCGCGACAACCCGCGCCTCCTCTCCGAGCTCACCCTCGCCTGGCCCGCCGACATTGTCCACCGGGTGGGAGATACCCTGATCCAACTGGAACGCGGTCCCGGTTATTGGTGGTACGGCACTCCCGAATCCCCCGCCCGGCTTCACGTCAGCCCGGTTGCGGACCCCGATGAACTTCTCAAGTCAATCGAGCTCCCCGGCGGACGCGTTACCGGTTCGTTCCTGCACGGCGACTGTCTCTTCGTCGCGCAAACCCAGATGAGTTCCGAGCAGATCGGCGAGGAGCTGATCTACTCCGACTCCTTCACCACAACCGTGATCGATCTTGGTGATCCCGACCGGCCCATCATTGTCGGCCGCGTGTCGAAGACCTCCAATGAGCCCTCCACTCGCATTGGATTCGGCGCCAACTACCGCGGCGCCCTCCTCCCGGATGGTTCCCTGGTGTGGTATCCTTCCGAGCAGAATCGCTTCTTCTTCGGGCCCTCGCCCCTGGTGGACCAGGCCGTCGCCGGCGATATGTTCTTCCCCTGGTTTCCGACCTCGGGCCGGGTCTACACTGTCGACATTGCCGACAAGACACAGCCTGCCATCCTCGCCGCGGTTGATCTCACCTCCGACAACGACAGTTGGCCCGAGGGTGAGATTCGCCTCCTCGGAGCGAGGCTCTATCACGGTCTCCAAGCCACCGATACGATCGCGCAACCCGATGGAAGCATCAAGTGGATCAGCCGGCACTGGCTCGGCCACCTCGACCTGAGCGATCCCGCGAACCCAGGCACGGGCGACCTCGTGAAACTGCCGGGCACCTTCGAGCACGCCCTGGCCACCCCGGCCCGCGGCACCGTTCTCTTCACTTCCAGCCAGCGCTATGTAGAAAATCCCGACCGCACCTGGATCAACGAATTCCATGTCCAAGCTCTCGCCTTTGATGGCGTCGATGCGTTTCTCATCGAGGAACTCATCGTTCCCGACTGGCGTTACGGTCCCAAGGTCTTCGCGGATCGCTTCTTCGTTCTCGGAAAGGCGGACTACTCCACCGCGGAGGTGACCACAGAACTCTCCATTTACGAGTGGAAGAACAACGGCTCCTTCCAAAACCTGCAAACCCTCTCGCGATCAGGTTCGGTCTACCGGCTGGGCATCAAAGATGACCTCCTCATCACGATCGGTTCGAACCTCAGCTTCATCGACTTCACCGATCCCGCTGAACCTGACCCGGCCGTGGTGTCCTTCCCGGCCACCAGCTTCTGGCAAGGGGTTGACCTGATCGAGGTGCACGAGCGGTCCAGTGCACACCTTCCCCTTGGATTTTACGGGGTCGGAAATCTCGATTTCGAGGGAGCCTTCGGAGCTGGGCGGGCACCTTCTCCGCTCCCCGCCGAGGATGCCGAGGCGGAGTGGCAGACCGTTCCCCTTACCTCACTCACTGCCACCTCCTCCAGCACCGGCCTTCTTCTCGGAGCCTTGGCCGACGGCACAGACTGGATGGCCGACTGGATCACCCTGGATTATGAATCCTGGACCCGCCAGTCCTTGGGACTTGCCCCGACCGATGCGGTCCCCTCCTTTTTCGCAGACACGGATTCAGACGGAACATCGAATGGCTGGGAGTACTTCACCGGAACTGATCCTGGTGATCCCGGCAAGGTTTCCCACCTCGACATCACCATCACGACGGAGCCCGATGGGGAGCGCTACCTCACGGGCACCCTCCCCCTGAATCCAAGCGCGGCTTCCTCCGAAAGGATCCGCGCGGAAGCATCCTTCGACCTCGAGAACTGGGTCGACACTCCGGGCACAATCGAGCTCATGATCCATCCCTTCTCCACCGAGATCGTCTTCCGCCTCGCCAAATCGCTCAAAGATCACGAGTCCGCCTTCCTTCGAGTCACGATGGCAGACGGCAAAAACTAGAACTGAGAGCCCGCTCCACTAGCAGGAATGGCGCTAGGTTAGGAGGGGAGA
>JAYGGC010000100.1:0-28096 GCA_046581525.1 Roseibacillus sp. | reverse complement strand
TAGAATTGCTGATGTTCTCTAAATCTTTCCTTTCCTGTGTCCTGATGGCTGCGCTGGTTCTGCCAGCTGGGGCTCAAGACAATACGGGCGTTGGAATCTGGTCCATCGGCAATGTCTTTATGGATGCGGGATTGACCCCCTTGATGGGCGCTGCAAATCCGGGCGAAGGGGGCGACCTCATTCAGGTCGGTTACTTCAATGGAGTCACCAGTTCAACCGCCGCAGCCTCGTTTGGGGCATCAGAGTGGGACACCTTTACCGCAATCAGCGGGCTGGGTTCCGCAAATGCTCACATCCTCACCGAGGTGACACCCATTGCCGGACCCACCGGAATTTTTACCTTCTTCGTGGAGTGGCTCGCCACCGACGCCCTCCCTTCCGACTTCGGTTTTCGGATCGGCCTTCAGATCTTCGATGGCAACACGGTCGCGACCTCCAGCGGCTTCAATACGGTCGTCAGTGAGAACTGGTACATACCCCCCCTCCTTTCCCGATCCTATCCCGCCCACCTTATTTCTCGACACGGATCCTCTCGTCTTCCAGGGAACACCCTGGATCACGAATCTCCCGGTCGTCCCGGAACCTTCCCCCGCCCTTCCTTCTCTTGCTGGCCACTGCGCTCTTCCTCCACCGCCGCTGAGTCTCCCCTTGCGGGACCACGCGAAGCCAGAAGGCCCGCCCAACCCGGCGGGCTTTTTTCATGCCGCCCACCCTCTCCCTCCCGGTCCGGGCCGCCATCAATCTAAATGCTGGAAATTTAGCAATTAAACGTTGCGAGCCTGACTGCTTATGCTAGAAATCCAGCACTATGAATCTGCGATTCCTGCCTGTCCTCGTTCTTCTTCCTCTCGCCTCCTGCGCCAGCCATGACTTCGGCGCCGCTCCTCCCACTCCATCAATGGTGGCTGGAAGCGCGCTTGGCACGAACTCTGGCGAGATCGATCGCAAGCTTGTCCGGACCGGGTCGCAGTCCGTCGAAGTGCGCGACCTGAAGGTGGCTGTCTTCGAGACCAAGGTCATCGTCCACTCCCAGAAGGGCTTCATTGAGTCCTCCACCGTGCGCGGGGACAACGAAGCGGATCTTCGGCTCCGCGTTCCGGCCTCCTCGCTCCAGACCACTCTCGACGAACTCGCGGGCCTTGGGAAAGAAACCCTCCGGCGGGTGAGCGTGGACGACCTCACCAGGGAGTATATCGACCTGGAGGCAGAGTTGACCAACCTCCGCGCCTTGCGGGCCCGGCTCCGCACCCTCCTTTCCCAAGCCAAGAACGTGAAGGAAGCCCTTGAGGTCGAGAAGGAACTCACTCGCGTGCAGACCCGCCTCGACTCCCTCGAGTCCCAACTCCGCACCCTCAAAGGCCAGGTCCGCTACTCCCACATTTCCCTCACCCTCGAACGCAAACGCATTCCCGGCCCCCTCGGCATCGCCGGAAAGGCGGTCGCCCTCGGTGTCAAAAAGCTCTTCGTTCTCAACTAGCCCGAATGGCGCTAGGTTCAGGCTCGTCCTCGTCCTTCGTCGCTCGACGTCAAGGTTGCTCCTTGGCAGCCCAACGAAATTTCCACTTCCCAATCTCCAAATAGGCTTCAGCACCAAGTCGCAATTCCCAATTTGGGCCCTCGATCGGCGATTGGATCCCGACTTCTGGCTCTGAGATTTCTCTGGAAATTGGCCCGTCGAATTTTCGACGGAACCCCTTCGACTCCTGGCCCAATCCTTCAACCCCGGGCACCCCTCCGAGCTCTTCCCCTCTGAATACTGACACTTTCTCCCCCCTTCCGTCCCCTACTCCAACAACGCTCGCATGCTCCCGAGGAAGTCCTCCAGGTCATCCTCATCGGCCACCGCATTCATTTCCTCCAAATAATCGCGCTCCACGATCCACTCCTCGCCAAGTTCCGCCATGAATGAGCTGGGCTCACAGCGCACCAATTCGCCGTACTTCTTTCTCATGCCACAGTAGCTCAGGTAGAGCCTTTGCTGCGCCCGCGTGATTCCGACATAGAGAAGGCGCCGTTCTTCATCACGGCTTCCCTCCTCGATACTTCGCCGGTGGGGCAGCACGCCCTCCTCCACGCCCATCAGGAAGACGATGGGAAACTCCAGGCCCTTGGAGGCGTGCATGGTGATCAGGGTCACCCCCGTCTTTTGCTCAAGATCCTCCTCCTCCGGCTCGGCATCAAGGGCGGCATCATCGAGAAACTGCTGGAGGGTTTTCCCCTTCTTCATCGCATCCGCGACGGCCACCACCAACTCCCCAATCGCTTCCCGCCGCTGTGCGCGCTCCTCATCGGTGCGACACGACCGCGCCAGCCACGGTAGGTAGTCCATCTCGGTGAGGAGGTTCTGCAAAACCTCACCTGCTTTCCTGCGGTTCTCTTCCACCCGCTCTCGATATTCTCCAAGCAGCTCCACAAAAGCCCGCACCGAGCCCGCTCCCTTGGTCGAAAGCTGGCTCGTGAAGGACTCGTCGTTCATGGCCGCCCAGGCCTGCACTCCTTGTTCGCGGCAGTGCTCCAGGAGCAGCATGGCGGTGTTGGCCCCGATTCCCCGCGGAGGAGTGTTCAGGATTCGCAGGAGAGCGACATCCGCGGTCGGATTGGCAAGGACTTGCAGGTAGGCCAGCACATCCCGCACCTCGCGGCGGTCAAAAAAGCTCTGTGCCCCAATCAGGCGGTAAGGAATCTCCTCCTCCCGAAAGACCTGCTCCACCTTGCGGATGTGGGTGTTGGTGCGAAAGAGAATCGCGAAGTCCTCCCAACGGTGCCCCTCCTTGATCCGCGCCTTCTTGATCTCCTTCGCGGCCCACCGCGCCTCCTCCTCATCTCCAGGCAAAGCCATCACGACCACCTTCTCGCCGCCCTTGATCGTTGCGCGCAAGGTCTTCTCATGGCGCGTGGGACTGTTCTTGATGAGCTCGTTCGCCACCCCGAGAATCGCTTCCGTGCTGCGATAGTTGTTCTCCAGGCACACCACCTTCGGATTCGGGAAGAAGCGCTCAAACTGCAGGATGTTGGTGACCTGTGCTCCCCGCCAACCGTAGATGCTCTGGTCATCGTCACCCACTACACAAATATTGTAGGGCGCTCCCACCAGCTGCATGACGAGGTCCATCTGCAGGCCGTTGGTGTCCTGGAACTCGTCCACCGTCACGTAGTGATAGCGCTTCCGCCAGTACTCCCTCACCTCCGAAAACTCGCGCATCGCCTGTTCCGCGAGCAGCAACAGGTCATCAAAGTCCAAGGCGTTGCGCGCGCGAAGCTCTCGCTGGTAGGACATCGCCACGGTGCGAATCAGATCATCAGGAATTTCCCCCAGCGACAGGCCCGCATTTTTGTGGTTCGAAACCGCCCCCAGGACATCCCAAGCCTGGATTTTCTCTCTGGACCCGCCGTGCTGCACGATCAACTGCTTTACCAAGCCGTCGCGATCACTGCCGGCCGCGATGCTGAAGTTCGTGTTGTAACCCAGTCGCCCGGCATGCACGCGAAGGATGCGCACACAGAGCGAGTGAAAGGTGCACACCGTCATCTCGTCCGCCGCGCTCCTGCGGACGAGTCTCCCCACCCGTTCCCGCATTTCACAGGCCGCCTTGTTTGTAAAGGTCACCGCCAGGATGTTTCCTGGCTCCACTCCCTTCGCCAGCAGGTTGGCCATGCGGAAGGTCACCGTGCGCGTCTTTCCCGTGCCTGCGCCGGCCAGGATCAGAACGGGACCCTCCGTCGTCTCCACCGCCTCCGCCTGCGCCGCATTCAAGCCCGCCAATATCGATGCCCGTCCCGTCAACTCCGGCATCGAATCCAAAATTCCCGCGTGGGTCAACCAGCGCGAACAGCTTCCCCTGAATTTGAGCCCCGAATCGGAGACTTCCCTCAAGTTCGCACTGCGAAGTGCCTCTGGCAGCTGCTCTCTCCAATGGGGCGGGTGGCAAGGCTGGCAGTCCAAATCCGGCAAAAACAGGCGCTAGCCTTGCCACCCATTAGCACAGCAGTGACAGCCCTACCATCTGGGTAATACAAAAAGGAACCGGGCCCCCGAGGCCCTGTGTTTTGCTTTCTCTGACAGCCCAAGCACGTAAACGTCAGAATTTTAAAAAATTTCAACGCCTTTGCCTCTCGGGAGTCTAAGAGCCTCCGCGCTACAAATTCCGGCGATTATTCCACCTCCTGCGCCCCTTGCACTCCCAGCAACAGCGTCCTACACTCTGCCAGCAAATAACGATCACCAACAAACACACCATGTTCGACAGTTATCAGAACCCCTACGTCGTTGCCGAAGCGCCGGTAGACGTACGCGCCACCTTCATCCGGAAGACCTACGCCCACCTCGCAGGGGCGATCGCCGCCTTCGTCGCGCTGGAGTTCCTCCTCTTTCAAATCCCCGGCATCGAGAAGATCGTGATGACCATGATGGGGGGCCGCTTCAGTTGGCTCTTCGTCCTGGGCGGATTCATGGTGGTCTCCTGGCTCGCCAACAAGTGGGCCATGAGCTCCACCAGTATGGGAATGCAATACGCCGGCCTCGGGATCTACGTCGTGGCTGAAGCGATCATCTTCCTGCCCCTTCTCCTCATCGCGGCCCATCCCCAGTTTCTCAATCAGCCTCAAATCATCGGCCAGGCTGCCATCATCACGGGAGCACTCTTCGGGGGTCTGACCCTGATCGCCTTCACCACCAAGAAGGATTTCTCCTTCCTGGGCGGGATTCTCAAGATGGGCTTCTTTGTCGCGATGGGCCTCATCGTGGCTTCCATCTTCATGGGCTTCAACCTCGGGCTCTTGTTCTCGGGAGCGATGATCCTCCTCGCCTCGATCTCCATCCTCTACAGCACCAGCAATATCATCCACCACTACGGGACGACCCAGTATGTCGCCGCCGCGCTCGGTCTGTTCGCCAGCGTCGCACTCCTCTTCTGGTATGTGCTGCGCATCCTCATGGCCTTTTCGGGCAGGGACTAAAGAACCCCAACCCCTCCTGGATCAACCAACGCCGGCAGTTCCTCTGCCGGCGTTTTTCCTTGGGCCTCAACCCGCAATCTCACCTCATACCGAGTGCAGCCATCATGAAATCCCTGGCCCTTTCCTCCAAAGTCTGTCGCCCCCTTGCGTAGCCACGCCCCCGGCAGGAATGCTTGGTAGAACCACCCTTGCCAGGAATCAGCCTGCCTCCCGCACCTTCCGCGCCGCCTTGAAGGAGCGCACCGCCATCACGGTGAAGACGAGGCAGATCACCGTCATGGCGGCTACCAACTTGGGCGCGGGACCGTCCAGATCGCCCTTGATAGCCGACGGGATGAGCCGGCCCAGTCCCGCCAATGCTCCCAGGAGCGAGAAGGTCACCGCGATGTGGATGCCAAGCATGTTGTTCTTCAACGAGATCAATCCTCCAATCAGCATCGGAATTCCCACGAAGGCAGGAATCGCGGCCGTAACACTTTGCTTCGACGCCCCGATCGACTCCCACGCAAAGTATCCCACCCCGCCCAGAATGATCAGGGCAGCCGCACAGATGAAGCAGATGTTCCGCATGGCGGGATGCTAGCCTCCAAACGCCCAAAAGCAAGACCCACAAAGTTCCATCAAGATCCGGCTCCGGGCCGCAGAATCCTCACCCTCGCGCCCTCCCACTTCTTCACAAGATCCTGCGCCTCACCATCCCCCAACACCGCGCAAGCGGTCGAAAGCGCATCAGCCGTGCTGGCATCCGCGGCCGTCACCGCCACGATGCGCCGATCTTCAGAGCAGCCTCCGGTGCGCGGATTGATCAGGTGATTGTTTCCCCCTCCGGTTCCAAAGTAGAGCCCGGCACCGCAGGATACCGCCAAGGCGTCGCCGCGCAGGCGAACTTCCGCCTTCTCCGCTCCCCGAATCGCCACCCGCCAGTCTTTGCCGGAGGGCTGCGCGCCCAGGGCATGGAACTCTCCCAGGTTTACCAGGCAATGCTTCGCTCCCGCTTCCCGCAACAGCTCGCACACCCGATCAGTGATCCACCCCTGTGCGATCCCGTTCAGGGTCATCGCCATCCCGGCATCCTCGTAGCGCACTTTTTCCTGCGCACAGTGGACCTTCCGATAGTCAACTCTCGCCAACTGACGCACCCGCTGCGCGTCATCGATCACCTCCCCCGCTTCCACCGACTCACGCAGCCACACCCAGTAGGGCTGCACGGTCGGATCGAAGGCACCCCCTGACTTGGCTGCCACCTCGAGGGCGTCGCTCACCAGGCTGACGAACTCGGCAGGCGGATTCGCCACCTGTCCCTCCCGGTTGAGCGCACACAAGACCGAATCGGGAACATACAGCGAGAAGATCTGCTCCAGTCTCTGCATCTCCGCCACGCACTGTGAGATGAGGGTCCTTGCCTCTTTCTCGGGGAGATCGTGAATCGCCAGGTCAACCTGCGCATTGAAGAGCACGCCCTCCCACTTGGTGACCACCGACTCCCGTCCACGCACACAACCGCTCATTGAAGCCGCGGTGGCTCCCGCGAGGATGGAAAGGCAACGTCGTCGTTTCATGGCAAGAGCTAGGTTCGTTTGAAGAGGAGGCGAATGCCAAAGAGGGTAAGAACAATCACCGCCAATCCGGTCAGGTCCACCAGGAAACGACCGGCCTTTCCAAAGAGGCTGCCACTATGAAGATCCGTCACGACCCGTGACCACGTAAAGCCCGCCCCTTCCACCAGGGCCCGCTGCAGGTCAGCCCGAACCTCCCTCCCGCTGGCCGGTGTGCTCCAACTCACCGGCCCCTCACTCGCCACCGCTTCGTGCGCGAGAAAGTCATCGCTCAAGGCGTGCCGCCCCCCGCCCGCCTCAAGGAGAACGCGACCAGAACGATCGAGTCCGATCCTTGCGATCGGCACCGCAGGCAACGACTCCTCCCCGAGGCGATCAAGGTAGACGCCCTGCGCGTCATAGACGAAAACCTCCCTCTCGGTAGCCACCACCAGTTCAGCGGGCTTGGCCACCACGCCGACCAGGGTCCCGCTTTCTTCAAGGACCCTGCCGTCCAGGAACAAGATGGCGCCCCACTCGGCCACCGTGAATCGCCCCGCCTGCACAACCCGGGGCTCCCCCTTCGGAATCTGGTCGTAGCGTTTCAGCAACCACCCCGACTTCACCTGCCTGACATCGAGCCCCAGGCGATCCTGGTGCTGCAGCAGGAGCCCGGTCACACACAACCACAGGAGGGGCACTACAAAGACCGCCCCAAGGTAACGATGCCATCGACGCGGCTCCCAAAATCGAAGCTTCTTCCTGGATTGCGCTTCGCTCATCTCACTTCGGGCGAAACCTGCTCGAGATAGAGCGCGACGCGCGCCATCTCGGTCACCGCTCTGACCGAGAGCGTCGCGCCCGCGATGTTGTTGATCCGCTTGCTCAGTTTACCTGACTCCTCCAAGCTCGCGCCCTTGAACTGGTTCGTGAACGAGGTGCGGCGCACTTCCGATCCGATGCTTTCACGATAGGTGAGCACTTTGACCTGTTCGATCCGTCCCCCGCTCACCACGAAGCCGGTGGTGATCGCCTGGGTCTTGCCGATTTCATCGAGGATCACCACCATGCGCTTGCCCGAGGTCCAGTAGCGAACCCGCGAGGGCCGGTAGCTGTGTCCCAGCAACCGCTTGATGCGCGCCTGGTGAACCGCGGTGAGATCCAGTGCCTGGGTGGGCGGAAGCGATCCTCCACAAGCGGCCCGGATAAAGTCGGAAGGCTTCTGGTAGACCGTGGTGGCCGCCTGTCCCGCGCAGGTGAGGGCCAGCAACCAGAAAACGAGGGAGTGTGTGCGGGGAAAGGTCATTGGTTAGAAGCTATAGCCGACCCCGAGGTTGAACACATCCTCTGCGTTTCCGCCATCGGGGATGATGCGCGAATAGTCGGCCTTGAAGACCACGTTGTCGACCGGCCAGAAGTTCACCCCGGCGTCATACTGATCCACCTCGCCGCGCGCATATTCATACCAGTTCCAACGTCCAAAGAAGCCCACCTTGCTGGAGTCCCCCAGGGGCAGGGTGTAGGAAGGCTCGAGATAGAATCCCCACTGCTGATCCCGACCCATGGCGGCCACCGCGTTGCCATCGATGTTCCAACCGGCAATCAATCCGCGGAGACCAAAACCACCTCGTTGAATGTTGGCGGCAGCTCCCACCATGATCGCAGAGTTGGCTTCGGTTCCCGCCCCTTGCGTGATGTCGTTCTGATAGTTTCCGAAGACCGAGACATCGACGCCCGGAATACCCGTGTAGCGCACCCGCGCGGTCGCGGCAGGCTCGTTGGCGGGCGCATTCGAAACCTTCTGCCGCCCGCTCCGGATGCGATAGGCGTTGTTTCCCGTCGTCGGCACGTTCAGGCCGGAGTGCACCGCGAGATCCCAGGAAAGTCCATTCTCCAGGCTTTGCGAAAGTGCGAGGCCGCCCTCCCACCAGGTGGTCGGAATCATTTCCTTCTCGATCGGATTGCGCTCGACGCCAAAGAAGGTGTTGGGCTCGTGCGTCTCGTTCAGGATTCCGACCGGCAGCAGGAACAAACCGGCCTTGGCATGCAGTCCCTTCCCAAATGCGAAGTCAAGGTAGGCCTGCTCCAATTCAACCTCACCGTTCTTGCCGTCGCCCGACAACGAGTGCTCGAGCTCAAGCTCGCTATATAGGGTGATCGAATCATTGAAGCGGTGATTGAGAAAGAGCACCCAACGATGAAAATCGATCTGGTTGTCTCCGCCGCTCACCAAGTTGAGATGCATTTCCCCGTAGCCGCCAAAGGCCGTGCGATCCCACCAGTTGTTGCCGGGGTAAGTGGTGTCTCCAGAATTGTAGAGTCGGTCGATCGACTCGACGTCCTCCAGCACGAGACCTCCCTTCGAACCACTCGGCGCAGCCCCAACGGTGGCTGCCACCCTCGCAGGCTCTCGCACCGGCGGCTCCGCTTCGTCCAGGGGACCGTAGCGCTTTTCGTAGGCTTCCACTTTCTTCTCCAGCCGCTCCATGCGCACTGCCAATTCTTCCAGGGTCAGCGCACCCACAGCCGGTGACAGGGCCATCAGGACAAGCGCCCAGAGGGCCGTTCGGTTCTTGATCAATCTCATTTCGTCGCAGGGTCTCGGTCAAATTCTGGCCTCAAGGCTTGAAGAGTTGCTATTGAGACTCAATCTCATTTGCAAGGGGAATTTCGCCCCGGTTTGTCATCGCGTAGAAAATGCGTTGATAATGAGCGTGTTAGAACGCCCTTAGGAGGTGATCGACGGGCTGCCAGGAGCGCGTCAGGATGGAATCATGTCCACGCGCTTGGCCTCGCTTTTCGTGATCCTTGCCTTTGGGTCGCCTCTCTCCCAAGCCGCTCCCAAGCTGACCTGCACGTGGGAGAAGAACATGCTGCACATTTACGGCGACTTTCCCGGCAAGGTGGTGAAGACCCATTACCTGGAAGCATACTGCCGTCCCGGCTCCACCGATCGCGACTGGCACGACACGGTCATCGGCCACAAGACCGAACTTGTTTCGGCGAACAAGGAAAAGACCCGGATCGAACTGGTGTGCACTCTCACGGACGGTGTCACCGTGAAGCACGTGATCACCTGCCACGATGACGAGATCGACTTCCAACTGGTCGCCCACAATCCGACTGACAAGGCCTCCCTCGCCCACTGGGCCCAGCCCTGCGTGCGAGTCGGCGAGTTCAGCGGCACCGGGGCCTCCACCACTGAGGACAAGTACGCTTACATCAAGCGCAGTTTCATCTTCCTCGACGGCAAGCTCGCGACCATGCCAACGCAGAACTGGGCCCTCCAGGCGCGCTACATTCCCGGCCAGGTCTGGTGCCCACATCACGTCCCCCGCGACGACGTCAATCCGCGACCACTCAGCAAGGATGTTCCCAGCAACGGGCTCATTGGCTGTTTTTCGGCCGACGACAAATTGATCCTCGCCCTCGTCTGGGAGCCCTACCAGGAACTCTTCCAGGGTGTGATTCGCTGTATCCACTCCGACTTTCGCGTCGGTGGACTCAAGCCCGGGGAGACCAGGAAGATCCGGGGAAAGATGTACATTGTGAAAAACGATGTTCCCGCCTTGCTGGAGCGCTACCGGAAGGATTATCCCGAGCAGGTTGCTCAGGACAAGGAGGCGCCCTGATGCCAATTACCTCTCGACTCGCCGCTCTCCCTCCGCACTAGTTTCGGCATGAAACTCATTTTACTCGTCCTGGCAAAGCCGCTCCTCGGACTCACTGCTGCGGGTACATTCTACTGGACCGCGCCTGGCATCGTGGTAGAGCACGGTGAAGCTGCCGCGGCCTTCGACGCTGGCGATGGAGCCGAACTAAAGGTGGAGATCGTCCCGGCCCGACGCCTCGAAAATGCCGTGCCCGAGCCGGCCGCCCCTGAAGAGGCCAAAAAAGAGGGGCAACCAGAAGAGTAGGGAACGCTAAACCTTGCGACGATGAAACTCCTCCTTCTCGCCCTTGCCAAACCGCTCCTCCCCCTCGTTGGTTTCGTAGTAGTTGGCGTGGCCTACAGATCAGACCAGGCAGCCGCACCGCGGGATTTCCAATTCGACGCACCGGCGGTCGAGAGAGTGCCGGAGAAACCCCCGCCCGCTGTCGATCTGCCGCCGCTCAAGCAAGAAGATCAGGAGACCAAACCTGAGAAAGAGTAATTCCGTTGTTCGCCCCCGCATGCGTTCCTTCCGCGCCAGTAGCTGCGGCTGCGAAAGGTCGCCCCTACTTCACCTGCTCCCTCCCCCGCAAGTAGGCGAAATGGTCCCGCACCTCCCCGTCGCCCAGCCCGTTGAGAATTCCTTCCGGCATGAGTGAGGCCTTCAATGCCTTTCGCTTCACGATGCGATCCCGGCTGAGATGATGCACCCGATCCTGCGCGCGCAGTCGAAGCAAGCTCCCCAAGTCCTCTTCCACGAATCCACTGAGGATTTGCCCGTCCTTGAGTTCAACAACGGTCAACCGGTAGTTTTGCGGGACGCTTGCACTCGGATCGATGATGTTCTCGAGCAGGTAGTCGAGGTTGCGTCGATCCGAGCCCGTCAAGTCGGGGCCGGCATGCCCTCCCTCTCCCCACAGGGTATGACAGGCTGAGCAGCGTTGACCGAAGAGGCCACGCCCGCGCACAGGGTTCACCGTCACTGCGCCGGGCGAAGATACCACCGCATGAAGGCGCTCAATCTGCTTTTTCTTGTCGGCGCTGGTCGCTCGAATCGTTCCCCAGACTCTCTCGGGACGCTTGCGCAGCGGTCCGTCACCGAGGGACTGTATCTGCCGGGCATCGAATGCGGTGAGGGCGCTCGGCTTCACCACCGGCTGGTAGGCCCAAATGTCTTCCGGCTCATAGCGCCGGTTGGTCCAGTCTTCGCTTGTCCCCCCACTCGTCACCACCGTTACCGTCCCGTCCTTCCCCGCGACCCACTTGGAGGCGACGGCCTCGTCATTCGCCACCCAAGGCGGGCTCTTCCGATTCGCCGCCCTTCAACAATCCCTCGCGCGTCCGCATACCGAACTCGCCCTTGATCTTCCCCGGCTTGTCGCCATGGCAAGCCATGCACTTCTGCGAAAGCAGGGCGCGGATCTTCTCCACGTAGAGGCGTTCTCCCTCGCTCACCTCCGCGCGAGCCGCGCCGAGAGTGAGTCCAAGAAACAGGAGAGTGAAGGCGCGCATGGGCATCGAGTTCCGGTGGCTCCATTACGCCAAACGGGAGGGGTGTTATGTCAATCCGGACCCGGAATCCGGCGTTCGCAGAGGGCGGTAAGGCGAAGAACCGGCTTCAACTGTGCTCCCTGCACTCGCTACTCGCTGCCCGCTGCTTCCTTCCAATCCCTCCAGAGCCAACGCATCGTATCCGGAAAAATCGCTCCGCCGTGTTTTCCACTGTGGCCGCCCTTGCCCCAGACCGTCTTGTGATCGTACTTCTTGAACTGCAGTGACTTTTCCATTTGCTGGTTTCCCAGCCACCAGTTGCCGTGCGCATTGTCCAGGTCATTGGAACCGTCCTGCAGGAAGACCCGCAGCGGCTTGTTCTCCGTCTTTCGAATGAGCGCCGGGTAGACATGACCCCCGCGAATGTTGGTGAAGCTTCCGATATGGCTGACCACCTTGCGGAAGAGATCCGGACGCTCCCACGCAGCTGTGAAGGCACAGATCCCTCCCGAGCTCATCCCGCAGATCGCGCGCATCTCCGGGTCGTCGGTGAGCTTGTACTCCTTCGCGACCTCAGCGAGGATCTCCTTCTCGAGAAAGGTCACGTAGGCATCGCTCAAGGTGTCGTACTCCACGCTACGATTGCTCTTCACCTTCCTGGGATTCTTCCAACCCTGGGTCCCCTCAATCTTGTCCGTGAACCATCCCGGATTGAGGAAGACCCCGATGGTCACGGGCATCACTCCCTTGTGAATGAGATTGTCGAAGACCACGGGCACGCGAAGATCGCCCTTCTCGCCCACGTAGGCATGTCCATCCTGGAAGATCATCACCGCCGCAGGCTTGGAGCCGTCGTACTGGGCGGGCACGTAAAGATACCACTGCCGCATCGTGCCCTTGAGCACTTCGCTGCTCCACTCGTGACGAGTGACCTTGCCGGTGGGAACACCCTCCTGGCGGTTGGAATCGGGGCCGAGGGCGAAGGTGGGCTTTTCCTGAGCAGTCAGGGGGAGAGTGAGCAGGGCTAGCGTGAAGATGGCGCGCAACATGGGTGGAAAACGGGTCCGAAAAGGGGCGTCTTTCGATTTTGGCCTCATTTGGACTGCAGCCATCAATCGCCGCAGGTCCGAAGTCACTCCCTCAATCTACCACCCCGCCTTCACCCCGATGATCGCATTGAAGCCGGGCTCGTTCACGCCCGAGCCGTGAATGCGATAGTCTTCATCGGTGAGATTCTCCAGTCCCAGCGTCAGGGCCAGGTTCTCGGTCGCCTGCCATCCGCCATGGAGCGAGGGCACGAGATAGCCGGGAGTCCCATTCACGGGAATCCGCTGGTCGTCATTGCCGGGCGTCTTCTCAAGCTGCGAGAGGTTGTCTGCCTCAGCCACGGCTTTCACTCTCCCTTCCACCCAGAATCGTTCCGAAGTCGAAGTCCACCTCAGGCTGGCGGCGGCGGCGCCCGCCGAATGGTGTCCTTCCTCGTCACTCCCCCGAGGGTGGCAGGTGACTCGACCTGCCCATCCAACCACCAGACCTGCCCACTCAATGCCCATTGCGGAGCGAACCGCCACTCGCCCTGCGCTTCGAAGCCGTAGAGGTAGCCCTCCGATGCATTCACCGGCACGAGCGCTCCCCCGGCGTCGAGCACGCGGACGATCGCCTCGTCGAGCCGCGTATAGAATCCCGCCACTCCAGCCGTGACGGTCTCGTTCTCGAAGCGGGTCCCCAATTCGACGCTCACAAACTCCTCCGGATCGAGATTCGGCGAGCCCTTCGAATCGAGACCGTTCAACGCAAACTGGGTCCCGGTCAGATCGTCGAGATTCGGCGCGCGAAATCCCTGCGATACCCCGCCGTAGGCCTGCAGGTTGTCGGTCAGGTGATACAATCCCCGCAGGTTCAGCGAGAGATCGGTCCAATCATTTTCGCCACTCATGTCCGCCGCCGCACCTTCCGGGCGATACCGATCCCACGCGGCCTTCACGTAGCTGAATCGTGCACCCACGGTGACCTCCAGCGGATCGACCGGCGTGAACTTCCAAGTCCCGAAAACTCCGAGGCTATCGTAGGTGGCATCGTCGGCCACCGGACGATTCTGCGGGCGCGGCACTCCGTTGCGGGACCCTCGGGTGTCGACGTCATCGTGATAATAATCCACGCCATAGAGCAACTCCCCGAATCCCGGATCGGCAGTGGCCTGCGCAGAAAGCCCGAGGGTCTCCACCTCGGCCGCCTTGCGGTCACGCTGCCCTCCGGCCCGGATGCGATCTTCCGAATCCTGCGAGCTCTGCCACGAAACGGTGGCTTCCCACTCGCGCGCCCACGCCGAGAGAGTCTCGCCCTGCAGTCGCGCATAAGTCAGCGAGCGCTCCTGGTCGAGTACCCGACGGAGATCCGTTCCCGGCGCGGTGAGGTGGCCATCGTGCATCCAGCCTGGATTCAACACCGTGCTGTGCCAGCGCCACACGTCGTCCTGGTTCACACGGTGATGCGCGATCGTCAGGGTGGTCTGCTCGTTGAGCGCCAGGTCAAAGCGCAGGTCGAGATCCTGTTCGGGATAGCCGGTGTTCTTCATCGTCCCGAGGGCACTGTCGCGGATGTCCCCGTAGTCCTTGGCGGTCACCCCGAGTAAGATCCCCCACTTCCCGCCCTGCCCGAAGGAGGTCTCGAAGCGCCCGACGTGGCTGGCGCTGTTCGTGTCAAAGCGATAGTAAGCCGCACCATGGCTGAACCAGCCTTCCCCTTCCTCCGCAAATCCGGATGAGCGCGTGATGGTGTTCACCGTCCCGCCAAAGGCATCGGATCCGAACTGCACCGATCCCTGCCCCTTCACCACCTCGAATTGCTCAACGGCATAGGGATCGACTGTGTTCCAATACTGCAGCGGTCCCGCGCGAAAGGTGGAGTTGTTCACCCGAATGCCATCCACCAGCAGGAGATTCTGCCGGCCGGTGAATCCGCGAATGAACGGCGAGCCGTGACCGTGGGTGGTCTTCTGAACCATGATCCCCGGCACATTCCCGAGAATCTCGGGCAAAGTGCGGGCTCCCCCCTCGAGAAAATCCCCGGAACTGAGGCTCACTGTTGTGTAGGAAACCTCCGCGCTCTCCTCCTCGATCCGGCCTGCAGTCACCACTGTTTCCGGGATGACAAGCGTTTCGGCAGCTCCCACCGACGCCCAAATTCCCAGAATGGCAATAACTCGCATTGTTCTCATGACGGACCAGCGGCGGGCCTCTTAGAAACGACCCAAAAAAAACCAAGCAAATTCCCGAAATGTATCCGCTAGAAAAGTAGCACTTCGTCCGTAGAAGAGAAAACCGAACCTGAATCTACCATCCGTCTCCCAGAGATGATATGCCCTATCGATCGGATTCCCTGCAACCCGGACCAATCCCGCACGAAAATGAAGACGCTCCTCAGACTATTCGTTCTCCTGGCCATCGCGCCCCTCAGCGCCCAACCGGCCCTCCACATCGACACTTCCAGCTTCTCCCCGAACACCACTTTCAAGCTCACCTTCGACAAGCCGGTGATCGAGAACAGCGAGGTGGGGCAATCCTTCGCCAATACCCTGCTCGATATCAATCCTCCAGTGGCCGGCTATCTCAAGTGGACGGAGACCAACGTGGCCGAGTTTGTGCGCTCGGCGGTCCCTCCCATCGATACGAAGTTCACTTTCTCGATCGCAAAGGGCCACAAGTATCGGGACGGAAAATCGATCCCGACCGGAACGCTCCGCACCTTGCACACCCCTCCCTTCCTCTATGAGTACGGCTACTGGCGGGGAACTCCGCGCACGCCAAGATACTTTGTGCGGTTCAACGACGAAGTCGATCCTGCCGCCTCCTCCCCCAACCTTTCCTTTGTCGACAAGGAGGGAAACCGGGTGGCCGCCAATGTCCGCCGAGGGATCTACGGCGACTTGGGCATTCGCCGGGCGCTCGGTCCGACATGGAAGCAGCGCTTCGGAACGTGGACCGCACCGGACACCAACGGTCTCGATCCAAATACTGCCATTCCATCCGCCCTCACGGTGACCCCGGTTCACCCGCTCCCAGTTGGCGAAAGCTGGAAGCTTGCAATTGCCAAGGGTCTGACCAACGCCTCGGGTGCCGCCCCAATCAGCAAGGCCACCGAGCTCTGGATCGGATCGGTCCGCCCCTTCGAAATTGCCTCCATCCAGGCCGTCACCCGAATCGACTCTCCCCGCTACATCAGCATCGGCCTCTCCAAGGCCCTCTCCGAGGATGTGAAGATTGAGGACCTCAAGGGGTTCATCACCATTGAGCCGGTGCCGGAGAACATGGAGCTCGAGGCAAAGCGCAGCCTGATCTCGATCAAGGGCGATTTTGCCGGCCGCTCGGAGTGGAAAGTCACCGTCAAGCGCGGGTTTGCAGCCGCCGATGGGCTGGCCATGATCGAGTCCAAGAGTGAGAAGGTGAAGTTCAAGCACATCGCGCCGATCCTCGCCACGCCCAGCTACGCAGCCGCTCAACTCGCGATCGGAAGTCGCACCTACAAGGTCCAGACCACCAATATTGCTTCCGTGCGCATCCGCGTGAAGCGGCTCACCGGCAAGGACGCGATCCGCACCTTCCAAGGCTACCGCCACTACAGCGGAGACGGGCCTGGCAGGGACCGATTCAAGGACCGCCACACCATCCCGTGGTCCCTGGTGGCAGGCGAACCGATCTATGATCGAGCCGTCCAACTCGACAACGAGCACGACACCTCGCGCCCCCTTGAGATCAAGTGGGACGAGGTTCTCGGTGAAGGGAAGGCGAATTCGCTGCTCTTCGTCTCAATCGAAGGAGTTCCCAAGAAGGGAATGGAGAGCGCTTACGACAAGAATAAGACAACGCAGGTCTTCCTGCAACTCACCGACATCGGCCTGGCGTGGAAGCTCAACGACGACACCGCCTTCATTTACGCCTACTCGTGTGACACCGGCCAGCCGCTGGCCGATGTCCAGCTCGACGTGTTCGGCGAAGATGCCGCCGCGCTGCAAACGACGCAGACCAACGAATCCGGGGTAGCCCGGCTGCCCCGCGCAAGCGACCAACGCCACCTGCGCGCCTCCCTCGGCGGTGATTCGCTCATCGTCACCTTCGACCAGAGCATGCCCACCGTGTCGATGTGGCGCTTCCCCGTGCGCACCGAGTGGAACCGCGAACTTGCCAACAAGCGCACTGTTCTTCTCTTCACCGACCGCACGCTCTATCGGCCCGGGGAACAGGTGCACCTGAAAGGAATCGTGCGCCGGATCGAGAACAACCGCAGCGTGTTTGACACCACCCAGGGCGCGGAACTTGTCATTCGCGACTCCTCCAGCCGCGTCCTGGTTGAGCGGGAGGTCACCCTCTCCAGACAGGGCAGCTTCGACTACAGCTTCCAATTGCCGGCCGAGACCGTCGGGTTCTTCAGCCTGCAAGTGCGCTGGCCCGACGAAATCGCGGCGGCCACCGTGATGGATGACTGGCGCAAGCGGTCTGCCCACCTCCGCAGTGCACGCTTTACCCACAACATCAATGTCCAGGAATTCCGCCGCAATGCCTTTGAGGTCGAGTCCACCTTCGCCGAGGGTGACAAGAAGGATACTCTCAAGCTCGACCTGACCGCCAGGTATTTCCAGGGCCAACCGGTGGCGGATGCCAACGTGAAGTGGTTCTACCGCAGCAGGGAAGCCGGCTTTTATCCCGCTGACTTCCGCGACTTCCTCTTCTGCGATCACCGCACCTACGACCCCTACTACTGGTCCTACTACTTTGGCTACGGCGAGAGCACCCGCCGCCGCACCTACCAGAGCAAGAATGGCACCACAGCCCTCGATCAGGATGGCTTCGCAAGCATCGAGTTTGCTCTCGAGGAGATCGAGTTTCCCTCACCGCGGACCGTCACGGTCACCAGTGAGATCCGCGACCAGCGGAACCAGACGCTTTCCGGGGACGCGGCGACCACCATTCACAGCTCCAATGTCTATCTCGGCGTGTCGCGCGTCGATCGCCTTGTGCGGGTCGGTGCCGACTTCCAAGTCAAGGCCATCGCAATTACCTCGAATGGAGAACCCGCCACCGAGCCCCTGACCGTCAGTCTCAAGATCGCGCGCGAAATCAATGAGCAAATCAAGACCAAGACCGCGAGCGGAACGATTGCAGTGCGCAACGAGAGGCGGCTCGAGATTATAGAGGAGAGATCCCTCACGATCGAGGCCGCGCACAACAGGAACGGTGGACTTGCAGTTCCCTTCGAACCGGAGCACAGCGGAAAACACATCCTCACCTTCTCGGGCACGGACAGCGCCGGGAAGGAATTCCGCACATCCGTGACTCACCGTGTCTACGGTACCAAGGAGTATCCGTGGGCCTACGAGAATGGGATGCTCATCAAGCTTGTTCCCGAGAAGAAGCGCTACAAGCCCGGAGAGACTGCGCGCATCCTCGTGCAATCGCCCATCGAGGGCACCGCCCTCGTTACCCTCGAACGCGAGGGCGTGCATCGCTACATGATCCGCGAACTCACCGCGGAAAATCCGGTGATCGAGATTCCCGTCACGGACGAGGACGCACCGAATACCTTCGTCTCTGTCCTCCTGATCAAGGGCTCGCAGGATAACCTGCGCAAACACAAGGAGCCCATTTTGCGCCTCGGCTACTGCGAACTCTCTGTCGAGAACGTGAAGGAACGCCTGCAGATCGCGATGAAGATTCCAGGCGATTACCATCGTCCGGGCGAGGAAATCACCATCGATGGCCTGGTGCGCGATGCCCGGGGCAACCCCGTGAAGGGTGCGGAGGTGACGCTCTATGCGGAGGATGAAGGCACCCTCGCGGTCGCCGGCTATGCAAACCCAAACCCCCTGGCCCACTTCTACGCGCCGCGCAGCTTGCGCACCAAGGCCGGCACCTCGCTTGGCAAGGTGCTCTCGGAAGATCCCGACCAACTCTACACCTTCAACAAGGGATTCTTCATCGGCGGCGGGGGAGGAGAACTCGATGGCAACGACCCTCCCCGCCTACGGAAGGACTTTGATCCCTGCGCCATCTGGGCTCCTGCCCTGGCCACCGACGCAGATGGTCGCTTCCAGGTTGTGTTTGATTCCCCCGACACCCTCACGCGCTATCGCGTGATCGCGGTGGCGCAGCAGGGCCCGGCGCACTTCGGCAGCGAGACTTCCGAGTTCGTGGTCAACAAGCCTCTCATGCTCGAGCCCTCCACTCCGCGCTTCGCGCACGAGGGGGACCGCCTGCAACCGAAAGTTCTCGTCCAGAACGCGACCTCCTTCACCGGCACTTGGCAAATCTCGCTGAAGTTGGGCAGCATCACCAACTTCGTGGAAGGCAGTGAGAAGACCCAGAGCAAGACGATCACCATTCCGGCCGACGGCGACGCCACCGTTTCCTTCGATCTCACCTTCGCCAATACCGGCGAGGTGGACTGGCAATGGAGCGCCAAACCGCTCTCCATCGATGGAGCGGTTCTCAATGGCGCGCTCGCCAAGCGCCTCTCAGACGCGGTCGCGACAAACTTTGCGGTCGAGTATCCCATGCCGCTCCTGCGGGAGACCCACTTCATTCGCTTCGAGAATCCAAGCGCCCAGCGCGACATGTTGGAAGGGCTCTCCAAGGAGCTCCTCGAAGGACGCGGTGAACTCGAACTGGAGTTTGGTCGCTCGGTCCTCCTTGAGGCGGGCGGCGCCCTCGATTTCCTCCTCAAGTACCCCTACGGCTGCGTTGAGCAGACCACCTCGAGCACCATTCCGTGGATCGCGGCGCTCAACCTGCGCGACGTCGCCCCCGCCTTCCGCGGGAAGACCGAGAAAGAGATCCGCGCGAACATCCAGGTCGGCGCGAATCGCCTTCTCTCCATGCAGTGCGACGACGGTGGGCTGGCCTACTGGCCCGGCGGCAACCAATCGACCGATTGGGCTTCGGCCTACGGAGGAATGGCCCTCCTGCTCTGCAGGGAAGCCGGCGCGTCGGTGCCGGAGAGTTCGGTGACCGGGCTGCGCAAGTATCTCGCGGCCCAGCTGCGCGGCATCGCCAAGACAGAAGACTGGTGGGATCTCGAGACCGCGTGTCGTGGATGCTACACCCTCGCCCTCGCCGGTGATCCACAAGTCGCATACCACAACAAGCTCCTCGAAAACACCGACCGCCTCTCGCCCAACGCCCTGAATTTCCTCGCTCTCGCCGTCTTCAAATCCGGAGCGGACAACGCCGCGGAAGCCGCCAAACAGATCCTCGCGAAGAAGGGCTCCGTCCCTCAACGAGGCGGCCACTTCCTCCATCACCATCCGAGCGCCGCTTACCGGCTCCTCGCCCTCTCCACCGTCACGCCCAAGTCCGCGGAGTGCGACAAGGCCATCGATCGCATCCTGCGGCAGCGAGGCCGCGCCGGCCACTGGCACACCACCTGGGCCAACGCGTGGACCATCTTCGCGCTTGGCGAATACGCCCGAAAAGTAGAGACCCAGAGCGCACCGCCGGTGATCAGTTTCGCCACCGACGGTGGTAATCGCGAGATCAAGCTCGATGACAAGAACCCCTCCGCACAGGTGCGCATTCCACTGCATGGGGGACTGAAAGCGCTGGCGGCCGCTCCGCAAGGCGCCTTCGCCAGGGTGAGCCTGGCTTCCAAGCCGAAGATCGCTCCGCAGCGCTCGGTTTCGAAGAACGGACTGCAGATCCTGCGGACCTACCACCGCGTCAATGACGACGGTTCCACCGAGCTCCTGGAACAACCCGAAGTGGGCGATCTCGTGAAGATTGAATTGCAGATCACCATGCCTCGCGATGGAACGCGCTACCTTGTCATCGACGATCCGCTGCCCTCCATCTTTGAAGCGGTGAACACCGAATTTGGCAGCCAGGCCGGTCGGCTGAAGAAGACGACCAGCTGGAGAATCTCGAACCAGGAATTGCGGGACGACCGGGCGGTGTTCTTTGTGAACTACATCCCGCGCTCCGGCTCTTACAAGGTGTCCTACCACGCCCGCGTTACTTCGGCGGGGACAGCAGTTGCCCCCCCGGCCAAGGTGGAGGCGATGTATGAGCCCGAGTTTTACGCACTGTCATCGAGCCGCGCCTTCAAGACTCCCAACCCGCTGCACACCGCCGCGCGCTAACAATCAAACCGTTCAAGCCGATGATGTTCTTCCATTTCCGATCCCGAATTCTCCCGCCATGCGCTGCATCGTGGGGCCGGGTGTGTCGGGTCGCGAAGAGCGGACGGCGCACGCTCGCACGCTACAGTTACTTCGCGGCGGCGATCGCGCTCATCGGGTGGACCTTGGCCCCCTACTTCCTGGAACTACCCGAAGACCTCGTGGCGCCGCGTCCCTCTTCCCCGCGGATGCTGGATCGCAATGGCGAGGTCCTGGCCGACTTTCCGCGTCCGGACCTCTTCCGGCACCAGCCTGTCTCCCTGGAAGATGTGCCGCGCTCCCTGCTCGATGCCACCCTCGTCGCCGAAGACAAGCGCTTCTTCAGTCACGATGGCATGGACTACCTCGCCACTGCCCGCGCCACCCGCGACCTCCTCCAGGAAGGTCGGGTCGTCTCCGGCGCCTCCACCATCACCCAGCAGCTGGTGAAGATCAGTTCGCCGGCCGCGAAGCGCAATGTGCTCACCAAGGTTCGCGAAGCGCTGACCGCGCGCCACCTGGAATACGAATGGTCGAAGAAGGAGATTCTCACCGCTTATTTCAACCGCCTCGACTACGGGAACCATCGGCAAGGCTGCCATGAGGCTGCCCGCTTTTACTTTGGCAAGCCCCTGGGCGACCTCTCCCTCGCAGAGAGTGCGCTCCTCGCAGGACTCCCGCAGTCCCCCAGCCTGCACAATCCGCTCCGCAATCCCAAATCTGCCTTGAAGCGTCGCGACTGGATCCTCGACCGCCTGGCGAGCGAACTGGACTACGATTCCGACGCGATCGCCGCCGCCAAGGCGGAGCCCTTGCAGCTCTTCAGCACCCGCCGGACCGATACCGCACCCCATCTCGCCTCCGCGATGCGAAGTTCGGCCGGCGATGTCCCCACCATCGAGACCACCATCGACGGATCGCTGCAACGCACGGTGAACGCCATCGTGCGTGAAGAACTTGCCCGCCTGAGACAATCCAACACACAACACGCCGCACTCGTCGTCCTCGACAACGGGAGCGGAGAAGTCCTTGCGATGGTCGGCTCGGGAGACTTCACCGATCCACGAGGCGGACAGATCAATGGTGCCCTCATCCCCCGATCGGCGGGTTCCACTCTCAAGCCCTTCACCTACGTGCTCGCCTTCGAACAACGCGGGCTCTCCCCGGGAAGCATGATCGCCGACATTCCCACCCCCTACCGCACCGAGGAGGGACTCGACCTCCCCAAGAACTACGACCACAAGCACTACGGCCCGGTCACCATCCGCTATGCCCTCGCCAACTCGCTCAACGTTTCCGCGATGCGCACCCTCAACCGGGTCGGCGGTCCCGCGCCACTGCATGCCCTCCTCCGGAAGGTTGGGATCAGCACCCTTGCCAAACCCGCCGCGGAGTACGGCCTGGGCCTCACCATCGGCAACGCCGAGGTCACTCTCCTCGAACTCACCAACGCCTACGCCACTCTCGCTCGCCTCGGAAAATTCAAAGACACGCGGCTCCTTCGGCACCCACCCGATCCTCAACTTGTTTCGGCGAAAGGTGGCGAAGACGGAATTCCGGTCCCCACCCCACAGGCCTCCTACCTCATCGCCGATATCCTGAGCGATAACAACGCCCGCTCCGCGGCCTTCGGAGTTCGCTCCGCCCTTCGTCTCCCGTTTCAGTGCGCGGTCAAGACCGGCACCTCTTCCGACTTCCGCGACAACTGGTGCATCGGCTTCACCAGGGACCTCACCGTCGGCGTGTGGGTGGGCAACTTCGACAACACGCCCATGCGGGGCGTCTCCGGAGTGAGCGGGGCCGGTCCCATTTTTCAACGCACCATGCTGGCGCTTCATGAGGAACGCGAAGCAACTTGGCCGGTGCAGCCGGAGGGCTTGGTCCGGATCACCATCGACTCCCGCACCGGCCACCGCTTCCTCGGCGAGGTTCAGGCCGGACAACCCTTCGCCCAGCGTGAACTTTGCCTCGCGAAACGCCTGCCTCTCCCGGTGCGCGAAGAGGACTACGACTCCCGCCACCGCGCCATCATCGACCAGCGCTTCCACGAGTGGTTCACGAGCGCTGACAACAATCGCCACGCCGAGCTGGCCCTTGCGCAGGAACGCCCGCTCGATCTCTCCCCGAAGATTGTCTCTCCCATGCCAACCGCCATCTATCTCCTCGATCCCGAACTCCCGAGCGGCGGCCACCTTCTCAAACTCTTGAGCAACCTGCCCACCGGAGCCCGGTGGGCCAGTCCCACCTTGCGCATCGTAGGAGACGTGGCGCACCTCACTCCGGGACGGCATGAGATCACACTCACCGACTCTGAAAGCGGTAGCGAAATTTCTCAGAAGATCACCGTCGAGAGCCTTTAGGGAACAGCCGCTGTCCCTCCCCCTCCTCAATCCTCCGAGCGCGCATACTGTGCCACGAAGAGGCTAAACAACCCTACCGGATCTGGCCCGGACTCAATTGTGCCGCGTTGTTGTGGAGTGGGGATGCCCCCAGAACCAGAGCGAGTTCACTCCCGAGCTCGTCGCCCAGTCGCCCTTTCCAAGGATCATGTCTGCTGCTCCTCGATCGATTGCGCAAAGGCCAGCCTCACCCATCTCAATGACGGCATCGCCGCCACTCTCGGTGATGAGCCAGTGTTCGTTGTCCAGATCCCGGCGAAAACGAAACTCTACACGCTTGGCGGGAATGCACTTCTGGTGGCAGTTCGGGACCGCGAGGTGATCGCTCTTGGGAGAATCCAAGGCTACCTGCTTCCGCGCCGGATACATGGCACTGCGAAAGCGCTCGACGAGGCCGCGCAGCAAGATCGGAAGGGAACCGTGGAGGAAGGATCTCATTTGTTCAGCGAAGATGTGACCGCTGACGATCTCCAGCCCCATCCTGCGAGGGCTATTTGAGTGGAACGGTGGTTTCGGCCGAATCCAGGATATCGAGCCGGATCACCCGCACCTCCGGGGCGCTGATGTCCACCTCACTGCCAAGTTGCTCGCGCAGGGCCAGTTCAATGCTCTCCTCGGTCAGCCCGTCGGTCCCGATGGAAATCGCAACCAATTGCTGCTCGCCGAGCTCGTCGTCGAGGGAGGCGCTTCCCCCGGGTAAATAGATCGTTCCATTGTTGAAATCCACCGCAAAGGCGATGACGCCCGGGATGAGGAAGAGGAGCAACCCGAGTCCATCGAGGACCGCAACGCCGGGGTCGATCTTCCCGGCGCTCTGCCCCCTGCGCTCCGGATACATGATCGTCCCACAAGATAAAATCTGGATCCCCAAGCTCACCAGGAGCATGGGCACCACCGTCTTCATAAGCCATCCTTTGAATTTCATTGCTCTCTGCTCAGAGTCGCAGTGGACAGATCCCAATACGACGTGCTGCATCATAGTCTAAACCCCCTCACCTGTCGAGCCGGAGGGGCGCTCGAAAAGATGTTCCCAGCTCGCGAGTGCCCTGATAGCTTCCCGCCCGCTCTCATCTAATCTCATGTCCACCGATCTTGGTTATTACCGTCACCCGACCATCCACGGTGACACCGTTGTGTTTGTGACCGAAGACGACCTCTGGACGGTCCCCCTCAAAGGCGGCGCAGCGCGGCGCCTCACTGCCAACCCCGGGACGATCAGCTTTCCGGTATTCTCCCTCGATGGTTCGAAGATCGCCTTCACCAGCCGCGACGAAGGTCATTCCGAAGCGTGGGTCATGGACGCGGAGGGAGGCCCCCCCACCCGTCTTACCTTCATGGGAGCACACACCCAGGTGGTGGGGTGGAGCCGGAATGGAAAGCGCGTCATCGTCTCGACCGATTGGCAGCAACCGTTCGTGGGCGTGATGCACCTTCACTCCGTGCCGAGAGAAGGCGGACCAGCCAACGCACTCAAGGTCGGACCCGCGCGGGCAATTTCCCATCAACCCGGCGGGTCCGGGGTGGTGATCGGCCGCAACTCGGCGGATCCCGCGCGTTGGAAGCGCTATCGCGGGGGCACGGCCGGGACCTTGTGGGTCGATCGCGCGGGGCGGGGAACCTTTGAGCCTCTCATCACCCTCAAGGGAAACCTGGCCTCCCCGATGTGGATCGGTTCCCGCATCTATTTCGTCTCCGATCACGAGGGCGCCGGCAATCTCTACTCCTGCACCCCGTTCGGCCGCGGCCTTACCCGCCACACCCACGGAGAGAAATTCTACCTGCGCTTTCCCTCCTCAGATGGTCGGAAGATCGCCTACCACGCCGGTGCTGATCTTCATCACTTCGATCCCAAGACTGGCCGGGCAAAGCTCATTCCCCTAAAGATTGCGAGCTCCCGCAGTCAACGCAACCGAAGGTTCATCTCTCCCGACTCGTTTTTGGAGACCGTTGCCCTGCATCCCGAAGGGCATTCGCTGGTCGCCACCATCCGCGGCGGCGCCTACTCCATGCCCTTGTGGGAAGGTGCCCCGATTCGGCACGGAAACATATCGTCGACCCGCTATCGCCTTGCATCCTGGCTTCCGGATGGGCTGCGCATCGTGGCAATCTGTGATGAGGCCGGCGAGGAATCGCTGGTGGTGTTTCACGCGGACGAAACGCAAAAGGCGATCCGCATCGAGGCCGATCTCGGGCGCCCTGATCAACTGCAACCCGCCCCGGCCGGACGGGACCGGGTGGCGCTCACCAACCAACGGCAGGAGGTGCTCCTGGTGGATCTCGCAACGGGGACCGTGAAGAAAATCGCGCACAGCCCATACCAGCGAATCGTGGGACTCAGTTGGTCGGCGGACGGTCGCTGGTTGGCCTTCGGAATGTTCGTCGCTCGCCGCAACGCGACGCTGCAGGTCTACAACACGGCGACCCGCAAGTTGCACCAGTTGACGCGTCCGGACTTCGTGGATGGATACCCTTCCTTCGATCCGGAAGGCCGCTATCTCTACTTCATTTCCTACCGCACCTTTGATCCGGTCTACGACAGCCTATACTTCGATCTTGGCTTCCCCAAGGGCGCGCGACCCCATCTCATTCCGCTCAAGAAGGACGCCGTCAATCCCTTCACTCCGACCACACGCAAACCGCGGGCACCGGGCGCTGCGGACGATCACCCTGCCGGGAAAGAGGGCGACGAGAAGGATAAGGGAAGCAAGGCCAAGAAGGCCGCTCCCACCCGGGTGGAGATCGACTTCGCGGGAATCGAGGAGCGCGTCATCACCTTCCCGGTGCCGGAAGGACGTTTTGACAATGTGAAGGGCGCCAAGGGCCGCGTCTTATTCTCGTCATTTCCGGTGGAAGGGAGCCTTGGCAAGGGCTGGGGCTTCGAGGATCCGTCGAACGGAACTCTCGAGGCTTACGATTTCGCGGAAGAGAAAGTAGTCACCGTCGCAGACGGCATCACCAGTTTTTCATGTTCCTCCAACGGACAGGTCATCGCCATTCGCGCGGCCGACGAATTGCGCGTCGTCCCGGTCGCCTGGAAGGAAGAAGACAAGAAGGGAGAGGACTATGTGGGGCGCGAATCAGGGTTGGTAGATCTCGACCGCATCAAGATCGAAGTGGTCCCGGGGGACGAGTGGCGGCAGATGTATCGCGAGGCCTGGCGACTTCAGCGGGATCAGTATTGGGTCCCCTCCATGGCCGGCGTCAAATGGACCGCGATCCACGACCGTTACCTCCCCCTCATTGACCGGGTCGCTTCCCGCGCGGAGTTCTCCGATCTGATGTGGGAGATGCAGGGTGAACTCGGATCCTCGCACGCCTACGAGTTCATGGGTGACTACCAACCCGAACCGGATTGGTTCCAGGGATGCCTCGGCGCGGACCTCGAGTTGCGTGCAAACGCCTGGCACATCGTGCGCATTCCGCGCGGTGATTCATGGGACGCCGGAGCAGCCTCTCCCCTGGCCGCGCCGGGACTCGATGTGGTGGAAGGAGACATCATCGTCGCAATCGATGGAAGGCCGGTTGACGGCTCGGTCTCCCCCTATGAGCGGTTGGTCGATCGAGCCGGGCAGGCGGTTCATCTCACGATCCGAAGGGGCCGCCACAAGCCGCGAATCGTGGTGGTGGATGCCCTCGCCTCCGAAGAGATGCTCCGTTATCGCGACTGGGTGGAGCAGAATCGCGCCTCCGTTCACGACCAGACCGACGATCAGGTTGGATACTTACATATTCCGGACATGGGGGCCTGGGGCTACTCGGAGTTCCACCGCTACTACGGCAGCGAAGTCGATCGGCCGGGGCTCATCATCGACGTTCGTCACAACCGCGGTGGACATGTTTCCTCACTGCTCCTCGAAAAGTTGGCGCGCCGGCGAATCGGCTATGATGTGAGCCGGTGGGGACAGCCCATGTCCTACCCGGAAGATGCCCCGATGGGACCGATGGTGGCGCTCACCAACGAGTACGCCGGTTCCGATGGCGACATGTTCAGTCATGCCTTCAAGCTCATGAACCTCGGTCCGCTGATCGGGAAGCGCACCTGGGGCGGAGTGATCGGGATCTATCCCCGGCACGCGTTGGTGGACGGGACCATCACGACCCAACCGGAGTTTTCGTTCTGGTTCGAGGACGTTGGTTGGGGAGTCGAGAATTACGGGACCGATCCCGACATCGAGGTCGACATCAAACCGCAGGATTACCGGGCCGGGCGCGATCCGCAAATGGCGCGGGCGCAGAAGGAGATCCTCAAGCTGATCCGCAAGTTGAAGCCAGGCATCCCCGAGTTCGAGTCGACACCCTCCCGCGTCCCGCCGCGCCTGCCCAAGCCCTGAGCTTTGCTCCGAAATCGGCAGGTGACCCCGGATGCCCGCCGGTGTTCAATGGCAAGCCATTGACAATCCTCATGATCGATCTTCCGCGGCTGGCCCTGACCATTCTGTTCGGTTGGACCCCAATGCCACGGTCGAAACCCGGGAGCTGTTCTCGATCCTCCGCCGCTTCGCGAAGGACAAGATGCTCTTCGGACATCAGGACAGCACCGCTTATGGAGTCGGCTGGTCTGGAGGCTTGGGCAATTCCTCAGCGAGTTCAGCAACGGTCTTTTCGCCCTTCAGACAAAGCTGGACGGCCCTGCGTTTGAATTCTTCGTCCTAATGACGAAATCGTCTCGGTCGGTTTGACATTTTTCAGAGTCCTTTCTCATTTGGAGACCCTCTGTCCACCTTTTTGGGGGAAACTCAACTGGGCTTGCAGGTTATTTGGAACCTGGAGACTGGAACTTTCCCTGGGCTCCGATCCCGACCGCTCCTCCCTGGCCTCACTTCATATGGCCCTTCACGAAGGTGAGCACTGCGGCATAGGCGCGGTCAATTTCGAAAGGGTCGCCGTCACGAAGACCGTGTTCCGCGTTCTGAATGCC
>JAYGGC010000211.1:0-58600 GCA_046581525.1 Roseibacillus sp. | reverse complement strand
GAAGTTTCCCTTCCCCTCTTCCAAGGCCAGCGAACGCGTTCTCGCCGCCTTCCAGGAATTCCACGACAACCTCGTGGGGCTCAATCGCCCGCTCCCCGTACCTACCAGCTTTCTCATCGATCCCGACGGACACATCGCGGTGATCTACAAGGGGCCTCTCGAGGTGGACCAACTGATCGCCGATCTGCCCCACTCCCGGGGTTCCCTGGATCAACGGGTGCAGGGCTCGGCCCAAATTCCGGGCTCGATGATCACTCACCCGGTGGTGGCCATGAGCCGCCTGACCCACGAAGCTTCCACCCAGTTCCGTTACGGGCTCGCCCGCCGGGCCGACAACGACCCCGAGGGCGCCGCCTACTATCTCGCTGCGGCCCGCCGTCTCGATCCCTCTTACGCTCCAGCGGCCAAGGAGTTGACCAGCCTCCACCTGGCCCAGAGTCGCTGGAAGGACGCGCGGGCGGAATTGCAGGCCTACCTGCATCTGGAGCCCGGGGACGCGGTCGCTCACCACGAAATGGCCCTGCTCCAGGCCCGACTCGGTCAGCCTGAAAAGGCCCGGCGTCACTTCGAAAATGCCCTCCGGTTGAACCCGGACGATGGCCTCACTCACTTTGATTTCGCCTCATTCCTTGTCCCATCCAACCCCGCAGGAGCCGTTTCCCACTTCCGGACCGGCCTCCGCCTCCAGCCGGACAATCGCTTCGCTGCCAACAATCTGGCCTGGCTCCTGGCCACTCACCCCGACGAGCGGATCCGGAAGCCCGCCGAAGCCCTGGAGATGGTCACCAAGATAAACCAGGAGACGGGAGGTCAGATTCCCAACATCCTCGACACCCTGGCCGCCGCCCAGGCCGCCACGGGAGATTTCAAAGCGGCTGCCGCGACCGCTGGCCGGGCCCTCGCCCTCCCCGGAACGGCTCAAAATCCCCAGCTCGCCGCCGCCCTCAAGGAGCGTTTGACCCTTTACCAAAAGGGAAAACCGTTCCGCGTAGCTGCCCCACCGCAGGGCCCCACCCCGTGAGTCGAAAAGGGTGACAAAATGTCATCTCTTCCAATCAATTTGTACTTCCGTAATAATTACCAAAATTTGTTCCAGTTCGACAATATTTTGGGCGTTCAATTTTTTTTTGCGGAGTAGCAATTTATGTTGACGGGCTTACCGCAACTTCGTCAACTCACTCAACTTCAAACCCAACTAAACCCAACCGCCATCCATGAAACTGTCCACAATTCCACTCATCCTTGCCGGCTTGGCGCTCCCCGCGTCCGCAGCAATCTACGCTAATAATTTCGATGCCTACGCCGACGGCACCACTGATCTTGGTGATGGCACGGTCTTCAATGGGGTCTCCGCCTCCATTCAGGGTGGTCGCCTGCAACTCACCATCGACAACCAGGGCCTTGGCTTCGCCAGCTTTACCATCCCCGCCCTGGCCAACTCCTCGCAGGGTTGGTCGATGTCGGCTGACATCCAGATGTATGATGCTCCTGGTGGCAACCCTCCGGCCGACGGCTTCTCCTTCAACTACGGTGACTTCCCCTTGGGCGAGCGAGGAAACGCCGAGGAAGGCTATGCGTCGACGAACAACATATCCTTTGAGATCGACACTTGGATGAACTTTGACGGCGAACAGGGCGTCAACATTTCCGGAAGAGTGGGTGGGGTGGACATCGGGAACGCCCTTGGTGCTTTCAACAACGGATCCATTCTCAACGACGGCCAGCTAGTGAGCGGGACCATGACCGCGAGCTACGATGCCGTCGCGGGCACAGTGTCCTTTGTCACCACCGGCCTCAATACCAACGCCGACTTCGTCGACATCGACCTTGGCGGGAACACCGGAAACGACGCTTGGAACTTCGGTTTCTCGGCCCGCGTTGGTGGTGCCAATCAGGACGTCTTCATCGACAATCTGGTGATCACTACCGTGCCGGAGCCCAGCGGCTTGGCACTTCTCGGGCTTGGCACCCTCGGCCTGCTCCTGCGCCGCCGCCGCCGCTAGCCGACTTGAGCTGATCGAATTCTTTACCAGCGGGGCTTCGAGAAATCGAAGCCCCGTTTTTTCGTGCTCAGTTCGACGCGACCTCCCTCCATCGCAATTGATCCCCCGAGCACTGTCCCACGTCTTCGCGCGCTCACCGGCCATCGATCTGACCGAGGCGGCATCACGACAGCACTCGCCGCCGCGATCGGCGAAACGGTCATCTGGAGTTTGTCTTTGTCAGCGATGGTTCCCCCGCTTCGTGGGTTGTCCCTTGAGAAAATCGAGATCGAGCTGAACCAGGGCGTCGCCGGGCCAACAGGTGATTGAATCAGCCCGATACCCCGCTATCCTGTCCCGCATGGAGCGGGAGTCACTGGACAGGCTGAAGCACGTTATCACCCGGCGGCAACTCCTGCGCACCGGATCGGCCGGGATCGGATCGCTGGCCCTGGGCTCCCTCCTCGCCCCCGAGGCCTTCGCGGCCGGCCTCGCCGCGCGCGGTTCGCAGTTCGCGCCCAAGGCCAGGCGTATCATCTTCCTCTTCATGAACGGGGCTCCCTCCCAGCAGGACCTCTTCGAATACAAACCCAAACTTGCCGAGAACCACGGCAAGGAGCTCTTCAAGAAATTCGATCCCAAGTCAAAAACGTGGAGCAAGGAGGGCTTCATCGAAAAGACCCAGCGACTGACCGGGATGACCTCGGGCCAGAAGTCCTTCCCGGTCGCCAGGTCAAAATGGAATTTCACCCAGTTTGGTGAGAGCCGGGCCTGGTTCAGCGAGTTGCTGCCGCACACCTCCAGGATCGCGGACGATCTGTGCTTCGTGAAATCGATGCACACCGAGGCCATCAACCACGACCCCGGGGTGACCTTCTTCCAGACCGGCCACCAACAACCGGGACGGCCCAGCATGGGATCGTGGATGAGCTACGGACTGGGCACCGACAATGAGAACCTCCCCACCTTCTGTGTCCTCATTTCCAATGGCACCGGTCGGCCCGGAAGCCAGCCGGTCTACACCAAGCTGTGGAGCAGCGGATTCCTCCCCAGCGTTCATCAAGGAGTGCAACTCCGCGGCGGAAAGACACCGGTCCTCTACCTCAACAGCCAACCCGGCGAGACCGTGGAAGCGCGGCGGCGCATGATTGCGCGCATGGAAGCACTCAACAAGATGCAGCTCGACGCCTTCGGTGATCCCGAGATCGCCACCCGCATCGCGCAGTACGAAATGTCCTTCCGCATGCAGATGTCGGTCCCCGAAGCGACCGACATCAGCAACGAACCGAAGGCCATCCTCGATCTCTACGGCCCCGAGTGCCAGCAACCCGGCAAATTCGCCGCCAACTGCCTCCTCGCCCGTCGCCTCGCGGAACGCGGGGTGCGCTTTGTGCAACTCTATCACCGTGGCTGGGACCAGCACGGCGGACTCATCGGCGCCCTTCCCAAGCAGTGCAATGACACCGACCAGGCCTGCGCCGGACTGGTCACCGATCTCAAGCAGCGGGGCATGCTCGACGAAACCCTGGTGGTCTGGGGCGGTGAGTTCGGGCGCACCACCTATTCACAAGGCGGGGCGGGCGAGGCCGCCAACGGACGCGATCACCACCCGCGTTGCTTTACCTACTGGATGGCCGGCGGGGGCATCCGGGCGGGCATGACCTACGGCGAGACCGACGAGTTCGGATACAACATCGTGAAGGACCCCGTCCACGTCCACGACTGGCAGGCTACCATCATGCACCTCATGGGCATCGATCACGAGCGCCTCACCTTCAAACACCAGGGCCGACGCTTCCGGCTCACCGACGTCCACGGCAAGGTCGTCAACCCGATCCTGGCGTGATGAGACGACCTCTCCACTTCGTCATCCCGCTGCTGTGCCTGGGACCAACTCCGGCCGCCTCCGCGGTCTCCTTCAACGACGACATTCGCCCCATCCTCGCCGACCGCTGCTATTCCTGCCACGGTCCGGATTCGGCCGCGCGCAAGGCCGACCTGCGGCTCGATCGCGAGGAAGTCGCCAAGGCTGTTCTCAGCGAAGGGGTGATTCCCATCGTTCCGGGCAAGCCCGACCAGAGCGCCATCATCCACCGGCTCACCAATGTGGATCCCGACGAGGTGATGCCACCGCCGAAGTCGAACCTCACGGTCACCAAGGACGAAATTGCCCTCATCCGCCAGTGGATCGCGGAAGGGGCGAAGTGGGAGCTCCATTGGGCCTTCATCCCGCCCGTTCAATCCGTCCCTCCTCCGGCCCGCGATCATGCCTGGCCCCGCAACGGGATCGATCCCTTCATCCTGGAGGTCCTCACCGATCACGAACTGAAACCATCCCCGCCCGCCGATCGGGCCCAACTGCTCCGCCGCGTGACCTTGGACCTCACCGGCCTGCCGCCCACAATTGCGGAGCTCGACGCCTTTCTCCGTGATCAATCTGAGAACGCCTACCAACGCGCGGTGGACCGTCTCCTTGCTTCGCCCGCCTATGGCGAACGCCTCGCCCTCGAGTGGCTCGACGTGGCGCGCTACGGCGACACCGACGGCCTCTTCGAGGATCACGCGCGCAGCATCTACCCCTGGCGCGACTGGCTCGTCTCCGCCTTCAACGAGAACCTGCCCTATGACCAGTTCATTACCTGGCAAGTGGCCGGCGACCTCCTCCCCAATGCTTCCAATCAACAGAAAATCGCGACGGGCTTTCTCCGCAACAACCCTACCTCCAACGAAGGCGGAATCATCGATGAAGACTACCGCATCAAGTACCTCATCGATCGCGTCAACACCACCTCCACTGCCTTCCTCGGCCTGACCATGGAGTGCGCCCAGTGCCACGACCACAAGTTCGATCCCATCACTCAGCGCGAGTACTACGAGATGGCGGGATTCTTCAACAGCCTGGTGGGCAAGGGCAACACCAAGGGTGCCACCGCTCCGACCCTGAAGATGCTGGCCGTGGAGAAGGAGAAGCGCCTCGCCGAGATTGGCACGGAGTTGGCCGCCTTGGACAAGACTCTCAAGGAGACCCCGCCGGCCCTCACTGCGGACTTCGAAAAGTGGCTCGCCAAGATCGATAAGCCGGTGGTGTGGATGAAGCCGAAGTTGGTGTCCAGCTCTCTCCAAGAGCGGAAGACCGGTGACGGAAGGAAGAGGTCCCACGAGCAATCAAAGGTGCGGGGGCGCTATGTCAGGATCGCGCTGCCGCCCGGCAAAAGTGGATTTATCACGATCTCTGAAGTCGAGATCTACTCCAACGGCCGCAACGTCGCTCGCACCGGAACGGCGAAGCAATCGAGCATCGGCTACAACGCGCCCGCCGCCAAGGCAATCGACGGGAACGCAAACGGATCGTTTGGATCGTGTTGCTGCACCAATGAGGAGAAGGACGCCTGGTGGGAAGTCGATCTCGGCGCGGAGATGCCCATCGACTACATCATCGTCTCCAACCGCAACGACTGCTGCCCGGAGCGCCTCGACAACGTCTCGGTGAACGTGCTCAACAGCGCTCACAAACCCACCAGGGAAAGCAAGATCGGAGATGCGCCCTTCCGCTCGACCCTGACCTTCAATCCCAAGGCTCCCGCACCCGAGTCATCCCGGCAGACTTACCAGATCACCCTGGAGCTGACCGCAACCCAGGGACCCGTCGTGGCCCTGGGTATCGCCGACTCGAAGGCCGGAGTAGTCGAGTCGATTCGCGCCCATGTGATCGGTGGGAGGGAGCGTGAACTGAAGCTCACCGGCAATACCAAGCTCAAGGTTGGCCCCGGGAAGGAACCGGCGATCGTCGGACTGGTAAAACCCACGCAATTCGCGGCGCGCGAACAGTTGAAGCTGACCATCATCGGTGACCGTGCGCAGGTTCGCGTCACCAGCGATCCCACCGCTCTCACTCGCTCCAAGCTTCCCAAGGAACGCGACAAGCGTCTTGCCCATTACCGGGGAACGTGGCCGGGATTCACGGAGGTCCGCTCAAAGCGCGATGCCCTCAACAAGGAGAAAGGCGTGATCGAGAAGTCTGCGGTGATCACCATGGTTGCCAGCGACGAAGGGAAGATGCGCACCACCCACCTGCTCATGCGCGGCGAGTACGACAAGCCGGGCGAGGTGGTCGAGCCTTCCCCGCCGGGCAGCATCATGAACTCCAGCGCTGAGCTGCCGAAGAACCGGCTCGGGCTCGCACGCTGGATCACTGATCCCGCCAATCCCCTCACCGCCCGGGTGGCCGTCAACCGCTACTGGCAGATGCTTTTTGGCGCCGGTCTTGTGATCACTTCCGAAGACTTCGGCACCCAGGGAAATCGCCCCAGCCACCAGGCCCTGCTCGATTACCTCGCGGTCGACTTTGTGGAGTCCGGTTGGGACGTGAAAGCGCTCCTCCGCAAGATGGTCACCTCGGCCACCTATCGTCAGTCCAGCAGGCAGTCGAAGGCGTTGGCTGAGCGCGATCCCGGCAACCGCCTCCTCGCCCGTGCACCCCGCCAGCGCCTCCAAGCTGAATTCATTCGCGACCATGCCCTGGCGGTAAGCGGTCTCCTCGTCAACAAGCGCGGCGGGCCCGGGGTGAATCCCTATCAGCCCTCCGTTCTCTTCGGCAGGAATGCGATCGGAGCCGCCGGCGCCTCCTTCAAACTGGGCTCGGGCGATGACCTCTACCGCAGGAGCCTCTACACCTATTGGAAGCGGCAAATACCCGCCGCCAACATGCGCATTCTGGGCGCCGATGGCCGCAACTCCTGCCGCACGCGCCGCGAGAGAACCAACACCCCCTTGCAGGCGCTCGTGCTCCTCAATGACCCGCAATTTGTGGAAGCGGCCCGCGTCCTTGCCGAGCGCACGATCAAGGAAGGCGGCTCCACCACCCGTGAGCGCCTCGCCTACGCCTTCCGTCTCTCGACCTCCCGCCGGGCCTCCAAAGAGGAACTGTCCATTCTGCATGCCGAGTTCAACGACCGCATCGACGAGTTCAAGAGCAACCCCGGTGCCGCCAAGTCCTACCTTGCGGGCGGAGGAGCACACAAGGCAAACCCCGCCCTCGACCCCGCCGAACTCGCGGCCTACGCCGCAGTGTGTTCCCTCATCCTCAACCTCGACGAGTCGATCTCGAAATCGTAGACGCGCAGCTTGCCGCCGCAGGATTCCCCTTCCTCTCAAATACCACCCGTCTATCCTCACCTCATGAATGTCCGCATCCGCACGGTGGCCCTCGGCCTCCTGGCGACCTCGATCTCGTCTCTCTCCGGGGAGCCGCAGTCAGCGCGGGCCGCTCAAGTCCGCAAGGCGGTGACAACGGGGCTGCGCGTTCTTGAGAAAGGCACGATCGATTTCGCGGAGCAGCAAAACTGCTTCACTTGCCACCATCAAACTCTGCCCATGCTTGCGCAGACCACCGCCCGCGACCACGGATTCAAAATCAACGAAGCACTCCTCCAACAGCAAGCACGCTTCACTCACGAGGCCTTCCAGGAGCGCGTGAAGGTGCTGCGCAAGGGTGGCGGCATCGGAGGCCGCAGCATGACGGTGGGCTATGCCGCCTGGGCCCTCGACCTCGCGGACTGGAAACCGGACGAGACCACCGAAGCGATCGCAGAGTATCTTCTCAAGACGCAGAAGAAGGACGGCAACTTCTTCACCAACAAGACTCGCCCACCCCTCGAGGATTCGCCCGCCACCAGTGTGACGATTGCAGCTTACTACCTGCAAAAGTTCGCGACCGAGGCTCAGGACACACGGGTGGAGAAGAGCGTGGAGAGCGCAAGGACCTGGCTTCTTGCCTACCAGCCGGATCGCCAGGAAGATGAAAACTCCCGTCTTTGGGGACTCCATCTCCTCGACGCCGACGACGCCCAGATTGTCGCGGCGCGAAAAGCCGTGCTGGGCTCGCAGCGCAAGGATGGCGGCTGGGCGCAACTCCCGAAAATGGAGAGCGACTCCTATGCTACCGGCCAGGCGTTATGGATGATGCAGGAGTCCGGCCTCCCAACCAGCGATTCCGCCTACCAGCGCGGCGTGGCATTTCTGCTGAAAACTCAGCAGGATGATGGATCGTGGTTCGTAAAGACGCGTTCCAAGGCGATCCAGAAGCACTTCGAGTCCGGCTTCCCGCATGGAAAGGACCAGTTCATTTCGGTTTGCGGAACTTCCTGGGCCGTTGCCGCCCTCGCCGCTTCACAATCCTCGCCCGAGGCGAGCCCGCCGAACTGATCCCGACCCCTCGCTCTTCCCCTAATCTTGACACCTCTCGCGGAAGGGAAAGAATACCCGCATCAGCGATTCCATCGAAAAACATCTCTACGTCATCATGTGGCCGAACTACGCCCTGGTGGCCTCCAACCTCCCCCCAAGCGAATTTGGCAGGCACTACACGGTCGGCAGTTCACGCTACTACCACGGCCAGGTCATCTTCGCCCAGATCGACGATAACTTCCGCAACGATTTCTTTCCCATCGACCGTCTGCTCAAGGAAGTAGTCCCCAATGCGGCGGGCCGGCCCAAGCGAACCAAGTTCATTGCGACCTACCGGGTGCTCGAGCACATCGATCTTTCCGCCTTCATGGATCTCTACGTCACCTCGGTGGCGGGTCAGGTTCTCCGCCTGGAACAGAAGCCATACGAACGGACCCACAGATCCGGTTTCATCCGCACCTACCAGGAAATCTGCCCCTTCAGCGCCATCGTCCTGAGTCACATGGCGCCCCCTGAATTTGGTCACTACATCACCGACCCCGAGCAACCCAAGGCTGCTCCCGAGGTCATGTTCACGCAGATCGATTTTACGATCGACGATTTCCTGGCCCAGCTTGAATCCAACCCCTTTCACACCTCACCCATTCCGAACGTCCATCCTCACAAGCTCAAGGAACAGATCCTCGAGATTCAGGGGAATCCCAACAAGGCCACCAAGGCCATCAGCCTCGATTCAGTGCTCGGCAGGATCTCCTTCCTCAAACTGCGCACGGGATTCTGGATTGCCTCGCACGGAGGCGAGATCTTCTATCCGATTCCCGACAACGAGACCCTCAAGAGAGACCACGGCGAATTCGTGCGGTCCCTGGACGGATAGCGCCACCCCTGGTCCCGGACTCGCCTCCAGCGAGCTCAGTGGGCCTCGGCCTTGGCGCCCTTGGGCTGACCGATTCCAACCAGGAGATCACCGAACCACGGCAAGTCGATGTCGAAGGGCTTGCCGCCCTTGATGCGCGGAAACTCGATGATCGACATCTTGTCCCCGTTGTCTTGGTCCAGCCCGGCCACGCCGCTTTGTGAGTTGAGGGCGTACTCTGCGCCGGCAAAGGCGCTCTCCTTGATCAACTCGAGGTCCTGTGGATTAGGGGCGGCGGAGCGGCCAAAGTAACCGCTCTTCTGGACGAGGACCTTGTCGGCATTCAGCTGGTCCTTGAGCTTGCTCGCAAACCACTCTCCCGGATTCAGTTCGTCGAGGCGGGCATGACCAAAGGCATCGCGCCGCACTTCTTCGCCGGCCGCTTCCTTCTCCCGCACAATGGCCTCGAGGCCCGCCCCTTCGCTCAGGAAGACATTCACGGCGTCGTGCTCGTCCATCACAGCGTTCAGGCGCGCCACTTCCTCCTCGAGATTGAGATCCATCTCGGGCACCCAGACCGCGTGCACGTCCCAGCACTCGCGAGCCAGGCGCATCTCCGGACAAAACTCCCATCCGTCGAGACGCTTCCGGTAAGCCTCCGCGGTTGCGCCCGTCAACCAGCCACAGGAGCGCCCCATCACCTCGTGAATGATGAGATGCCGCGAGCTCGTGGTGTTCTCGTTCGCGATGTTCTCGAAGAAAATCGCGCCCTGCTCGGCGGCAGTCCACGCTCCGAGCGTCTGCGTGATGGGAAAGACATCGTTGTCAACCGTCTTGGGCAAGCCCACCACGGTCAGATCGTAGCCGTTGTCCTGGAGATACTTGGCGAGTTCCGCCGCGGTCGTGTTGGTGTCGTCGCCGCCGATGGTGTGAAGAATATCGATGCCGTCCTTCTGGAGTCGTTCGGCCGCCACCTTGAGCGGCACTTCGTCCGCCTGGACCAGCCCCCGCTGCACGCAGTCATCCACATTCGTGAGCTTCACGCGGCTGTTGCCGATCGGGCTTCCCCCAAACTTGTAGAGAATGGAGGGGTTCTCCTTCACGGAGGCGGGAAAGACCATGCTCTTACCGAGCAGGAGGCCTTGGTATCCGTTGAGATAGCCGACCAACTCGGCATCCGGCGCGAGTTTGTTGTATCTTTCGATGAGCCCGCCAATCGAGGCAGAGAGACAGGGAGCGAGTCCGCCCGCGGTGAGAAATGCAATTTTTGGCATGATGAGAGCGGGAATCTGCCGTGCCGCCCTCCACGCTGTCAACTGCTTCCCGGTCCCTCGTCGCTCTAGCGAAGCGAATTCTGGATCTGCAGCCGGTTGGCGCTAACCCTTTTTCGAAGCCAAATAAGCCACCAGCGAAGCAAACTCCTCGATACTCAGCGCGCTCGCCAATCCGGGCGGCATCATGGAGATTTCCAGTTCGTTTCGCTCCTTGATGTTGCTCACCTTGATCCTGGTCGCCTTGCCCGTGATGTCGCGCACTTCAATCTCATCCGCGCTCTGGGCGGTGATGAACCCGGCATAGGAATTATTGTCCTTGGTTTGCACCGAGACCGTGGCAAATCCCTGGGAGATCGAAGCGTTCGGCTTGAGAATCGATTCTGCAATTTGTTCCCGGGTGAGAATGGCACCCACCTGCCCCATGAAGGGCCCCTTCAATGGCTGTCCTTTTTCGGTGGTGTGACAAGCGATGCACCCTTGCTGGGTGAAGACCTTCTTCCCGAGCGCTGGACTGCCTTTCACTTTCTTCAGCGTGAGCATGACGTCTTCGATGGACATCTTGCCGATCTGCCCTTTCCGGGCAGCGATTTTTCCAAGGTCGATGGTTGGGTCAGCGGGCACGATCTCGGTCTGGGCGGCGATCGCGGCATCCATCCCCTTGAAGCCTGCCCGGGTCCTGGAGACCGACCTTGCGATCACTTCACGAATCCTGCGGTCTCCTCCATCCCAGGCCTTGCGGACAAACGCCTCAATCTTATCGGACGCCTCCCACTTGGCCAATTTGTAGTAGGGCCCCCGCGTATCCGGCCGGGTGGACCACCACCACGAGCCGTCGTAGGGCGCTTCCTTGTGATAGACCCGGATCAGGGTTTCCAGGATTCCGATCCGCGCACCATCCGATGCGGAAGAGCCGTACTTCGCCATCAGCCCCTCCACCGCCCTGGCATCGTGCATTTTCCTGAGAGCCCAAAGCGCACCCCGGCTTTGCGGACCGCCCACGGCATCCACGCAGGCCTCGCTTGCACCGAGATCAACGAGAGCCTTCACCGCCAGATGCGGCAAAAGAATTGCGGAATTGGGAGTCGCGTGCGGCCCCTCGGCGCCGGAAGCACCGGAGATGATGGCCTGCCTGGTGTCGGAGACAATGAACTGTACCGATCCGCCCCGCGAGGTGGAAGCCAGTCCACCAGTCGCCTTGAACCGAGTGGCACCCTTCGGAACATCGTAGACGATCATCGAATCGGCGTGGGTCCCCAGTCCGTCCGGCGAATCCACCCCAGCCGCAGTCTTGAGTGCCCCGCCGGCGGCACTCTTGCCAAATCCGATTTTGCCCCATCCGCTTTTTGCGGACTTCCACTTGAGCGAGGAGAGCTTCACCTCCTTGCCCGCGGCGTTCACGAAGACCGGATTGAACCACGCCGCGTGATCGTTGCCGGTCCCGTTCCCACCGTCGGCCACGATGAGGTAGAGCTCCTTGAACTTCGAAACGTCGATGTCGATTTTCGCGCTGTCCCGCTTGCCAATGGTCTTACTCTGGAACGCTGGCGGCTTGGGCGCTTCGACGGGCCCTTCATCGCCGGGAGGGTTCGCGATCGCCAACAGCGCTTGCGCGGCGGACTTGTCTCCCAGGCGTCCCAACCCGACCGCGGCAGCAACCCGCACGCGCGGATCCGCATCCTTGAGTGCGGCCACAAAGAGATCCTTGGGCACTCCCGCAAGCTGGCTTTTGCGATCCGTCATTGCGCGCAGGGCCCACTCTCTCACCACCGGATCAGCCGCAATCCTGGCCAGGTGGGCATTGGCCTTGGCACCCGCCAACTGCTTGTAGGTGAAGATCGCCGCCACCCGCATTTCCAGTGTGCCCTGCTTGTCCGCCACCATCGCAGCGAGTACATCGGCAACTCCAGGACGATTCAGCAGCTCTTGGGAAGCTGCCAGCCGGGCAGTCGCGCTCGCCGAACGCAAAAGGGAAAACAACGCCCTGTCACTCTGCTTGGAAAGATTGGCGAAGGGCTTGAAGCTCCACCCTTTCGGCACGTAGCGCTGCACATAGCCCTTCTTCGGATTGCCCGAGTATCCCGCCCCGTCCCAAGCTGCTCCGTAGAGACGGCCCGAGGCGTCGACATCGACGTCCGCGATTTGAGAGAGCTTGATGAAGTTTTCCGGGACCTGGGTGAAGCTCGCACCGTCCGGAGTGAGACGGTGAATGATCAATTGGCTGCGTCCCCAGTCGCACATCATGGGCACGTTGTTGAACTTCTCCGGCCACCCGGGCTCCTGCAGGTAGAGGGAGCCCGTCCCCGAGCCGCCACCCAGATCCTGAAGCGCCGGAATGATCTCGTCAGTGAAGTTCTTGAAGAGGACCGGATAGCCATATTCGCCCGACTGAATGTGATGAATGAACCGAATGTTCCACCCGCCACCATCATTGGTGTTGCCGCGGGTATACATGTTCATGAGTGGGTCGATCGCGACGTCGTAAATATTGCGTAGGCCGTGGGTGTAGACTTCCATCTCCGACCCATCAGGCCGCACCCGCACCACGCCACCGCCCAGCATGGTGAGCTCCGTGCCATCGGTCCCCTTTGCTCCGTGGATGCCAAAGTCGCCCACGGCAATGTAGATCCAGCCATCGATCCCCAAACGGATACCGTTCGTGGTGTGGTCGGCCCCGCGAGCCCGATTGTGCTTCGGCGGGCTGATGTTGGAGATGAGAATCCTGGGCTTGCCGTCGGCGACTCCATCCCAATCCTTGTCCTCCAGCACAGACAGATGCATCGCTTCGAGCTTGCCCGTGCTCTTCGGGATGACGGTGTGCAGCACCCAGAGCTTGGTCCCCACCGAGATCAACCCCCGCGGATTGTCGATCTCCGCGTAGACCGTGTGCTTCTCGGGCTTCCCGTCGCCATCGGCATCCACCAGGCGGACGATGCGTCCCTTGCCAGGCCCCTTGCCAAGCGAACCAAGCAGATCCACCCCGACGAACAGTTCACCCGTCGGCGCGACGCAAAGACAGGCCGGACACGGCGTGACATCCGGTCCCGAGAATCGGAGAGTCTCGAGTTCGGGCGGGACCTGGGCCTGAAGGACTGGCGAAAAAACTACGGCGAGCGCGAGAGCAAGCCCTGCAGATCGATGGCGAGTTAGCTGGTCGAACATAATTCGGGGGAGTTTGAAATTCTACGCGGCTCAATACCCGCCGCCGGAACCAATTCTTACCGTCTGCGACTAAGCCGCAGCGGGTTCCATCGTGATCTTCGGGTGAACCCCTATTTCAGGCGTCCGGTGGCCCAGAGCAGGCCGCGGGTAACCAAGTCGAGATAGGTCTCCTCTGACATGGTCTCATTGTGGTGACCGAGGGTGGTTCCGAACACTTTCCCCTTGCCATAGGTGTTGATCCACACGCAGTCGTGATACTTTTTTCCGCCATCGATACTCCCCTTCGCCAGGACCTTGGCGGTCGGCCACACCTTGTCGATGTGATAGAGTTCTCCCTTGGGCGTCTTCCACATCTCGGGAAATCCCTTCATGATCGGGTGATCCTTGGCCAGGTTGGTCACTTCAATGGAAGCATGTTTTCCGTGCCGGGGAGAAGTGACGCCCAGCATGGCCGGCCAGTGCTTGGTTTCACCCGGAATCTTCCAGTGATACGAGTGCATCGAGCAGTGGATGAGAACCGCGGCCTTCCCTTCATGATGAAGTTTGGAAAGCGACTCCACGAACTTCGCATCGGTTTCATGCGCATGACACAGGTTGTAGACGATCACATCGTATCCGTCGGCCCAGCCCTTCTCACTCAGCTTCACCTTCGTCGTCTTGGCATCGCCCATGAAGACATCCCACTCGACCTTGGCTCGCTTGCTGATCCCCTCGGTCAGGATCGTCTTCTGGTTCTTGTAATCGTGATAGCCTCCGCCGGTCACGAGAAGCGCCTTGAGGCTCTTCTCCTCAACCGTTTTTGAGCCTTCCTTCTGGGCCTTCCCAACTCCCCCCAGGAAGACCAAGAGGGTCAAACTCAGGATCGGCAACGCCAGCGTGATGGTCTTTTCGGGTGAATTCATGAGCAAGCACTACAAAGTCGCCCACTCTCGATCAAGCCCCATCATCCGGAACCAAAACCTCTCGTTCTTCAATGGTCTGGCCGCCCTTTTCCCAGTCCGCCATAAAGGCCGCCAGCCCTTTGTCGGTGAGGGGGTGCTCCACCAGTTTGGGAAACACCTCCGGCGGCAGGGTCACCACCTCGGCTCCGGCCAGCGCGACCGCCTTGACATGATTTGGGGTCCGTACCGAGGCACAAAGAATCTCCGTCTGCAGCGCGTCGTAGTTGTCGTAGATCGCACGAATCTCGTGAATCAGGTCCATCCCGTCGATGTTGAGATCATCGAGGCGCCCCACAAACGGCGAAACAAACGTCGCACCCGCCTTGGCCGCCATGAGGGCCTGGTTCGCGGAGAAGCACAGCGTCAAGTTCACCATCAATCCGTGTGTCCCGGTGAGCACCTTGCAGGCTTTGAGCCCGTCCCAGGTGAGCGGCAGCTTGATCGCCACGTTGGGCGCGACCGCACCGAGGATCAGTCCTTCGCGAATCATCTCATCGGTCGAAGTGGCCGCCACCTCCGCGCTGACCGGTCCCTCCACCGCTTCACAGATCTCTCCGATCAATTCCAGGATGGGCTTCCCCGACTTGGCCACCATCGAGGGATTGGTGGTCACCCCGTCGATCAGTCCAGTCGCGGACAGTTCGCGGATATCTTCAACGGTGGCAGAATCAACAAAGAACTTCATGGGCGGGCGGACTGTGGCGATCGCGGCGCGAAGATGCAAGTCCCGCTCAGGGCACCCGGATTCATGGGCCCTCAGCACCGGGCCTCCACACCGGATTCTTCAGGCGCCTGTCGAACTTGAACGGAACGGCCTTATCCCCCGTCACGCGAATCTGAACTGGCGGGAAGGACTCGTTCACCACATCCAATTGCACGTGCGTGATGTTGGGCGCCCAGTCCTTCTTCTTTACGTACCACTTGTGCCCGTCGGCATGCAGATAGAGCACCGGATGCTTGTACTCGCCGGCTGCCTTCCTCAGGGCAGTGACAAACACCGGCGTGTTTCCCGTTGCGGTCGCCTGCGCGAAGATGACCGCCGCCCGGGTCGTTCCGCGATGCTGACTGAACTGATCGGTGACCCATTGCCCATTGTCGCGGAGCCGGCGTTTCCACTCCGCGGCGTCATGGACCAGACCGCCCACCTTGTTGATTCCAATGAAGAGCACGCCCTCCAGGACGAAGGCGAAGTTCTCCGGTCGCTGCTTCTGCCGATGGACCGAGGCCCCGTCCGGCAACTTCCACCTCTTGTCAAAGCCCATGAAGTGCTTCGCCCAGTAGCCCCAGTGCCGGTCCGGATCGGTCTGGTCGTTCCACTCGTTGTCGCCCGGCACGATGAAGGTGGGGAGCTTGTTTCCGTTGCGGAGAATCCCAGCCACTCTGGCATACTGCGCCTCGGGCCAATCCTTGTTCTTGCCGGTCACGATGTCACCGCAGTGGACCAGAAAGGCGCTTGTCGGCTTCTCGTTCTCCAAGCGGATAAAGCGAATCATGGCTTGCTCGGCCTCCGCGGTGTAGGGACCACAACCCATGGCCGTGAAGACCACCGCTTTCGGTTTCGGTTCCGCCTCACCAAGGGAAGAAAGCGTGCAGGCGAGGAGGAGAATGAGTGATGACGAACGGATCATTGCTGCCTCACTACGGGATCTCGACGCGGACCCTTCCGAAGAGCCTGACCGGCACGCCGGCAGTCTCATAGGCCGCCACCCCGGGCCTGATCCACCCCGCGAACGGCACCTCTGTCCAGCTCACCAGGCCTGGCGAGATCTCGAAGATAAATGAGATGTCCGTCGCGGCTTCATTGCGCGGAACCTCAAACACCACGCTGCCTCCCTCGAAGCGAATGATCGTGTCCGGCACTCCGCCCGGCTCGGTGTCGCTCTCGCCCATTGCGTACTCAAGCAAGGCTACCACCCCGTCACGGTCGGCATCCGCGAAGGGATCACCTGCAAATCCGCCCGGAGCGTCTCCCGGGGTTCCTCCCGTCGCTCCACTCGCTCGCCAGCTTGCCGCCAACTGATGATCCGGGCGCAATTCGGGATCGATCAGCTCCATGCTGGGTCCCGTTCCGTCCGGGGCTACCGGCCAGGGCAGGAGATCGAGGTAGGTGAACTCCCGCACCACCGTTCCGGCGCCATACGCAATGCGCACCAGCTCGCCACTGTTGGAAAACTTCTTCGAGTACTGCCCAACCACGAAGGCGGGCGTCTGCGCAAAGCCGTAGCGCGTATTGAAGGCCACGAGGTTCTCAACCACCACCAGTCTCTCCCCTGGACCGATCACGACCTGCGTCCCGTTCACAAAATCAAACTCTACCCCCTTGGTCAGCCGCAGTTCGCTCAAGTCGAGCGCCTCGGCTCCCACGTTCATGATCTCGATCCACTCGAACTCGTCGGCATCCCAAGTCGGATCGACCGCAAGTTCTGCCACCGTTGGCGGCGCAGGATGATACATCAGCTCACTCACCATCAGGTTCTGCACGTAGACCGCGATATCCGGAGCGCTCACCGTAAACTCCATGGGGGCCGACCAATGACTCCAGCGACCCGTGTTGTCCTGGTGCCGCACCCGCGCGCGGTAGGTCCTCCCCACTCGAACCGCAGCCGAGGGCACCACGCTCTCCGGCGTGAAGGCCACGAGCTCACCACTTTTCCATTCGGCATTCCACTCCATCTCCGGCACGCCCAGGGCATCCTCGATCTCCGCCACGCGGTACTCCATCGCCCCAAAGGACCCCGCGCCCTGCGGATCCCCGAACCCAGACGAACTCAGACGGATCCCGCCCTGCGGAAAGCCGGGCTCCCCGGCGTAGGACACCGTCGGGGTGTTGGGAATCGCGGTATCCCCTGCCAACCAGTCGAGATAAGCATCTCGACCCTGCTGACCGGAAATACCCGAGTCGCGCGATTGCACCTCCATGTTTCCGTCGTTCCCTCCCGTCCACGACCCACCCACAAAGGCGTAGCGCTTCATGTCGGCGACCACCGACTCGATGGTGGGCGTGCTTTGACTCCCGGTCCCCGGGGTGGAGACCGCACTGGTCCAGCGATCACGATCGGCCGGGACCAGCGCTGCGATTTTCGCGGCGTGTCGGTCCAGGAGTAGATCGAGCTGCTCCTCGGTCCAGAGGAGATCGCGCATCTCACGCACCGTGTTCTTGAAGCTCAGTTCGAAGAGCGGCCGCTCGTAGCCGGATCTGACACTCCAGATCGCATCCTTGGCGAAGTCCAGACCGTCGTTCCAATTCGGGCCCCAACTGGTGTCGGAGTCCCACGGCAACAGCCACAGTTTCCCAAGCGGACTGCCCACCGCCGGCTCGAAGTAGTAAGCCCGGTTCTTCAGGTGTTCACTGGTGTTTGGTCGCACGTCGTAATGCCGGATGGCGTCCACCACGGCGTGGTAGCGGTTCCACTCGTCGTAGTTCACGTGCTGGTTCAGCCAGGCATCACTCTTGTTGGAGCGCAGCTGGAAGATGATGTTGGAAAAGTCCGAGGCGTTCGAAACCGCATCCGGAGCCTGGTAGCGCTGCACGTCCTTGCCGTTGGTGCGCCCGCTGATGAGCTTGTAGAGATTGCCCGGCTCCAGGCCACGGGCATCGAGGAAGCGCTTGTCGAATTCCTCGATCACGAGCAACAAACCGTAGAAATCGCCCAGGTATTGACCATTCGACCCAGCGGGTTGCTCGGTCGATCCCTTCACCACGCGGAAGTGAGCCCAGTGCGTTTCCGAGGCCGGGACATCCATCAGGTCCCAGAGCACATGGTTCGCAGCCTGCTCCACGCCCCAGGTGTGATGGCCCCGCGATCCGCGCATTTTGTGCGTCGAGAGCGTCCGCCATTTCTCCGGATAAGCATCGCCCTCTTCGTCGTGAAGCTGGATATAATGCCCGCGATTGAAGCGGAACTTGAAGCTCCGCTTCCCGCTCCCCGAGTAGCGCGCGTTCCTCTGCCGCAGCCGGTAGCCGATGTGATCGTAGACCACCCCGTTGTAGACAAAGGTTCCCGTCCAATTGTAGGCGCTCCGGGCATCGTAATTGCCCCGGGAGATCTGCTCGCTCCCGCTGTAGGCCACGCATTGCGCAAAGTCGGCGTCATTCGCCAGGAGGTGATACACCGGCACCGAGGTCATCACCTCTGCGGGGTAGGTGTGCGGCACCCCGAGGACCGACCTGGTCCCCGCCACGTAGTCAGGCACCCCGTCGTAACTGAAGTACGCGAAATTCAGCTGGGGATCATCGGCATACGGCACGCGCACGCTGGCACCCAGCACATCCTCCACCACCATCCGGTAGCGCACGAGCGCCCGACTCCCTTGTCCGGGCAGGGTCACCGAGTAGATCCCATCGCCAATCTCGAGGTCGCCTCCCGTCCCGTCGTCCACCATCGACACCGTCGTCCAATTGGCCGCGTTGGTATAGGCCGGGTTCGAGGCCAGCGGCCTGTTGGGCTGACTCACCAGGGTATCGTACGGCTTCGCGAGGTAGCCCGGAACGTAGCTGCCCGGCGTCACCACTTGATACTCCAGGCGCACCGAATTCACGCCGTGGGGATCGGTCACCTCCGCCGTGATCAAGGTTGGCTCGCCCACGCCCGGCTGCATGGGGAGATGGATCACCTTTCGGGTCTGGGGCGGCGCGTTGTTTGCAAAAACGAGGTTGAGTCCACCAGGCGTGGGGCTCGCCGAGCGCCAACTCCCTCCCAGTTCGTTCTCCAGGACCGGGTTGATCAACTGGATCGACGGGCTATCCGGGGGGCTTCCAATGTCCTTGCCCACCGACGGCCAGGGGAATCCACCCTTGTAATCCACCTCGTCGACCAGGTTCCACGACAGGTCGCGCAGCCGCACAGTCTCCCCGTCATTTTTCAGCTTCCCGACCCAGGGTCCGATCGCGTCCGCGAATCCAAACTCCGCCTGCACCACGGCCGGATCTTCCGCGATCACAAGGCAGCTGTTCCCGTCGATGGTGGTCTGCGCCGGGAATACATAATTCACCCCGTTGCTGAAACTCCACCCCGAGACATCCACAGGCACCGCACTCAGGTTACAGATTTCAATGAACTCCGCCTTCAAGGTGGTGTCGTCCTCCTCGTAGTGGATCTCGTTGATCACGATGGTCGGCGGGGTGTAGGCCGGGGTCACGAATGACAGCGAAGGAGTCGCCCAGCTTTCCCCTGCCGCATTGCCTGCGAGGACACGAAAGTAGTAGGTGGACTCCGGAACGAGATTGACCACGAACCGCGTAAACTCCCCGCTCTGCGAACCGGCCGGGACGCTCGCTTCCCAGTTTGCCTTCACCGTCCCCGCGTCCGTGCGGCCGTAGTAAATAGTTACCGCCGGGACTTCCCCTCCCACCTCGGTCACCTCACCTCCCAGAACCGCGGTGATGCCAGTGATCCCCTCTGCCGGTCGATTCTCCACGACCGGCAAGGTTACCGTCGGGGTTGTGAAGGCCCCGCTCGCACTTGCCCAACTCGTGCCACCCGAATTCACCGCGCGAAATCTGAAAAAGTAATTCGCACCACCCGCGAGTCCGCTCAGGCTTGCTGCAACCGCTCCACCCTGCACCCCGAGATTCACCGAAGCAATCCAAGCGCCCGGCGTGGTTCCGCCATTTGTCACTCCATAGAACAAGGTCACCACCGGGGGATCTCCTCCATCCTGGGTCACCGTCCCGCTCACGGTCGCACTGGTCGCCAGGAGATCGGACACCGTGCCACTCTCGATTACCGGGGGGAGCGCCAGGGTCGTGAAGGACGCCGTCGGAACGGCCCAGACTCCCGCCGTGGCATTCTGCGCAAAGGCCCGGTAGTAGTATGTTTTCGATGGAGTCAGCCCATTGATCACCTCGCTGAAGACCCCTCCCTGTGCTCCCAGCGAAATCGTATTGTCCCACGTGGAGCTCCCGCCGTCCTCATCGCCCCAGAACAGAGTGACGCTCGGCGTCCCGTCCCCCACATCGGTGACCTCCCCAGCGATCCTTGCCGAACCGGCCGTGATCTCGCTGGCTGCTGCGTTCACGACCGTGGGTTGCCCCACGATGAAGGCTTCCTTCAAGCGCATGCAATTCAATCCATAGCCCTTCGATCCGGTCGCCGTGCCCGATCCCACGCCCGGCGTCGTTCCGGTATACTGCTGACAAACGACCGAGACAGCCCCATCCGCCCCGGGCACGATGTCCTTCCACTGCGCGACAAACCCCTGGTTCGCATTGTGGTTCGCCCCCACCCAGATGGCCACTTGGTTCGGCGCGAGACCGGCAGTCACAACCCCGTTTCCGAAACTGTGTGCGGAGGTGAAGGAATCGGCGCCCTGCAAGGTCACCAAGGTCCATCGGTCGGTGTAGGGATTATTCCCGCGACAAGCCGTGCCGGCAAACTCGTAGCGGCTTCCGGGCGACATCCCGCTAAAGGAATAAGTGTAGGTGTCCGCTCCACTCAACGCCAGGCTGTTGCCTCTTCCGGAGGTGAAATCAATGAAGCCCAGGAAGATGTCCCCTGCATCGGTCCCTGCGGCTGGCGCGCTGGAGGCTCCTTCGTGGTTCACTCCCACGTCTGACACCGTCAATTGCACCGGGGTCGCTTGCCCCGTGATGATGTCCTTCAGTGGCCCGCTAGCCGTCCCATTCGACTTGAAGACCGTCGCGTTCGCGTGCGTCACCGGTCCCGAGACGATATCGTTGTAGGCTGTAAATTCGGCACACAACGGGCCGATGCAAAGACTCGCTGCCGCAGTTGACAGCCCAAGAACAGATCGCAGGGTGATCACCATGGTTAGGGGGAGAAGTTACTACAGGCCGCAAATCGACAGATTTCAACCCCGCATCTCCGCCTCCCTCACGCCATCCGGGACATTCTCCCGCTCCCGGCCGATTCCTGGTCACGAAAATGGCGCGATGCGGTGAGCTTCACGCCTGAGGCGAAACCGATCAACGCCACCTTCCCCAGGGGGTGAGGCTATCGGCCCTCTCTTTTCAGCGGCTGCAGCGCCTCCCGCAACTTGCTGGGAGGAGTGAGCTGCTCAACGAGGCTGGTCGAGTTTTCCTTGGTGGGCCGCACCACATCAATTCTGAGTTCCCCCGAGTTGATCTCTTTGGCGAGGCGCTTGGCCGTGCGGCGCACTTCGGGCTCCTCCGATTTGGAGAGCGCGGCGAGCACCTCGAGCCCCAAATCTCCCGCAGCACGAAATGCCGCCTGCGCCGCGGTGCGCTCGGCAAACTTTTCACTCTCGAACATGTCGCCCCTCTTGCGAAGCTCCGCATTCAGAGCGGGCAGCCAATGGCGTCGCGCATCCTGCCCGGTGAGCGTGTCGAAGACCAGTCCAGCCCGCACGATCTCGTCGGGCTTGGGCACAATCTCAAGCGGGAACATCTTGTTGTAGAGAACCTCCGGCATCGGCACGATGACCAGCACCCCGAGGCGTGCCACGAGGTCGCTCTTCCAAACCTCCACGATCCCTGCCGACTCTGCCTCGGTCATCCCGAGCGCGCGCCATTGCCGGCGACAGGCGGCCAGGGTTTCCTCCTCAGTCCACTTCTTCAGATCTGCCTTGGCGATCACGAGATCCTTCCCGGGACCGATCGTCTTCTTCTCCACCCCGCGCACTCCGGTCCCGTCGTTGACCACGATCACCACCGGACCCACCGCGGTATCATGGCTGTTCTTCAGTTCGATCGCACCCTCCCCGATCTTCGAGGCGATCACGGGTTTCTGCGCGGCAGTTGCCTCATAGAACACAAAGCGCTCGGAACCAGTGGTCGTTTCAAAGTAGGATGAGGGAATCGTGCGCGCGGTGTTCCACCAGTGTTCCGCGGGCGCGGTCGGGAGATTGTCAGGTGCTGCACTGCGCAGCCGGCCGTGCCACTCCATCCCCGATGAAAAGTGCAGTATGCCGGCCATCATGCGCTTGGCCGACAAGCCCCACTGCTCTCCCATTCCGATTTTCGGAGGGGGAAAAAAGGCCAGCGGCACCCCCACCGGCGTGCCAACTTTCACCGAAACATCCATCCCCTCCCTGCCATAGAAATGGATCACCGGCTTGTCCCATCCATGAAACTCAAAGCGCAACGGCGTGACGTTGCGGCCGACAAATCCTGGGAGGCCGCCGAGCAACTCGTCAGGCGCGGTGAGAACAGGACCACCCTGAGCCCGACCGATCACCTGCACGCCCCATTCGTGCACCACAAATTTTTCAGCCGGCGCGAGTGGAGAGGCCGCCAGCAATGCCAGCAGGACGAATGTCGGAGATAGTTTCATGATGATCCAGGATTCCTTGGTGGGAACCCCGCACGGTGCATTTCTTGGGAGAATTTACAAACCGACCTTCACATCACGCCAACACGCCCTGCACCACCTGCGACTCCTCCACCCCGGTGAGCCGAACGTTGAGCCCCTGGAACTTGAAGCCAAAGCGTTCATGATCGATCCCCAGACAATGGAGAAGGGTCGCATTCATGTCGTTGATGTGCACCGGATCGCTCGCCACATTGTAGCAAAAGTCATCGGTGGATCCGTGCACATGACCGCGCTTCACTCCTCCTCCCGCCATCCAGGTGCTGAAACAACGTCCATGGTGGTCGCGACCATTTCCAAGGCCGCCCTGGCTGTAGCAAGTGCGGCCGAACTCGCCGCCCCAGATCACGAGAGTGTCCTCCAGCAATCCACGCTGTTCGAGATCCTGCACCAGCGCGGCCGACCCCTGGTCGGTGTCGTGGCACTGCGCCTTCAGGTGCGGCACCAGACTTCCATGTTGATCCCAGCCACGATGGAACAACTGCACGAAACGCACGTCCCGTTCCGCCAGGCGTCGCGCGAGCAGACAGTTGTAGGCGTAGGTTCCCGGCTTGCGGGCATCTTCGCCATAGAGCTTGAAGGTGCTCTCCGGCTCGTCGGAAAGATCAACGATCTCAGGCGCGGCGACCTGCATGCGGAAGGCCATCTCGTACTGCACGATCCGCGTTTGGATTTCGGGATCGCCAAAGCGCGCAAAGCTCCCCTCGTTCAGGATCGCCAGGTCATCGAGCATCTGGCGCCGCGTCGATCGATCGAGGCCGGAGGGATCATTCAGATACAGGAGCGGATCTCCCCCACTGCGCATGAGCACGCCCTGATGCGCGGAAGGAAGGAATCCGCTTCCCCACAACCGCGAGAAAATCGGCTGGCCGGGATTCTTGCCATTGCCCTGCGAGAGCATCACCACGTAGGCGGGCATGTTGGAATTTGCACTGCCCAGTCCGTAGCTCGCCCACGAGCCCACACTCGGGCGGCCAGGAATCTGCGAACCGGTGTTGATGAAGGTAATCCCGGGATCGTGATTGATCGCCTCCGTATGCATGGAATTGATCACCGTGATCTTGTCCGCGATGCCGGCCGTGTGGGGCACCAAGTCACTCATCCACGTCCCTGCATTCCCGCGTTGCTTCATCGGGGAAACCGGAGCACAGACGAGGAATTTTTTCTGCCCCGCGGTCATCCCGGTCAACCGTTGTCCGCCGCGCACGCTCCCGGGCAACTCTGTCCCATGGAGCTTCTTGAGGGCCGTCGAGTGGTCGAAGAGATCGATGTGGGACGGGCCGCCCGATTGAAACAGATAAATCACCCGCTTGGCCTTGGGAATCTCGTGAGGCAGGTCACCCCGACCCGCATTGGTGGCCCCTTTCGCGGACCCATGCAGGAGCGAGGTCGCAGCCAGGGCCCCGAGGCCAATCCCGGATTGCCCGAGGAATGCGCGCCGCGAAAGGAGATCTTCTGGAGGGTTCAGGAAGTCCATCATTGTCTCGTCACTGCCTCGTCCATGTTGAGCAAGGTGCTGGCAACCAGAGTCCAGGCCGCCATTTCTACGACGTTCCCTTCTGCGCCGACCTGCGACTCGCCGACCGAGAGGAGCGCCTTCGCATCGGATTCCCGGGCGGCATAGGTCCGCTCATAGCGTGCCAACGCGAGGGTCAAGAGTGTCGATTCCGTCCGGCTGGGATTCCTGCCCAGCACACGCGCGAATCCAACCTCCAAGCCCGCCTGGGGGGATCCCGCGCCGGCCATGATCCCACCCAGAGCCCGCGCGGCCTCCAGGAACTGGGGATCATTCTGCAGGACGAGGGCCTGCAGTGGCGTGTTGGTATTGAGGCGGCGCACGGTGCAGGTCTCGCGGTTGGGCGCGTCAAAGATCGTCATTGTGGGCGGCGGCGAGGTCCGTTTCCAAGCCGTGTAGATGCTGCGCCGATAGAGTGCCCGGCCCCGGCCCGGCAGGAATTTCTGGGAGGTGAACCCGCTGGGATAGCCGTAGTGGCTCACCTCGGCCCACAGCCCTTCCGGCTGGTAGGGATGCACGCTTGGCCCGCCGAGATCGCGGTTGAGCAAGCCGCTCGCCGCAAGCGCACTGTCGCGGACAAACTCAGCCCCCAGGCGAAACCGGGGCGCACGCGCCAGGAGACGATTGTAGGGGTCCTTCTCCAATAACTCCGGCGTGGCTGCGGACGATTGCTGGTAGCTCTCCGACATCACGATCTGTTTCAGCAAGCGCCGGAGATCCCATCCGCTCTTCACGAAGTCGGCCGCAAGCCAATCGATCAATTCGGGATGGGACGGATATTCCCCTTGCACTCCGAAGTTTTCCGCGGTCTTCACCAGGCCCGCACCGAAGAGCATCTGCCAATAGCGATTCACGATGACCCTCGGGGTCAACGGGTGGGCCGGATCCACGAGCCACCTGGCGAGATCCAGTCGCGTCTTCGGTTTCCCGTTCGTGCCTCCGGTGAGTGGCGGCAGGATCGCGGGACCGCCCGGGGTCACCTCCTCGCCGTGCTGATCGTAGGCACCCCGCACCAGGATATGGGTCTTGCGCGGCTTGTAGTTCATCACCATCACGGTGGCGCGCCCGGTATCCGCCGTCTTTCGAATCACCTTCTCCTCCAGGTTGAGCTGGTTCAGGTACGTTTTGTAGGGCCCCGACTTCCTGGCAAAACTCTCATTGATCACCTTCCAATCTTCCTTGCTGCGCTTGGAGCGCTCGCTGATCAAGGCCCGGTAGAGCCTGCCATCGCCACTCCCCTTCCGGTTGCCCTTCTCGTTGCCATGCAGCTCACCCCACGGTCCGCCGCCGTGCACCGCGATCTCGGCCGCCGCCTCCCACTTCACGTTCGCAGTTCCAGTCGGAGTCCTCGCTTGCCAGCTCTTGTCGGTGGCGAGGTGAGTCACCACCCCATCCAAATCGCGCATCGCAAGACTCAGCAGGAGGCCCGCCGGGCTATTGACGCCGTTCACGGCGCTCACCTCGATCACATTCGCGCCCTTCTTCAAGTGCACGACCGCAAACACCTCCGGCCTCGTCCAGTCGTCGGTGGACCCGATCGAGTGCCCGTTGATCTTCACGCTGCATTCGTTGTCGCAGGTCACCCAAATCCGCGACAGTTTTGGGACCTCGCCCAGCTCGAACTCCCTTCGAAACTCCGCGCTCTGTGAGGTCTTGTTCGCCGCCGCCCAGATCCAGGAGGGTGAGTTCTTTGGAAAGAGGGCAAACTCAGCCGGCGCCTTCTCCTCCGCCGGCGCGAGAGTGGGCAGGGTCGCCTCCTCCCACGCGTCACGCAGGGCCGCAAGCTTCCCGTCGGGAGCGATCCGCAACTGCTGCAACTCCGCCAGGCGATACCCAACGTCCCGTTTCACCCGTTCCGGAGAGCAGATGAGCGACCCGGCTTCGATCATCGGCTGGGTATTGGCATTCGTAGCGCCCCCGCCGGGCTCGCTCGAGGTGTTGAAGAAGGCAAAGAACTGGTAGTACTCCTTCTGCGTGATGGGATCGTACTTGTGATCGTGGCACTGCGCGCACTTCATGGTGAGCCCCATGAAAACCGTAGCAACGGTGTCGACCTTGTCGGCGGTGTAGGTGACCCGGTACTCCTCCGCGATGGTCCCGCCTTCATGGGTGTTCATGCTGTTGCGGAGAAAGCCGGTCGCGACTTTTTGCTGCTCGGTGGCTCCGGGGAGGAGATCGCCCGCGATCTGTTCGACCGCAAACTCGTCAAAGGGCTTGTTGGTGAGGAAGGCGTGAATCACCCAGTCGCGCCAGATCCACATGTCCCGGTGATCGTCGATCGAGTAGCCATTGGTATCGGCGTAGCGCGCACCGTCGAGCCAGTCGACCGCGAGCCTCTCGGCTGCCGCTGGCGACTTCAGCAAGCGATCCACCGCCTGCTCGTAAGCGCCAGGGTCGTCACTCTCGCCGAAGGCGACGATCTCTTCCGGAGTGGGCGGCAATCCGGTCAGGTCCTGGGTCAGACGCCGCAAAAGAGTGGCTTTATCCGCCTTCCCTGACGGCTTCAGTCCTGAGCGCGCAAGCTCGGCGCGCAGGAACAAATCGATGGAGGACTCTTTTGCCGCCGCAAGGGGCTGGAACGACCAATGGCCTTCGTACTTTGCCCCTTCGTCGATCCACTGCCCAAGCAGCTCAATCTGTGCGGGCGTCAGTTCGTGATGCGAATCGTGCGGCGGCATCCGCTCGTCGGGGTCGCTGGCGGTGATGCGGGCCCAGAGTTCACTCTCCTCGCGCTTCCCGGGAACGATCGCATGCCGGTCCTTGGCCTTGCCCAAGGGAGCCCTCGCGGTGCCCGACGAGTGCAGCTGCAACTTGGCCTCCACCTTGTTGGCATCCGGCCCGTGACAGGCAAAGCAATTGTCGGAGAGAAGGGGCCGAATGTCCCGATTGTAGCGAATCTCTGCCCCACTCACGAGGGAGGACGAACCTAGCAGGATCCAAAGGGCGCCGCGCAGTCTCATGAATTCTTGGTGGTAGGGCGGGCTCTTCTACTTGGCCTTGGCGCCACCCTTCACCGGATTCGGCTTCGAGGGCACGCCCTTCTCCGGCACCTCGACGCCCGAAGTCCAAGTGATGGCATTCAGAATCAAGGTCCGCCAATTGTCATCGTCCCACGTATCGTGATAGTGCGCACCGGTGGTCCCGAACCCGCGGCCCTTTCCGTCCGGGCGCTCGTAGGCCCAGCCGATGTGCTGGATCTCACCGGCCGCCATCGCCTTGCGCACATGCGGGTTGTTGGAGTGCGGACCGTCGCCTCGCTTCATCGTTTCCTCGGGCGGATGCGCGGAGAGGATGGGAGTCACGCCCTTCATCCCTTGTTGGAAACGCATGTGGAAATACCATTCGTCATTTTGCACGAACGGTTTGCAGCCGCGTGTGATGGGATGCTTGGGCAGTTTCTCAATCACTGCCTGCCAGTGCGGATTGACCGACCAGTGCGTTTCAAAATAACCGCCCATACCCTTGAGCATGAGTTCGCCGGCCCGCCCCTTGGGAACTTCCACCCCGTAGTGCAGGCACACCAATCCGACTCCCTCATCGATTAGTTTCTCAAAGCGATCGAGGTCCTTCATCACGAGGTGCCCTCCGCCTCCGTTGCAAAAGATCACGACGCAATCGGCACCGTCGAAGGCCTTGGGATCCTGGGGCCATCCCTTGATCTGCACGGTCTCGAATCCAAGCCCGCTCTCCTCCAGCGCCTTGCCCAAGAGCGCATTTCCCGACACATGCGCGTGGGTCTTGCTGTTCTTCCCGCCGTCAGCCAGAAAGACCACCTTCTTCTTTTCGGCGAAGGCGCCCGCCGAAGTGGCAATGAGGGCCACCACAACGGAGGTAACAATGCCAAGCGAGTGTCTCATGATCGCGGATGCTCAGAAAATGTCGGGGTCATGACAAGGAGGGAATAATCACGAGCCCCAACCATCAACCATCGAACCCTCAATTCGCGACCTCCTTTCCGCCGGGAATTATGGCGGAAATAGATATCCCCCCGGATTCTCTCATGAGCGTAGCCGAAGCTACCCCGCCCCATGTCCTTGCTCTTCCTGACCACCATCCTGGCACCGCTTTTCATCCTCGCGGGAGCCCTCATCGAAATGAAGGGCGCTGCCCGAACGGAATGGACGAAACCGGGGCCTGCGTCGAATGAGGCATGGTCGCCAGCGCAGCAAAATTGCCCATTGTGCGCCTTTGAATTTGGCCGTGTAATCGGGCGATGAAACCGCTCGCCCTCGCCCTGGCTGTCCTGGGCGCCCTTGTCAACGCCACCCCGCGCGCCCTGCCAGAGGGGGCCCTCCCTGCGGACAAGCGCCTCGCCGACCTCAAGGACCTCAACGGATACTTCCCGTTTACTCCGCCCACTTCGAAGGAACAATGGGCGACCCGGTCAGCGCAGATCCGGCATGCGCTCATGGTCTCGGTCGGACTGTTCCCCGAACCGGAACGAACTCCTCTCAACCCCGTGATTCATGGCAAGATCGATGGTGGGGACTTCACCGTGGAGAAGGTCTACTTCGAGACCCGCCCCGGGTTCCTCCTCACCGGCAGTCTGTATCGACCGAAGAACCGCAAGGGAAAGAGTCCCGGGGTCCTCTGTCCGCATGGACACTGGAATGAGGCCCGCTTCTTCGACGCCGGCGGAGATAACGCCAAGCAACTGGTCAAGGATGGCGCGGAGGAAAATGTGGAGAGCGCCCGCAACCACATTCAGTCGCGCTGCGTCGGACTCGCTCGGCTGGGCTGTACAGTTTTGCAGTACGACATGCTCGGCTACTGCGACAATGACCAGATCTCCTACCAACTTGCCCACCGCTTCGCCAAGCAGCGGCCCGAGATGATTGGTCAGAATAGGTGGGGACTCTTCAGCCCGCAGGCGGAGTCGCACTTGCAGAGCATCATGATGCTGCAGACCTGGAACTCCATGCGCGCGATCGATTTTCTGCAGAGCCTGCCCGAAGTTGATCCCGAGCGCATCGCCGTGACTGGAGCGAGCGGAGGCGGGACGCAAACTTTCGTGATTTCCGCCCTGGATCCCCGGGTGAAGGTCTCCATGCCGGCCGTAATGGTTTCCACCGCGATGCAGGGCGGCTGCACCTGTGAAAATTCCACGCTGATGCGGGTCACCGAGGGCAACGTTGCCTTCGCCGCCCTCTTTGCCCCGAAGCCGCTTGGCGTCACTGCTGCAAACGACTGGACCAAGGAGATGGCGAGCAAGGGCTTCCCGGAACTGAAGAAGACCTACGAACTTCTCGGAGTGCCCGACAAGGTCATGTTGCACAGCCGCACTGACTTCGGACACAACTACAACCTGCTCTCGCGCCAGGCGATGTATCGCTGGTTCAACAAGCACCTTGGGCTGGGCGCCCGTGATCCAGATAAGGAGCGCCCACACAAGCGTCTGACCGGGAAGGAGCTCACCGTCTTCGACGACCAGCACCCCAAGCCCAAGGGCGGCGACGACTTTGAGCGCAAGTTGCTCGCGGCCCTCACCGCCGATTCCGACCGCAAGGTAGCGGCTCACCCGGAGATCGCCCGCAAGGGCTGGGACGTGGTCCTCGATGCAAACCTCGAAGAGGCGGGGAAAACCGAATGGCAATTGGTGAGCAAGAAGGATCGCGGCAGCTACCTTGAGATGCCGGGTCTGCACAACAACACGACCTATGACGAGCAAGTGCCGGTGGTCTGGCTCTACCCGAAGGCAACGTGGAACAAGCGCGCTGTCCTTTGGCTGAGCCCGGATGGCAAGGCGGGACTCTACGATGACAAGGGCGACCCACGCGCCGAAGTGAAGGCTCTCCTCGCCGAGGGCAGCGCGGTGTGCGGCCTCGATCTCTTCCTGCAGGGGGAGTTCCTGAAGGATGGCACGGCCGTGACCAAGACCCGCCGGGTGAAGAACACGCGCGAGTCTGTCGCCTACACTCTCGGCTACAACCGCCCGCTCTTCGTCCACCGCCTCCACGACGTCCTGAGCGCAATCAAGATGATCCAGACTGATCATCACGGCGCAGCGAAGATCGATCTTGTTGGCCTGAAAGGCGCGGGCCACTGGGCCGCCGCCGCCAATTACGCCGCCGGCGAGGCCCTCGGCCGGGTGGCAGTCGAGACCGCCGACTTCAAGTTCATCAAGGTGATGGATATCCGGGATCCGGACATTTTGCCCGGCGCGGCGAAGTACGGTGACATCGACTCCCTCCTTCGACTTGCGGCCAGGAAACCATGGGACGTCGATGCGAAGGGTTTGCCAGCTTGGTTGAAGTGAGATTCAGGAAATGCGCTGTGATTGGCGTCCACTCGAGTGGAACCATTCGCAGGCCCGGTCACTTCACCATCACCTCGCTGCTCGCCACCACCTTCCGCTCGTCCGTCACATCAACATACCAAGCGGTCGCAGTCGTGGGCGGGGCGTCGCCGAGGAGCATTCCAGCCTTGACTACCAATTCCCGGGTGGTCCATTTCCGCTCCTTGTTCTTCGAATGTGGTCCGGAGGTGAAGTGCAGCCGGGAACCGACGATCTTTGTCTGCGCACTCACCTTGGCACTGAGCTCTCCATCCATCACAACCGGCCGGGACACCGATGGCATCGGGGTGCCGCCCTTGAGATACTGGTCGGCGAAGACAAAGAACTCCTTGAAGTCAAAGATGTGCCCGTGGCGCATCCTGAGTTGAATGCTGTAGTTCTTCTCGGTGCGCACAAGGGCACAGGACTTCGCGTAACTGTCCATCGGGTAGGCGAAGTCGTTGGTGCCGTTCAGGAAGGCGACCGGCATGTGCGCGGAGGCGAGATAGCTGGCGGGGTCCCAGAGTTCGTGCCACTTGTCCGACTGCTGCGGACTCATCTTTCCAAACTCGGAGTCCTTCCAGGCACTGTTCTCCCGGAGGAAGCCGCATCCGTAGACGGGCATCGCGAATTTGAAGCGCGAGTCCACTCCAGCCACGATGCAGGTGAGATAACCTCCCCAGCTGATTCCGGTCACCCCGGTGCGCTCGGAATCCACTTCTTCAAAGCTCCGAATCAACGAGTGCGCCAGGAGCACATTGGCAACCGCGTGGTAGGACCACTGATTCTCGTTGAGTTCATCAATGGTGGCGAATTTCTGCGGATGACCCTGGTCCGGCCCACCGTCCGCCAAGCGCTTGTTGTCCGCCCCCTTCCCCGCCAGGTCCATCGCGATGGCGACATAACCGCGCTTGGCCCACTGCTCCGCCCACTTGGCAAACGCTCGTCCTCCCCCACCATGCACCAGCACGAGGGCCGGGAACTTCCCACTCTTGTCAGCCTTCACCCCAAAGCTCGTTGGAGTCGCATAGTAGGCGAAGACCCTCGTGACCTTCCCCTGGTAAGTAAGGCCGCGATAAGTCAGCGAGCGCACGGGCATCTCCTTCTCCACCCACTCGAAGGCAGGGGCTTGGGAGAGCGCCTCGACGTTCCAGGGCGTCGACTTCGGGAGGGGCGCCGGTTCCACCGCCAGGGCCGGCAGACCAAGGAATAGAGGCAGGAGACAAAGGGCGCGACTGCAGTTCATGGGCGCCATTACTGCCCGAGAGCACGCCGGCGGTCAAATCTCCGCGAATGTCGGCCTGAAACGGGCTCGATAAAACGGAAGAGTGAAGACCTTTCCGCTTCCCCTAACTCTGGCGGGTGAGATTCAGCTTCTTCACTCGCGACTCCAGGGTGGAGGGTTGAATGCAGAGGATCTCGGCAGCACCACCCCTTCCCCGAATCTTCCAATCACAGCTCTTGAGCACTGCGAAAACATGAACCCTCTCCGCTTCAGCGAGCGACACCAACGTGGTCCCACGGGGTGTGGGGCGGGCGGGAGCCTCAATTCGAAGCGTGGTGCCTTCAACGCTGATCATGGCGCGCCCGACCGTATTGCGCAGCTCCCTGACATTGCCCGGCCAGGAGTGTTGTTGCAGGGCATCCATACTGTTTTGGGAAATCCCATCGATACGCCTCCCCATCCTGTCGGAGAATGTTTCCACAAACTTCCACGCCAGTGCAGGAATGTCTTCCACGCGTTCTCGCAATGGTGGAACGGTGATCGGGAAGACGTTAAGGCGATAATGGAGATCCGCACGAAACTGCTTCTTCGCGATCATTTCTTCCAAGTTGCGGTTGGTGGCTGCCACGATCCGGACGTCCACGTGAATTGTCCTCCTCCCGCCGAGTCTCTCGATTTCACCTTCCTGGAGGATCCTCAAGAACTCGACCTGGGCCTCAAGCGAGAGTCTCGCCAATGAAATCTACAACTCCCCCGATCTGGCTACTTATCTCGCGGGAGTCCCGGGAGGTCGCACTTCCCCTCCGATCAACCCACCAAGTCGTGAATCACCTCCCCAAACACATCCGTGAGGCGCACTTCGCGGCTGTTGTGCCTGAAGGTCAATCGCTCGTGATCAAATCCGAGGAGGTGGAGAATGGTGGCGTGGATATCATGCACATGCACCACATTCTCGATCGCATGCATGCCCAGTTCGTCGGTTGCACCATAACTGAGACCGCCCTTGGTGCCCCCGCCCGCCATCCAGAGGGTGAATCCCTTGTGGTGATGACCGCGCCCGATTTTCTTCTCCCGGTTGGCCTCCTCGAAGGGGGTGCGACCGAATTCCGTGGCCCAAACCACCAGGGTCTCGTCGAGCATACCGCGTGACTTCAAGTCGAGGATCAGGGCGGCGATTCCCTGGTCGGTGCGAGCGGCGTTTTCGCGATGATTCCCGATGAGCCCTCCGCGATTGCCATGGGCATCCCACTTCCGTCCCGTAGCCCCATCGAGAATCTCCACGAAGCGAACCCCCGACTCAACCAGTCGCCTCGCCGTCAGACAGTGCCGCGAAAACTGGTTGCCGCCATACAAATTGTGCATGCTCTTCGGTTCCCTCGAAAGGTCGAAGGCCTCCGTCGCGGAAGCCTGCATCCTGAATGCCATCTCGAAGGCCTCAATGCGTCCGGTGAGCTCGGGTTGACTCGGATGTCGATCACGATGCAGACGATTGAGCTTGTTGAGCGCAGCAAGATGCTCCGCCTGCGCCTCCCTGCTCATCCCCTTGCGGGGAATGAGATGCTGGAAGGGCGACTTCCCCTTCTCCACGCGCGCAATGGCGGCTTGGTGGCGTCCGGGAAGCATCCCATGCTGAAAGACGCCATCACCCGCGGTGGAGATCCCGTCCTTCATCACGACATAGGGCGGCAAGTCGCTGCTCTCGCTCCCCAACCCATAGGTCACCCAGGACCCGAGGCTCGGGAAGCCGGGGCGGGCATGTCCAGTGTGCCAGATCGTTTCGCCGACCGAGTGGATTGCGGAGTCGGTCTGCACCGCCTTGAGGAAGGCAATCTCGTCCACCACCTCGCTGAGGCGCGGAAAGATCTCGCTGACCCAGGCCCCGCACTGACCATGCTGTTTGAACTCGAATACCGGTGGGACAATCCGGCACCGCTCCAGGCTCTTCTCCGGGTTGAAGCCCCGGAGTTCCTCCTTGGTAAAAATCTCCGCGGCGGTCTTCCCCTCCAGCTTCTTGAGGGTCGGCTTGTAGTCGAAGGTCTCGAGGTGACTCGCTCCACCGCACATGAAAAGGAGGATCACGTTGCGCGCACGCGGTTGATACTGGGGGACGCGGACCGGAAGCGCGCCTTGGGCGGTGGAAGCGGACCATGAGTTCCGCGCCATGCTCCCAAGACCCAGTTGCCCGAGGAACTGGCGGCGGCTGGATCCCAGTGAGGGTCTAGTGGACATAGATGAACTCATTGAGTCCGAAGATGAGATGACAATACTCGACGAGCCTCCGCTCGCTTTCCTGGGCCAGCAACTCCAGGCCAATTTCGCGTTCCTCGGCTGAGGGCACTCTTGAAAGTGCCAGCAGGTAGGCGTGTTGGATCTGCTTCGCGGAGTCTTTCCCTGCCTCACGCTTGACCCGCTGCGCAAATCGATCGGCGAGATCCCACACCAAGGGAGCGTTCAGTGCAAAGAGCGCTCCTTCCGGCGCTGCGCCGGTCCTCCGCGATCCCACGCTGCGCTCGGTGTCCGGCGGGTCAAACAGGCTGAGAGTGGGATGCCGAGCGGAGCGATAGACCTGCAGATAGATCGAGCGCCGCCAACTCCCGGGCTCATCCTGAACTTCCTTCTTGTAGTTACCGATCGGAATGCTGGGCCCATACATCCCCGGGCGCAACACGCCCGCCACGCTGAGCAAGTGATCGCGAATGGCCTCGGACTCCAGGCGCTTTGGACGGCGATGCCAGAGCCACGCGTTGTCGACGTCGCGCTCCAGCGGTGCGGTGTTCGTGGATCCGCCCTGGCGATAGACCGCACTCGTCAACATGAGACGATGGATCGGCTTGAGCCGCCAACCACCTTCGATCAGGCGCGCGGCCAACCAATCCAACAATTCGGGATGAGTCGGGGGCGACCCGAGGTTGCCAAAGTCATTCGGGGTGCTCACCAAACCACGTCCAAAATGGTGATGCCAGAGACGGTTGACGATCACCCTCGCAAGCAACTCTCCTGCTCCATCTTCATTGTCCGTGAGCCAATCCCCCAGCGCTTCCAGTTCGCTCCTCCCCTGGACGCGCCAGTGCTTGTCTTCTTGTTGCATCAGGACCTTGAGAAATCCTGGATTCACCGCCTTCCCGGGTGACAACCAGCTTCCCTTCAGCAGCACTCGCGGCTCCGTGATATAAAGCGGTATCTTCTTGGACGAGGCTTTCGGTTCCTCCTTGAACTGATCAAAGAAGAACGCCGTGAACTGGTAGTATTCTTCGGTCGACATCGGATCGACCGGGTGGTCATGGCAGCGTGCACAACCGAAGGTGATCCCGAGAAATGCCGTCCCGGTCGTGGAAACCATGTCGTCGAGACGGTGAAACTGCTTGTCGTTCGGATCGGCGTTGTTCTGCAGACGCGTCCCGAGGTGCATGAACTGCTGCAGCGCCTGGTAGTCGTCGCGCTTCGCTTCGCCTTCCGCAGGCCCGCTCAGCTGGTAGCGCACGAAGCGGTCAAAGGGCAGATCATCATTGAGCGCGCGGATCGTGGCATCGCGATAACGCCAGGCATCTTTGCGCACCTTGTCTTCATTGACCGTGAGGACGCCATCGCTCTCGCCGAAGCGCGCCACGTCCAGCCAGTGCCGACCCCAGCGCTCGCCGTAGTGCGGACTCGCGAGCAAGCGATCAACCAGTTTGCCATACGCATCGGGACTCGCATCGGAGACGAACTGTTCGATCTCACCCACCGTCGGCGGCAAGCCCGTGAGCCCCGCCGTGAGTCGCCGGATCAGGGTGTAGCGATCGGCCTCTGCTTGCGGAGTGAGATTGTGCTCGGTGAGCTTGGCCACGATGAAGTGGTCGATCGGGGTCTTGGCCCAATCGTTGTCCGCCACCGCGGGGACTGCGGCCACACCACCATGGAGTGGTTGCAAACTCCAGAGCTCCGGCTTGGCCTGAGCCGCGCCAAGGGCCAGGCCCACCACGCAAATCGCACTCAGGAAGTGACGGTCGCTCATCAAGACAGCTGAAAGCTACCGCCCTGAGGCCCGATCCGTCAATCGTCCCAAGGGATGGCAATTCGCCATCACTCCTGCGGATCCGAACCGGACAGACTCACCTTGAGGGCAAGCTCCTGCTCGAAGCGCGCAGCCGCCTCGGGATCGATGACCCGCCAACTGGCCAAAGCCCAGACGACTTTGCCACAAGCATGGCGCACCTAAAACCAGTCCCTGGAACCTAACATCCAAACTGGCTCAGAAAGGGTGTCCCGATCAGTTGCACTCATTTCTTTGGAACTGGAACCCGCGTATAGGGACTCGATAGGTAGGTTGGGTATTTCTTGCTCCGATAGGTGATCGTCTTCCGGTGATTGCTGAAAAAGTCGAGGTGGGAGGCCTTCGAATCAATGGGAATCTCGGCGATCCAGGCACTCGCCTTTTTATCAAACTCCATCTCCGCCGAATTGTTGTCGGGAATCTTTTCGCGGAGGTAGGCGGCGCTCCCGTCGGGGCCACGATTGAACATCCAGAAGATGCGCCCGCTCTCCGCGCCCGACTGCGGCTTGAACCGGACGGTGACCCGCAAACGAACGCCGACGACTTCGTGCTTCACGGCCGGAGGCTCGAGCATCGCTGCAGCGTCCTCAAAGAAGTGCTGGAGAAGGAAGGCGGACTTGTTTTGCTCACCCCTTTCAGCGTGGGGATGCCCCTCCCGGCTTCCGTGACCGGAGTTGGCCTTCAGGTAGATGGGCATCTTGGGATGATGCTCGCCACCCCAGGCCAGATCGTAGGCCACGAAGTCGTGGGTGCCGGGATGGAAGTAGAGATCCACTCCCCGGCCTTTCAACGCCTCCAGGTTCCTCGTGATGAAGACGCGGTCCGCCATGGCATGCGCCAGCTTGGTGAGTTCCTCCCAGCTGTGTCCGGCCGCGAGCGCCTCGCGATTGTAGATCGGACCGAAGAATCCCCCGAGAAAACCGTGATTGAGGAGTCTCTCCTTCCGTCCCTCGATCCCTTCCGCATAGCGCTCGTTGTATGCCGCGAGTTCATTCCACGCTTTCCGGTCACACAGCCGCAGTGGTGAATCCCAAATCGGCGCGACCGAGGAGTGGATCGCAGTCATGCGCTCGTCGTGAATGATGGCAACTGACGGCGAAGCTCCGTTCTTGGATCCGCCCGAGAGCGCAACCTTGCCCACCTCAAAGTGATCGTTCTCCGCATAAGCCGCGGTCACGCCTCGCATCAGGCTCGCCGGCCAGCCCCAGTACTTCACCGTGACCCGCGGGTCGAGGGTCTTGATGAATCGCCTGTGCACCTCCTGTCCCAGTTTCCCCTGCCCGGATCTCTCCAGGACCTGCACCACGGTGTAGACCAACCCGACCCCACCGCGAATCAGTTCCTTGTCGAGGGGACGAAGCCTGGTGTCTTTCTGCAATTGCTGCGGCACGTTTCCCCCTGTGAGGTGAAAGCCCTTGGCCTTCTTGTCGGCTGGGACGACCAGACGCACCGGCACGCGGTATTCCTGTCCGGACCAAAATTCACCGACGTGAATGGAAATCAACTTTTGCCGGGTCGCCAACTCACCTTCCACGCGATGCCAATCCTGGATGACTTTGACATCGAGCGACGAGGCATCGCGCATTGCTTCCATGTCAAAGAGCGCGATCCTGGCATCCTCGGCGCGCAACCCGACACCGAGAAGGAAGGTGGAGGCCACCAAGAGAGGTCTAAATGCCCGCATCGGGCTGAACAGATCACGATTGCGGAGCGGGAACAACGTGAATCGAGATCATCAATCCTGCGGAAACGCTCTCTCTTTGTCGCATGTGGGATAAAAGCGCCAAATCCAACCGTGAGCGCAGCAATGACCGCCATCACCCGTTCCCTCCAGTTCGTCCTTTGCGCTCTCGCGCTCCAGCCCCTCGCGGCCATGGCGCAGGACAGCAAGCCGCAACCGATTGTCCAATCGACGGCGCAAAACTGGCATCAGTGGCGCGGACCGGAATCGAACGGCGTCTCCCGCACCGCCACACCGCCCCTCGAGTGGAGCGAGAAGAAGAACGTCCGTTGGAAAGTCGCGATCGATGGCAGCGGCACGACCACGCCGATCATCTGGGGAAACCAGGTCTTCCTGCTGACCGCGATCAACACCGGCAAAGTGGATCCCTCTCTCCCCAAGCCCGAGGACCAACCCGATCGCGTCTTTGGAATCAAGTATCCCAACACCAGTTACCAATTCGTTGTTCTCTGTCTCGACCGCCAGACGGGCAAGGAGCGCTGGCGGCGCACCGCGACGGAGGGCATTCCGCATGAAGGCGCGCACCGCGACAACAGCTTCGCTTCGGCCTCTCCCTTCACCGATGGCAAACGGCTCTACTGCTGGTTCGGTTCCGCCGGCATCTTTTGCTACAGCCTTGACGGGAAGAAGCTCTGGGAGCGCAACCTCGGTAAAGCCTTCATGGAGGCCAGCCTGGGTGAAGGCTGCTCACCGGTTGTCCACGAGGGCAAACTCGTCATCGTGCGCGATCAGCGAGGACAATCCTACATCGAGGTCCTCGATGCGAAGACCGGCGACACGATTTGGAAGAAGGATCGCGAGGAGAGAGGTGCATGGGCCACTCCCCGCATCATCGAACACAGCGGCAAAACTCAGGTCATCACCGCAGCCTCCGGGAAAGTGCGCAGCTATGACCTGAGCGATGGCAGCCTCATCTGGGAGTGCGGCGGCTTGACCAGCAATGTGATTCCCTCCCCCGTGGTCGACAACGACGTTGTTTACTGCATGAGCGGCTACAAGGGCTACTCCCTTCTCGCCCTGCCGCTCAACGCGAGTGGCGACATCACCGACTCCGGCGCGATCATCTGGCAGAAGCAACGCGGCACGCCCTACATCCCCTCCCCCCTCCTCTACGACGGGATGCTCTACTTCCTCCAATCGAATCAGAACATCCTCTCCTGTCTCGATGCCAAGTCCGGCGATGAACTCATCAATCGCACCCGGTTGCCCGAGATCGGCAACATTTACGCCTCCCCGGTGGGTGCCGCAGGACGGGTCTACTTGACGGGGCGCAATGGCGTCACCCTCGTGCTCAAACGCAGCCCAAAATTGGAAATCCTCGCCACCAACGAGCTGGACGATCCCATCCTCGCCTCCCCCGCCCTGGCCGGAGATCAATTGTTCATGCGGGGCAGGAAGTTCCTCTATTGCATCGCCCGCGACCAGTAAGAAGCCCTGTATTACCGGTTCAGGTTAAAAGAGACATGGGCCAAATCGCCGCGATATTGTATCGACCCCCACGAAAGCAATGAACCGGTCAGACGACAGCACAGCATCGCCTGCAATCGAAGAGAGCGCCCGCCCGGGAATCGTCTCTCTGATCATTCGCATACTCTTGCCGGTCATCCTCATTGTTGTGGGCGCAGTGGGTTACTCGATGCTCTCCAAGAGTGAGCCCGCCCCCGCTCCTCCTCGCCCGAAACCGAAGGCCCTCGAAGCGCGTGTGACGGAACTCAAGAGGGAGGACTACCAGATCCTTATCCCCTCCCAGGGCATGATTCGCGCACACAGCCAGGTTGCGCTCACTGCGCAAGTTTCCGGGCGCGTGCTCATCATTCATCCCGAGTTCGAAGAGGGAGCCTTTTTCAAGGAGGGCGACATTCTGCTGGAGCTCGATCCGATCGATTTTGAAGTGGCGGTCGTCTCCGCCGAGTCCCAACTCGCCCAGGCGATGCTCGCCCTTGCCCAGGAGCGGGCACGCGCCGAACAGGCACGTCTCGACTGGAAAGACCTCGGCTACACCGAGGAGCCGAGCGAACTGGTCCGCCGCGAACCCCAACTGAAGGCCGCTGAACAAAATCTCAAGCTGGCGGAAGCACAAAGGGCGAGTGCGCAGCGCAATCTCGACCGTGCCCAAATCACCGCTCCCTTCGACGGACGCGTCTTGACCCGGGCGGTGGGCATTGGACAAACGGTTGGTGGAGCAACACCGCTCGGTGAGATCTTTGCCACCGATTACAGCGAAGTCCGCTTGCCGGTCTCCACCCGCAGCCTTGCCGATCTCTCGCTTCCCGAGGATATCACCGACCCGCCCCTCGATGTCCGCCTGAAAGACGGACTGGTGGAAGGCTCCGCCCTGGAGTGGGAAGCCAGGATCCTCCGCACCGAGGGCGCCCTGGATGCCAGCACCCTTGAGCTCTTTGCGATCGCCAGGATCGAAGACCCTTACGGACTCCAATCCGAAAAGGTTCCCCTGCGGGTCGGGCAGCCCGTGGATGCAATTATTCCGGGCAGAATCCTGAAGGATGTCTTCGTCATCCCCCGCGAGGCGGTTACCAGTCTCAACCGCATTCGCCTGGTCGATCCGGAATCGCTGAAGTTGCAGTCCGTGCGAATCGAATCGTTGTGGGCGGATGATGATTTCATTGTCTTCCAGGACTCGACAATCGAAGACGGCACGCTCCTGGTCATGACCCGGTTGGTCTACGCGCCCGACGGCGGCACGGTGGTCATCGTTGAAGACGAGATTCCGGCCGAGCCCGAAAGCGCGGAAGCAGTCCCAGTCAAGGGGACGGAAGGAGCCGCGAATCCATGATTGCCTGGTTCGCCAGGAACAGCATCGCAGCCAATCTCTTGATGATCGGCATTCTCCTTGGTGGAGTCTACGTCGCCTTCTTCAAGATTACCCTCGAGATGGAGCCCGACCGCTCCTACGGGATGGTCTTCATTTCAAAATCCTACCCCGGCGCGACCCCGCGGGACGTGCAGAAGGAAATCCTCATCCCGGTCGAGAATGCCCTTGAGTCCCTGGACGGCGTCAAGCAGCTCAACACCGACGCCCACCCGTCGCAGGCCCGGATCTACGTGGAGGCGACCAAGGGCAAGGACTTGCGGGAACTCAAGGATGACATCGAGTCGCTGCTCAAGACAATTCGAACCATTCCCGCGCAGGACGAACCGTTCCGGGTCAGCATCCCGAGCCGGGCCAATCGCAAGTCGGTCATCTGGGTGGTGGTGACCGGAGACCTGCCCGAGGAAGAACTCCAGCTCGCCGCCAAACGCGTCCGCGACGACCTGCTCAACATCGACGGGATCAGCCGGGTGGACGCCAATCTCCCGGACCATAAACAACTCTCCATCGAGCTGAATTCCAAAATGCTGCAGGCTTACAATCTGAGCTTCCAGGATGTCGCCAATGCCATTCGCCAATTCTCGATCGATCTCCCCGCCGGATCGATCCGCAGTTCGAGTGGCCACCTCGTTGTTCGCACCAAGGGCCAGGCCTACACCGTGGAGGATTACTCGAGGATCCCCCTGCGCTCCTCCAGCGGCGCGGAGCTGACCCTCGATGAGGTAGCCACCATCACCGATAACTTTGAGGAGGATAAGGTGGCCTCCGAATTCAACCGGCGCACCGCGGTCCGGATTGAGGTTTCCAGAACTGGAAATGAGAGCGCCCTTGATGTCGCAAAAAAGGTGCGCGAGTACGTAGCGACCTCCGGCGAACGGTTCCCCGAGGGCATCGTGCTCGCCGTCCACTCCGACCGTGCGATCGGACTCCAGTCCCGACTCGAAACGATGGGGAGCTCCCTCTTGCTCGGGGCGGTCCTCGTCTTGCTCGTGCTGGGACTGTTCCTCCGTCCGCAGCTCGCCTTCTGGGTCGTGGTCGGAATCCCGGTCAGCTTTGCCGGAGGCATCATGGTCATGCAGCTCTGCGGAATCTCCGCGAACATGATGAGCATCTTTGGATTCATCATCGTGGTCGGGGTGGTGGTCGATGACGCGATCGTGACCGGTGAGAGTGTCTACTCCCGCCTGCAGCAGGGAGTAGATCCCCTGAAGGCGGCCATCGAGGGCACCAAGGCTGTCACCGTGCCTGTCACCTTCGGGATTCTGACCACCATCGTGGCCTTCCTTCCGCTCCTCTTCTTCGAAGGAATGACCGGTGATTTTGCAAGGCAGATTCCCTTCGTGGTCGCCCCCGTCCTCTTGTTCTCCCTGGTCGAATCCAAGCTCATCCTGCCGGCCCACCTCAAACACCTGAAGGCCGGCGGACCGGTGAGGAGCCCCCTGCGGCGCGTGCAGAGAGTCGCGGCTGCCGGCTTGCAGCTCTTCATCGACAAGATTTATGCGCCCAGTCTGAAACTGGTGGTCGCCCACCGCGTCGCCGCCATCTCCTTCTTTGTCTCGATGGGCCTCTTGATGCTGGGCTACTTCGCCGGCGGGCGGCTGGGATACGTTTCGATTCCCTCCGTGGAGCGACCCGAACTGGTCGCCAGTCTCGATCTGCCCGAGCACGTCTCAATCGAGACCACGCGGCAGTACATGGACCGCCTCACCGATGCCGCCGAAGAGATGAAGAAGGAGTTCATCGACGAGAAATCGGGAGAGCCGATCGTGGGCAATAGCTGGCGCCTGATCGGAACGATCTATCCGGGCCGGCGCTACAACCAGTCGGACGGCGTGATCTTCCTGGGGCTCATGCCGCCCGGTCTCCGCGGGGATGCCGGCCCTGACAACGACACCATCATCAACAGGTGGCGCGAATTGATGGGCGAGATCCCTGAAAACGCCACCCTCAAGATCCGCACCCAGATGACGCGCGGAGACGATGGAGAAAAGGAGAAGGACCCGCTGGAACTCGAGTTGCGAGGTCCTGCTTCCGAAACCAAGGAGGAGATCGCCAAACAGATCTCCGACTTGCTGCGCTCCTACGACGGGATCGCCAGCGCCTGGGCGCACCAACGACGGCCCCAGAACGAGGTGGAACTTACCCTCAAGCCCAGGGCCGCGGAGTTGGGCGTCACCCAGCAGACCCTCGCCTACCAGGTCCGCCGGGCATTTCACGGCGAGGAAGCACAACGCATTCTCCGGGGTCACGACGAGTACCGCGTGATGGTCCGCCTCCCGAAAGCCCAGCGGGAATCGCTCAATACCTTGCAGCAGATGAAGATCCGCACCCCCGCCGGCGCGGAGGTTCCCCTCGCTACGGTGGCCAACCTGGCGTTCGTAAAATCACCGACCTTCATCGAGCGGAACGACAAGGCCGAGGTGACCCGCATTGGCGCGGAACCCCTGGACAAGAGTGTCGATCTGATCCGGATCGCAAAGTCGGTGAAGCCGCGCATCCTCGAACTGATCCGCGCTCACGAGGAACTCTCAATCGTCTTCACCGGCGCGGTCGCGGAGGCCGCAGAAAACAAGAAGCGCCTGCTCCTGGGAGGGGCCGCCCTGATGTTCGCCCTGTTCGCCCTCCTCGCCATTCCCTTCCAGTCCGTCATGCAGCCGATCTACATTCTCGTGGTCGTCCCCTTCGGCGTGATCGGCGCCATGCTCGGCCATATCATCATGGGCATCACCCCCTCGGACCTCTCTCTCTTCGGCGTGCTCGCGATGGCCGGCGTGGTCGTCAACGACTCCCTCGTCCTGGTCGATGACATCAACCGACGAACACGACGTGGCATCCCACTTCGCGAAGCGGTTCAGCAATCGGGTTGCCGCCGTTTCCGCCCCATCTTCCTGACCTCGGCCACCACCTTCGTGGGCCTCGTGCCGCTCATGTTTGACAACTCCCTCCAGGCCCAGTTCCTCATTCCGATGGCAGTCTCGCTCGCCTTCGGCGTTCTCTTCGCAACGGGGATTACCCTCTTCCTCATCCCATGCGTGCTCATGGTCGGGGAGGATGTCCAGCGAACGGTCACTCGATTCTGGTCCTGGTACAAGCGCCCCTTCCACAAGCCGGTGGTAACGGTTGGCGCGGAAACCGAGGCGCTCCTTCCCAGGCAAACGGACAACACCCCTTGAAGCCTTCGCTTCGGGAAAACTGCCCTGCCCTTGACAAGACCATCCTGTGCCTCGTAATCATCCGTGGCCGTTCTGCAAATAATGAAAGGCATCCTCGCTGTCGTTCTCATGCTCCCCCTTTGTGGAGGACTGCTGGCAGGAAAGAAAGATGACGTCCTGAACGATGGCGTGATGTTTGCCAATTCGCTTTGGACAGAGGTGCTCGGCAAGCCGAAACTGAAATACAAGAAGATCACTGCGGACCAGTTGGGCACCCTCTACGGGAGCTGGAAAGGCGCTCGTCTTGGCCCCTGCGAGAATCCTGAGATGCTCCTGGTTCTCAAGAAAGATGGAACATGGGAGAGACAACAACTAGGCCCGGATTTGGATGAGAACGAGGTGGCTCGAAGCAGAAAGAGTGGGCATTGGTATCTCAAGGAAGGCATGATTCTTCTGTTTGGAACGAAAATTACCGAAAAGTCCGCCTTTGAGGCGGAGAATTTTGGCTCAGCGCTGACTTTGGAGGGGGACAAGCTGAGACTCATCGATGTACTCATGCAACAAGGCTTTGTGGAACTTACAAAAATGAATGCTGCAGAACAGGGCGACGGACCGAAGCGATGACGGCCTGTCTGCCAAAGACCGAAATCTCGTGAAGGCGCTTCCCTGGATTATCTTGTTTGCACTGTTGTCTGGTTGCGACAACGAGGAGAATTCGATCAGGCCATCCCGGGAAGACACCAGGCAAAATCACGAGTTGCCTGCTGAGAAAGAATTCTTCGCTGATTGGTTCAGGAGTCATGGCCACCCTGAGATTGTGATGGATGCCCGCGGTGTGGGAGTTCCAGAAAATGCCACTCGGTTGCATGCCTCCACCTACCAAACCAAGGAACACCAGGACGGAGGACACCTTGCCGAACTGGAATTTCGCGTACGTCTCGAATCGGGTCGCGAGATTATTGAATTCGTTGCGGGATTGGGAGAGACGGAAGAAGTGGCGGTAGTCGACTCAATGGCAAACTTTGTGCTCACTACATTTCATCCAGTTTACAAGGTATTCATCAATACCGACGACCCGCACATCACTGCCCAACAGATAAGGATCAATGGGCAAGACCGGCAGCTAATTGCGGGCGACATCTACTTGCGAGGCGGGCCCCAATCAGGATCCCTGGAACTCGGTGACATCCTCCCCAAAGTTGAGGCCGCTCTCCGGAAGCTGAAAATTTCATCCGATCCGCCTTGGATCAAGCTCGTCTACGGCCAGTTCGATGGTCAGCCATCAGTGGTTTCAGCAACAATTGACAATGAAGCAGATTCCAAACTCACAAGTCTGCTCGCGCAACTTGGCGGGCCTCCTCACGAGAGCTTTTACATGGCGAAACAGTTTATCGTCATCAAGTAGCAAGAAGCAGAACGAGTCGCCGTGGCCGAGCGGCGCATCGCTGCCTAGGGGGCCCTCGCCAATACTGCCAACGGCATCAGACGCCGTGGTCGGTTTCCCTCGCATTGAATCCGGCTGCACCTATCCTCGGGGCTTCATCATTCAACCTGCCACCACCATGAAATCGTTACTGATCTCTTCTGCCGTTTTCCTGAGTAGCGTCACGGGGGCCCTTGCTGAGAACTGGCCTGCCTGGCGCGGCGACCTGCTTGGCTCGGGCAAGACCTCCGAACCGAAGGTGCCCCTCGAGTGGGGGCCCAAGAAGAACCTCCGCTGGCGGGTGGCGTTGCCTGAACGGGGAAACTCCACCCCGGTCGTTCACGGCGAGCGGGTCTTCGTGACGCAGGCGGTGACAGTCGGGAATTGGCGCGGCTTGATGTGCTTCAGCCGGGTGGATGGCTCACTGCTCTGGGAGAAGGGGCTCACCTACGAGAAGAAGGAACGCACCCACCGCGCGAATCCGTTTTGCTCCGCGTCGCCTGCCACCGACGGAAAGATCGTGGTGGTTTCCCACGGATCGGCCGGGGTGGTGGCCTACGCTGTCGATGGGAAGCAACTCTGGCATCGCGATCTCGGCGCGATCGATCATGTGTGGGGAAACTCAACCTCCCCCCTCCTCTATCGCGACCTCGTCATTCACTATCACGGCCCCGCAAAGAACGCGGTGCTCTATGGCCTAGACCGCAAGACCGGTGAGACCCGGTGGCAGTGGAAGGAGCCCGCCTGGAAACCCGGCAAGCGGACCGATGGCTTCAAAGGGCGCGATGACGAGGGGATCATCGGTTCCTTCAGCACTCCCATCATCGTGCCCTCGGGGGATCGCGAGGAACTCGTGATGAGCTTTCCCATGGAACTCAAGGGCTTCGATCCCGCTACCGGCAAAGTGCGCTGGACCTGCAGCGGCCTGAACCCGCTGGTCTACACCTCCCCCGTCTTCGCCGACGGGATCGTGGTCGCGATGGGCGGCTACCAGGGCAACTCGATCGGCGTGAAAGTTGGCGGCAAGGGTGACGTGACCGAGTCCCGCCGGATCTGGCAGGAAATCCGTCACAACGGCGGGATCGGAACCGGGGTGGTGAGGGACGGGCACCACTACTACCACAATTCCGGCGGCGTCGCATTCTGTGACAAGATCAGCACCGGCAAGACCGTTTGGAAAGCGCGACTCCCAGGGGCCGGAAAATCGTGGGGCTCCTTTGTGCTGGCCGGCGATCGGATCTACACCCTGAGTCAGGCCGGGGACACCGTGGTCTTCAAGGCGTCGCCTGACGGTCTGGAAGTCATGGGCCGCAGCGATGTCGATGAGGAAACGAATTCCTCGCTGGTCGTTTCCAATGGAGAAGTCTTCCTGCGAACCCACAAAGCATTGTGGTGCTTCGGAACGAAGTGACTTGTCTCTGACCGGAGCGGGGAGAGCGGTCGGGACTGCTCTCTGGGCTTTATCTGCATTTCCGAAAAAGGTGATTTCCGGAGAGTGGCAGAGATCGGTAGATTATCCTGTCGTCCACCTGGAAAATAATTGCGATTTCATTCTCTTCTGCGGATGTTCGCCCTGCTTCGCGCCATCACTATCGAACCCAATCCAGAACTCCCTGATTCAGATGCGTCTCTTCCCCCCTCTCGTCCGTAGCTGCTGCCTTGCCGCTCTGGTGACCTCGGCCAGCGCTGAACTGGTCATCTCCGAAGTCATGGCTCGCGGAGGACATGATCTTGAGGACGAGGATGGCGACCGGACCGACTGGATCGAGCTCTTCAACAGCAGTTCCGAGGCGGTCTCCCTCCAGGCCTTTGCCCTGACCGACGATCCAGATGACATGCTGAAGTGGAAGCTTCCCGAGCGGTCGCTGGAAGCCGGCGCCTTCCTGACCATCCACGCTTCCGGCAAGGACCGGCGAGGGGCCAAAGGCAACCTCCATACAGATTTCAAACTGGACGGTGACGGCGAGTATCTCGCACTCGTCCGCATCGAGGACAAGAGTATCATTCACTCCTTCGATCCCTACTTTCCGATCGTGGGCAAAGGAGAATCCTTTGGCTTCGAAATCAAGGACGGGAGGATCGCCAAGGACAAGGTCGTCTTCTTCAGGGACCCCACTCCGGGAAAGACGAATGGCGAGCCATGGGTGCCCGCGGATGCCACCACGAGTGGCGAGGAGCTTACCCTGGACGAGATCTTCCCCACTGACCGCGTCATTGATGTGCAGATCACGCTCGCGGAGGAAGACTGGGACACCATCCGGCATCAGTCGCGCAATCTGTTCAAAGTGCTCAGCGAAAAGCGGAAGGAGGCTCCGATCGACCATCCCTATGTCTATGTGGAGGCCAGCGTCACCATCGACGGGCACCGGTTCCCCAAGGTCGGACTTCGCAAGAAGGGCTTCATCGGTTCGCAAAGCGACACCCGCCCCTCGCTCAAGATCAAATTGAACCACGTTGACAAGGACCGCGGGATCGAAGGGTTGACCAACCTCACGATGAACAACAACAAGCAGGACTCCACCCTGGTCAATCAGTACATGGGCTACGCGATGTTCAACGCCGCGGGCGCGCCTGCTCCCCGCAGCGCCTTCGCCAAGGTCACCGTGAACGGCACCAACCTCGGGATCTATACCCACGTTGAGTCCATTCGCAAACCGCTCATCAAACGGGAAATGGGGACCGACAAGGGGACCTTGTACGAAGGAACGGTGGTCGATTTCCGGGAAGGCTGGGGGGGGGGCTTCGAGAAGAAATTTGGCAGCGGCAAGCGCGGCCGCATGATGATCGAGAAACTCATCGAGGTCCTGGAGGGAGACGAGGTGGACCGCGACCCGATCAAGGCCATCGGCGAACTGGTGGACCTCGATTCCTTTTATGCCTATTGGGCGGTGGAGGGATTGCTTGGGTTTTGGGATGGCTACACGGGCAACCACAACAACTTCTTCGTCTACTTCAACCCGGAGGGCGGCAAGTTTCACTTTGTGCCGTGGGGTGCGGACGCCCTCTTCGACAAGTTCAGCGAGCTGGAGTACGACGAGAAGGCGCCCATCTCGGTGAAGACCAAGGGGATGATCGCGCACAAGCTCTACCAATCCGAGGCCGGTCGCGAGCGCTATGCCAAGACCCTCAAGGACCTGCTGAAAGAGCAGTGGAACGAGGAGGCCCTCCTGGCCGAGACCGATCGCATCGAGGCCCTGCTGAAGCCCCACCTCGCTCCAATCCAGGCAAACCATGCCAGAAAACTCGAGGAAGTCCGCGAATTCATCCGTGGCCGCCGCGCGGATCTCGTCGCAGAGATCTCTGACGGCATGCCGATATGGACCAAGGTTCCCGAGCCCCCTCCCGTCATCCCCTCCTCCTTTGCCGAAGGGTGGAACTCGGACTCGATTTGGAACTCGGCCAAGACCGGAAACATCGACGGGATCAAGGCCCAACTCGCCAAGGGCGTGGACGTCAACGCGCGGGATCCCCTGGGTTCATTGCCCCTGGCCCTCGCGGGCCTGACTGGAAAGACCGAGGCGGTGAGGTTCCTCCTCCGCCAGGGTGCGGATGTCAATGCCGGGAACAATGAGAATCAGACCGCCCTCCACAGCGCGGCCTTCCTGGGGCAGCTCGAAGTCATCAAGGCGCTCATTGAGAACAAGGCCGACGTGAATGCTCGCAACGATGACGGCGAGACTCCCCTCGACGCCGCCGAGGCGGAATGGAGCGAAGAGCTCCAGGGGATCATCCAGTTCATTGGCACCATCATGCAGGTAAAGTTTGATCTGGAAGAAGTGAAGGCGGGCCGACCCAAGGTGGTCGCGCTCCTGCGCAAGCATGGCGCCAAGTCCGGCACGGAATTGCCCAAGCAGGCCGGTAAAAGCCTCTGGGAATCCGTAAAGCTGGGAGACTTGGATGCCATCAAGCGAGAGCTGGCCGAAGACGCGAGCGCCGTCGACAAACAGGACAAAAATGGAATCACCCCCCTCTCCTGGGCCGCGTTGGCCGGTCGTGTGGAGGCTGCCAGGTTACTCATCTCGAAAGGCGCGAACGTGAACGCAAAGAACAGGGATGGAGCCACCGCCCTGCACTCGGCGGCCTTTCTCGGGCACCTCGACATTGTCGAACTGTTGATCGAGAAGAAGGTCGAGGTAAACGCGAAGAACGCCGCGGGCGACACGGCCCTGAAATCCGTGGCCACGGAATGGAGCGCCGAACTTGAGGGCATCACCAGGTTCATCGCAGGTTTCCTGAAGATCGAAGTGGATGTCGCGCAGATCAAGGAGGCGCGTCCCAAGATCGCTGCCCTCCTGCGGAAACATGCTGGCAATTCGGACGCCGAGATCAAGTGAGAGGCACGGGACTGACTCGTCCCAACCAAGGTGATCTGCTGTTAGACCCCCCTCTTGGATTCCTGAGAATGCCGACCTCGAGGATTGTCAGATTCGGACATTTACGATAAAAGCTCGAGGTAGCCCGATGGCCAGGAAACATCTCGCAATCGCTCGTTGGCTCGCGGTCCCGTGTTTGACCTTCGGGCTCGGGTGGATGCTCAAGCCCGATCCAGAGCCCGGACAGTCCAGCACGCTGCCGCAGCTGCGAAGCGTTTCGAAGTCATCGCGCGCCCGGACCGCGACCCTGCCACCCCCGAGCGAGAGATCCGTTCACACCACCGAAGACAAGATCGACGGCTCATCTCCCGCCCCCCAGGTTGCGGGAGCGGCGTTCCCTCGCGCATGGAGCAGCCGACAAATCAGCAACCTTGGCCAACGGCTGAAGCACGAACTCGATCCCATCGAGAGACGCCGCGCCTTCATGAGTTTGCTGGCGGGCATGACGGTGGAGAATGCCCGGGAGATTCGCGAGCAAATCGCACACCTGCCCTCCGACAGTCCCGAGTTTCGCGACTTTCACTATGCCTGGGGAAAGATCGCGGGAGCAGAAGCGGTGTTGAACGGCAAGGATACTCCCAAACCCGACATGCTTGCTGCGATGGCCGGTTGGGCCAGCGAGAATCCTGCCGCGGCCGCGGAGTGGTTTGGTGGGCTCGAACGACAGAGCAATGACTACGTAAACCAGGAGTATCTCAAGCCCGGCATGGTGCAGGGTCTCGCAATCAACGATGTCAATCTTGCCACGGATTTCGTCTTTGCCCAGGCAGCCGCGGGCGACGAGCGCGCGGGAAGGATGATGATCGTGGTGACCGAGAGCATTCTTCAGGGCAACGGGCTCGAGGAGGCCATTCGTTGGTCGGAGAGTTTACCTCAAGGTGCGTTGCAGGCCTCCGCCCTGGATCGCGTTGCCCACGACTACGCGACCAGCGATCCGGAAGGAGCGGCCGCCTGGGCCGAACAGTTTGTCGGCACAGAGCACAATGCCAGGGTGATCGAGGAAGTCGGCCACGAATGGGCGGGCCTGGATGCCCCCGCGGCCGTGGCTTGGGCTGGTTCGCTGGACGAAAGCAGGGGCCGGAACCAGGCGATTAGCGCGGCCTATGGCCAATGGGGTGCGCGGGATCCCGTGGTGGCAATCCAGACCATCATCGAGATGCCTCCCTCGTCCGATCGGAATTATGCGATTAACGGGTTCATTAGTGGGCTCGCTCACCAAGAACCCCAGACCGCGGTGAACTGGGCCGCGGAGATCTCTGATCCGGACATGCGCCAAAGCGCATTGGTCCGCGCAGGTCGCCACTACTTCCGACAAGACCAGGAGGCCGCCATTACCTGGCTCGCAAGCAGCGGACTCTCCGAGGCCGCCCAGATGGAGGTGGCCAATCCCAACCGCAGGTAGGCTCGACTCCCCTGCCCTTCCCGCCCGCGATCAGGAAACTTCTCGTGCGCTTGAGAAGCAAGGTAATGGATCGTCGAGCCCTACTCTCCGCTGCGCAGATACTCGACCACATCGGCGACGTCCTGGGCCGTCAACTGCTGTTGGTTCGCCGAGAGCATGAGGGACCGCTTCATCTTGGTGCGCGACTTGATATCATTGGCCGGAATCGCCTGGGTCACTCCCCCCATCGATTTCACGATCACGGGATCACCATGGGAAAGAACGATGCCCATGATGTCGTGGCCCGACTTGGTCACGATGTGCTGCCCTTCGAATCCGAGGGAGATCTCGGCGGACGGTTCAAGGATTGCCCTGACGATGACCTCCCGTGGAAATCGTTGTCCCCACCCGGTGAGGTTCGGCCCGACATCAACGCCGACCTTGTCGATCACGTGACAAATCACACAGCGGGTGGCGACGATCTTGCCGCGAGCGGCATCGGCCTCGAGTTTCAGAATCTCTTCCGCGGAAGGCAGTTTCGACCCGCCGGGATCCTCCGGAGTGACGATGGAAACCAGCTCCCGCTTGGCATTGCCGCCTTTCAACTTGCCGGCGGGTTTGTAGGACTTCCACCAGCGGTCGTTGTTCCACTTCACCCAGAACGCTGCCCGCTTGGAGAGCGCCGCGTCAGGTGCGAGATTGGCGATGTCCACCATCGCATCGGCCGCACTTGAGCTCCTGATGAAGGCAATCGATTCCAGTGCCTCCATGCGACTCTCCTCGGGCAGACCCACCAGGAAGACGCGGTCCCGCAGGGCGGGCACGGCCGGGGGTGTCATCAGTCGCCAAACTGCGGCCGCAGTCGTTGCGTTCCAGTCCCCCGCCTTTGCATTCTTAACAAGGGCGGCAAAGACATCGCCCTCTTTCCCAGTGGCCCCCGTGCCAAAGGCCTCGAGATAGGCACGGTCTTCACCATCGTATTTTTGGGCGATCTTGACCAGCGCCTCGATGATCTCGGGCGACGCTGGTTGATTGCGGAAAAAGAACGCTACTTCACGGCGTATGGCGGGAGAGTCATCGTCGGCCAACCTGAACGCCAGATCCAGAATGCGCGGATACCCTGCCCGGCGCAGCGAACGAAAGGCCGTGATGCGTGTTTGGGGATGGGAATCGTCCGGCATTCTCATGACGGCCATTGCGCCCTTCTGCCCCAGTTGCGCGAGAAGCCAGATCGCGCGGGCCCGGAGGTAGGGATTCTCATCCTTGGCGAGGGAACCCAGCGCCGGAATCGACTTGTCGCCTCCGGCTAGCAGTCTCTTGAAGCCGAGATAGCGGGTGTTGATCGCGGGACTCCTGAGCGCGGTGACCTGTCCCTTGACCGAGGAGAGATCGAGTTTGGGCACGCTCGATTTGAAACCCTTCGGTGCGATGCGGTAGATCGTGCCGGAAAGAGTGCGGTCCTGCGTTCCGTGTCCTCCCACGCGAGGATCGAACCAGTCCGCAACGTAGATTGCGCCATCCGGACCGACGCAGACATCGGCGGGCCTGAACCAGGTGTTGAGGTCCTGGTTGGAGCGGCCCTTGAAGTCGGCGCCCGCCCACTTTCTGTCCGGATTGGAGGTGAGGAAGTCGAAGCGCTCCATCTCGAAGCCGGCGCCCTTGAGTTTTGGGAAATAGCCGAAGACCACGTTCTTGGCCGACTCACAGCTCAGCAGGAGGCCGCGATACTTCTTCGGCAGGGCGCCGTTCTCGTAAAAGCTGATGCCGGTCGGGGCACCGCCACCGTAGACATCGCCGGGGGGCATGCTCCCGGGATCCTGTTGGCGCCATTCGGCGGTCGGGGTATCCTGGCCGGGACGCCGATCGGCCCCCCAGGAACGCTTGCCATCGGAGGAAGCGAAACCGGCGTTGCCGTACTCCATCACCCAGGACGTGCGACAGGCCGGCGGGTCGTCGTTGTCATTCTGGAACAGGTCCCCCATCGAGGTGATAATCTGCTCGTAGCTGTTGCGGTAGTTGTGGCCGATCACTTCACAGTCGGTGCCGTCCGGGTTCATCCGCACCGAGAATCCGCCGAGGTAGACATGGCCGTCGTCGCTCTTCTGGCCGGCGATCTTCTGCAGCGAATACGGACTGCCGATCCGGAAGGTCTTGCCGGAGTTGTCGGTGAACTGCGCGCCGGTATTCCCTTGGTTGAAGTACCATTTGCCATCGGGGCCCGCGATGACCGAGTGCAGACTGTGGTCATGATTGCGCCCGTTGAAGCCGGTCAGGAGCACTTCCCGCTTGTCCTTCTCCGGGTCAAACACCAGGTCGCGATCGAGGTCGGTGTAAACAATGAGGTCCGGCGGTTGGGAAACCACGACCACGTTGTCGAAGACCGCGACGCCCAGCGGGGCCTGCAGATGCGTCTCCTGCACAAACGTGTGTGACTTGTCCGCCACACCATCGCCATTCACATCCTGCAGCACGACAATGCGATCGCCGGCTGCATCCTTGCGCTGACCGCGGTAGTTCACCCCTTCCGCCACCCAGATACGGCCCTTGTGATCGATATCGATGTTGGTGGGATTTCGAAACAGCGGCGACTGTGCCCAAACTGTGATTTCAAGATCATCGGGCACCACGAAGCGATCCAGCGGCACCTCCGCAACACCACCGCTGACTGCGCCGGCAGGTTTCTTGTTCCACACCTGGAACCTTGCACTGGTTGTGGCGCCTCCTTGCTGGCTGACCCCGCCCTGGTCGAGACCGGCGCGACACTGGAAGCGGGTGTAGCCTTCGGGCAGGACATACTCGATCGTCGAAGGCGCGTGAGTCCCGATCCCGTAGGAGACCGGCTTGCCATTCACGATCAGTTTTCCACCTGAGGCATTGGCATTCACCCTGACATTTCCCCATCCCGAGATCGCGGACTTCCATTTGAGCTCGGTCAATTTCAATTCGCCCTTTGCTCCAACGACCCGCGGTTCGATCCAGTTCACCCAGTCGCAGCCGTAGCCATCGCTGGTTTCGTCCACCACCAGGAAGAGCGCGCGGGAGCCCTTGAGGTCAACATCGATGCTCACCGCGTGGCCGGGTGTCTTCGAGGTGACCACCGGACTGGTGAAGAGCGGTTTCGGTTTCTCTGCGGCCATGGCCGGAAGAGCTAGCGCGGGAATGACGAAGAGCGAAAGCAGGTGGCGGTTCATTCTCCGGGAGGGGAACCTGAATCACCCGGGACGTCAACTGCAGCGAACCGGAAACCCGTCATTCAATGGAACGACACGAGGCCCGCGAGAACTGTCCCCAGTGGTTGGTAGTGAAGCACTTCGCCCTACCTTTTCCTGGCCTCGTCAAAATACCGGCGGTAGCGGGTCACGAGCTCGGGAAACTTCCCAGCCAGGTCATTTTTCTCCGCGATATCATGCTCCAAGTCGTAGAGCGCAAAGCGGTCTTTGCCGTGGCGGTGGAGCTTCCATTTGCCCACGCGGATGGCTCCGGGCCAATAGAGGTAGTCGTGCTTCCTCTGCGCCTTGGTCTGCCCCAGAAGTTCCGGCAGGTAGCTGATGCCATCGATGTCCTCGGGCGGTTCGACCCCGGCCACTTCGCAGACGGTCGGAAGAAAATCCCAGAAGGCGCTCGGGTGATCGCTGGTGCGACCGGGTTCTATTCTGCCGGGCCAACGGGCGATGGTCGGGACGCGAATCCCACCTTCCCGCCAGGAACGCTTGGCACCGGAGAGCGGCCCCGCGCTCTTGAAGAATTCCAGGCTCTGGCCGCCCTCCGCGGACGGACCGTTGTCGCTGCTGAAGATCACGAGGGTGTTCTCGCTCAACTTCAACTCATCGAGCAGATCGAGGATTCGCCCGATGTTGCGGTCCATGCGCGAGATCATTCCGGCATAAGCCGCGTTGGGATAGCTCTGCCCGCAGTAGCCCGTCCGGTACTGGCTGCCATAGCCGGCATCCTTCCTCCCCCCCCCGATGTTGCCCGTCCCCTCGATCCTCGGGGTCTCGGGCCAGTTCAGTTTCAGATAGGGTGCCATCGAGTCCTGCGGCACGGTCAGTTCGGCATGTGGGATGCAGAAGGGCAGATAGAGGAAGAAGTGCTGGTCCCTGTTGTCCACAATCCAGCGAAGCGCCTCTTTGGCGATCTCGTCGTGGCTGTAGGTGCCCACCCCATTTTTGTACTCCCCCTTCACCCGCAGGTTGCGGTTCTTCGGGTAGGCCACTTTACGATCATTGCGCCAGAGGTATTCCGGATAGTAGAAGTGCGCGAAGCCCTGGTTGTCGAAACCGAAGAAATGGTCGAAGCCCTTCTTGTTCGGGCTGCCGGGATGACCGGGCCTTCCCACCAGCCCCCACTTGCCAATCATGCAGGTCTTGTATCCCGCCTTTTTCAACAACATCGGCACCGTGATGTCGCCTTCCTTCAGCCTTCCGCCGTTGCCCGTCACCGTCGCATGTCCCATGTGCTTGCCTGTCATCAGGGCACACCGCGACGGCGAACAGATGTTATGGCCGGAGTAGTGGCTCGTGAAGCGAACCCCCTCCCGCGCCATCTGATCCAGCCGCGGAGTCCGAATCTTCTCCTGACCAAAACATCCCAGGTCACCGTAGCCGAGGTCGTCGGCCAGGATGAAAACGATATTGGGACGACGCGGTGCCTCCGCACCAACGGTGGCTCGCGGCAGCACACAGAGCGCAACGCCCACCATGACGATCAGTAGAGATGGCCGGCAGTTGCGCATGATTGAATCTGGGTGGAGTGAAGTTCCAACCCACAAGCTCCAGATAAGACTCAACTTCAATTCCAATTATCAATTTACAAGTGCTCGAATCTGTGTCGACCGCCTGGCTCCATCCCTTCTTAGTCCCACGAGGGCGCCCAGTTTTCCTCCCTCATGGTGGTGATGCGCCGGGCGAATTCCGCGGCACGCCTCTCATTGCCCTCGTCCGGCCGCCGAATCAACTCTTGCAGGTGCCAGCCCATCATGGCGAGCGGGCACCAGCGCAGATAGGTGGGCAACGCTTCACGTTCAGCCTCGTCGAGTGGCCGGCGTTCGGAGTAGGCGCCGACAAATGCGTCAGCAAGCTCCGGAGACCACTGTTCGTCAGGAAAGCAGAAGCCGTGGATCGCCATCGCAATGTCGAACAACAGGGCGTCTTCGCAAGCGGCTTCAAAATCCAGAATTGCGACCAGCTCCTCCCCGCGGAAGAGGGTGTTGTCAGGAAAGAGATCGCCATGGATGAAGCCGACGGGAAGTGGCGCGCCCAGCCGATCCCGAAGCAGAGCGAACTCCTCTGCGAAAAACGCGAAGTGCTCGGGCAGATCGGCACCGGTGGATTCCGCCAGAGGGGCGACGGCCAGTTGGCCATACGGATTCTCGCGGCGCCACCAATCTCCGGAGGGGGATGGCAAACGGTGGAGATCGCCGAGCGCACGGGCGATGGTGGTTACCGTCGAGTTTTGCAGTTCAGGTTCCGCTCCCTCCAACCACTCCAACAACACCAGGTAGGTATCGTCGGGACCCGCAATCCAGCGATCGCCGGCATCGAAGCGCAGGGCGGCCGGTGCGGGGAAGCCTTGGGTGCCCAACCATTCGAGGACGTCGAGTTCGAAGAGGACCTCCGCCCGATCCTGAACGGGGCGATGGCGGAGCAGGACGACCCCGGCGCTGGTTTCCAGTCGGTAGTTCGCGTTGGCGAAGCCCGAGGGCATCCTTCGGCAGCTCACCACCGCCGGAGAACCTGCCATGCGGGCTGCCGCAAGCTCTGCGATCGTCTCAGCCATCAGTCGTTGGCGGCCCTCGGACCAGGTGGCGTCGTCCCTCGAAATCCAGCGCATCGCGTGGACGCGCTGGCTGACAGGTAGCGAGTTGCTACCGGTCAGTCACTCCAGCGTCGACTCTCCGAGGATGCGCCCGGTATCGGACGCTCGATCCCTTCTAGTCCGTCGTGAATGGGGAAGCGGGCAGGCCTTCCTTGTTGTAGAGATTGATGCCCTCGGGGTTGGATTCGTAGCCGAAGCGCACGTGCTTGGGGTTCTTCACATCATCATGCCAGACCACGACGGTCTTGCCCTCGATTTTGGCCTTGGCCCAATGCCACTTGTCGGAGGCGTCCTGAATGGCGAAGCGCGCAAGCTCGGCATTGCTGATTTGCACGGTCGGGGCGAGGCCTTCTTTCCTGCCAATCATCAGTCCGGACCCGACCTGGTCGAACTCGATGCGGATCCTGGGGCCCACCTTCTTCATGCCCTTGTAGAGCGGTCCCGAGTACACGATCTTCTTGCCGTAGTTCTTGGCGAGAGCCCACCGGGCAAGGCGCTCTCCGACGTCCTGCTTGTTGCGCGGATGGATGTCGCGGGCGTTACCGATGTCGATCGTGACTGCCATTCCGGTATCGGGAATGCGCAGGGCACGCCGTTGGCCTTCCCGCACCGGGCCCCAACCACCACCGGCAGGATTGTTGTTGGGACCCTGGAAGTTCGCCAGTTGCACCCAGTAGAAGGAGAGGTTCTCGTTCTCGAAAACCGTCCGCCAGCCCAGGACGAGGGCTTCCTTCAAGTAATCATAACGCAGCCCGTCACCGGCGTTGGATTCTCCTTGGTACCAGATGGCGCCCCGCACGCTGAGGGGCGTGAGACCGTGGACCATTCCATTGTAAATCTGCACCGCACCGCCCTTGGGTCTGGGCGCCTTGCCCGCTCCGTCCGCTGCGGCAATGGCGTCGAGATTCTCGACGTAGTCTTTCAAATTGGGGACGACCTTGAATCCCACCGGAGGAGTCCAGGGCTCGATGCGGGTTCCACCCCAGTTGGTTCCCACCAACCCAATCGGCACCTTGATGTTCTTCTGAAGTTCACGGCCAAAAAAGTAGCCCACCGCGCTGAAGCCTCCGATCGTCTTGGGAGAACACAACTGCCACTGACCCCGAGGGTCATCCTGTGGCTGCGGCTTCGCCACGTGGCCGGGGACATTGTAGAGACGGATCTTGGGAATATCCGCCGCCGCCATCTCCTCCTTGGCGTTCATCGTGTGACTCATGCTCCACTCCATGTTCGACTGGCCCGAACAGAGCCACACTTCCCCAAGGAGGACATCGTTGATGGTGACCGTGTTCACACCCTTGACTGTCATGGTGTGGACCTTGCCATCCGCCTTCATCTCCGGAAGATCAACGCGCCAGCGTCCGTCGTCGGCCGCTTTGGTGGACCCGCTCTTGCCACCGAGTTCGACGGTGACTTTTTCTCCCGGATCGGCTGTTCCCCACACCCGGATGGGATGCTCCTGCTGCAGGACCATGTGGTCGCCGAAGATCTTGGAGACTTGAACGTCGGCGGAAGCGCTCAAAACGCTGAAGAGAGATGCCGCCAGCAGCGCTGAAGCGGGAAACATTGAGGTGATGCTCATGGTTGTTGGATTCCTTGGTTTGATCATGCGATTTCGGGGTAAGAGGATAGAAAATCTGCCTCGGGGTCAAACTGGGAATAGCGCGATGGGCCCTGAACCCTGGCCCTGAGGCCAACGGGCGGGCTGGGGCATCGCCCCCTCACCGCCCTTCCACTATGCTCTGGAAATGAAAACCTCTCTGCTGGTGAGCGTTCTGGTGATTGTCGTGTCGTCAGGATTAGCCATCGAACCCCATCCCAAAGCAGTGCCGAACGCGCACAAGGCGGGCCAAGTCGATATCCCGGAGAACCTGAAGTTCATCGTCTCTGATCCCAAGACTCTGCCCGGAATCGTTTTGGACGAGACCGCCGCCGTACTGAAAGGGAGCTGGCAATACTCCACCCACACGCCGCCCTACGTCGGCATCGGCTACCTCCACGATCAGAAGTCGGACAAGGGCAAGAAGTCGGCAACCTGGATCCCGAATATTCCGACGGCGGGAAAATACGAGGTCCGAGTCTCCCATTGTTACAATGTGAGGCGCGCCACCAATACCCCGGTGACGATTCGCCACGCACGCGGCGAAACGAC
>JAYGGC010000175.1:0-31998 GCA_046581525.1 Roseibacillus sp. | reverse complement strand
CTGGTCCACGAGGGGCGGAGCGGCGCGATGAATCGGGTATCGCTTCTCGTACTTTACCGGTCCCATATCGTCCACCGCGTCGCCGGTCACGTTGAAAATACGTCCCAATACTCCGGCGCCCACCGGCACCGTGATCGGATTGCCGGTGTCGACCACCGCCATGCCGCGCTTCAATCCGTCCGTGGTCGTCATCGCCACCGCCCGCACCCAGCCGTCGCCGAGGTGCTGCTGCACTTCGAGAACGAGAGTGGTCTCCGAGCCGTAAAGATCGTAGGTGACTTCGATGGCGTTGTAGATCGATGGCAGCTTCTCAGCACTTGAGAAGTCGGCATCCACCACGGCGCCGATGATCTGCACGATTGTTCCTTGGTTACTCATCTTGTTGAACAGTTGGTATGGGAGGGTCTGAAAATTGCTTGCTACTCCATCGCCTTCATGGCGGTCGTGATTTCGAGAAGCTCGGAAGTAATGGCGGCCTGGCGGACCTTGTTGGACTCGAGGGTGAGATCCTTGATCATGTTTTCGGCGTTGTCGGTCGCGCTCTTCATGGCCACCATGCGGGCCGAGTGCTCCGAGGCGCGGGCCTCGAGGATCATCTGGTAAACCTGGTAATTGAGGTAGAGCGGAAGCAAGGCCTCGAGCACGCCATCGGGGCCGGGCTCAAAGATGTAGTCCCGCAACATGCTGTCGTCCTTGGCGGTCTCGGCAACCTCGCCGTCACTGCCCACCCCCTCGTAAGCACGCTTTTCCGCGAGGGTCGAGGCCTCGATGGGCAGGAGCTGGGAAATCCAGGGCGTCTGCGTGAGGGTCGTTTCGAAGTTGGTGAAGGCCACCTTCACGGCACTGTAGTCCCCGCTCAGAAACTGCTCGGTGAGGTAGGCCCCGATTGACTTGGCCTCGCCAAAGGGTGTGGGATCGGCCACTTCCCAGTCGGACACGATGTTCCTGCCCATCTTGGCCAGCGAAAGGCGCAACTTGCGCCCCACCGTGACGACATCGGATTCATCCGCCATCCCGGAGCGCACTTTCTTGAGCAAGTTGGTGTTGAGTCCGCCGCAGAGTCCCTTGTCGGTGGAGACCACCAACATCAACTCCTTCTTGCCTTTGGGGGTTTGCAGGAGCTTGTGGTCGTCCTCGTTGATGTTGTCCTTGAGGTTGACGAGGACCTGGTTCAGGCGGTCCGCGTAGTCCCGCCCCGCGATGGCCTGGTCCTGGGCCTTCTTCATCTTCGCGGCCGCCACCATCTGCATCGCCTTGGTGATCTGCGCGGTGCTCTTGACCGACTTGATGCGTCGGCGAATGTCACGGATGTTGGCCATTTCCAGTAATCAGTATTCAGTGTTCAGGATCCAGACTGAATGCCGGGCGAATCGTAGCGGGTTGAGAATCAGCTCCAGGAAGCCTTGAAGTCATTGATGGCGGTTTCGAGACCGCTCACCACCTCGTCGGTGAGCTCCTTTTTATCAAAGATGAGCTGGAGGAGGTCGGCCTTGCGGGTAGAGAGGAATTCCTCGAACGACTGCTGGCACTCCTTGATGCGCTTCACTTCAACATCATCGAAGTAGCCGTTCTGCATCGCCCAGAGAACGGCGACCTGCAGGTCGAGGCCGAGCGGGCTGTACTGGTTCTGCTTGAAGAGCTCCACAATACGCTCCCCACGCTCGATCTTGGCCTTGGTGGCATCGTCAAGATCGGAGCCGAACTGGGCGAAGGCCTGAAGCTCGCGAAATTGCGCGAGATCGAGCTTGGTCGTTCCGGACACCTTCTTGATGGCCTTGGTCTGGGCCGCCGATCCCACCCGCGACACCGAAAGACCCACCGAAATGGCGGGGCGGATGCCCTGGTAGAAGAGGTCGGTCTCCAAAAAGATCTGGCCGTCCGTGATCGAGATCACGTTGGTCGGAATGTAGGCCGCCACGTCGCCAGCCTGGGTCTCAATGATGGGCAGGGCCGTGATCGATCCCCCACCCTCAGCGTCGGAGAGACGCGCGGAGCGCTCGAGGAGGCGGCTGTGCAGGTAGAAGACATCGCCGGGGTAGGCCTCGCGGCCGGACGGCCGGCGCAGCACGAGCGAAACCTGGCGGTAGGCCACCGCCTGCTTGGAGAGATCATCGTAGACAATCAGGACATCCTTGCCCTGGTCCATGAGGTATTCAGCCATCGCACAGCCTGAGTAGGGCGCGAGGAACTGGTTGGCGGCGGGGTCCGAAGCAGCGGCCGCCACCACGATGGTATTGTCCATCGCATCGGCCTTCTCGAGGGTCGCGATAATTCGCGCGATGTTGGACTGCTTCTGGCCGATCGCGACGTAGACGCAGTAGAGGGGCTTGTGATCCTTGATGCGGCCCTCCCGGGCAGCCTTGTTCTGGGCCGCCTGGGAAATGATGGTGTCGATCGCAATGGTGGTCTTACCCGTGGAACGGTCACCGATGATGAGCTCACGTTGGCCGCGACCGATCGGGATCATGGCGTCGATGGCCGCGATGCCGGTCTGCACCGGAACGCTCACCGACTTCCGCTTGATGATGCCCGGCGCGATCTTCTCGACCGGATACTGGGTGTCGGACTCGATCTCGCCCTTGCCATCGACCGGGCGCCCCAGGGCGTCCACCACCCGACCGAGGAGTTTCTCCCCCACCGGCACCGAGAGGAGCTTGCCGGTGGTGTGGCACTCGTCGCCTTCCGCGATGTGCTGGGAATTACCGAGCATCACGACCCCGACTTCGCCTTCCTCGAGGTTCAGCGCGAGGCCGAAGAGGTTGCCGGGAAACGCGATCATTTCGTTGAGTTGGGCTTCGCTCAGGCCTTCGACCTTGGCGACGCCGTCCCCGATTTCCCGCACGGTCCCCACGTTGGTCTTGGCGACCCCGGCGGTGACGTTGGCGATTTCCTGTTCCAGTTCCTGAAGGATATTGCTCATGGAATTGAGTGGTAGTAGAGGTGAGAGGAGGGCTTGTTAGAAAGCGTTGGAGAGGCGCTCGAGGCGGGTCTTCACACTGCCGTCCAAAACGTCGTTGCCGACGCGGATGCGCATGCCGCCGAGGAGCTCGGGATTTACTTTGAATTCGAAACTGAGATCCGCGCCGTACTTCTTCACCAGTCCGGCTTTCACGCGCTCCTGCGAGGCGGAGTCGAGGGATGTCGCGCTCTCGACGAGAACCTGGCGACGCTCCATCTCGATGCGGGTGAGGCGCTTGAGCTCGTGCAGGATGGCCTGCCAGCCCCGGGGCTTGACGTTGGCGATTTTCTTGAAGACCCGGCGCAGCTTGTCATCGACCACCCGATCACCCTCCACGCACATGCGGAAGGCACGGCGGGCGATGGTGGCGGCTTCGCGGGAGACTTTCATGATGAGATTCGATTAACCTTCGACCTTGGCGAGGGCCTCTTCGTTGATGCGCCTCTGGTCCTCGTCGGTGAGAACCTTGCCGGTGACCTGGGCGGTGGTGGCGGTCACGAGACGCCCGAACTCCTTCTTGAGTTCGGCGCGCATCTTGTCGCGCTCGGACTTGGCGGCTTCTTCGGCTTTGGCGAGGATGGCCTGGGCGGCGGCGGCGGCTTCCTGGGTCTTCTTTTCACCCACTGCCACCGCGCTCACCTTGGCTTCTTCCACCAACCGCTTGGCGCGCTCGTTGGCCTCCTGGATGGCTTCCTGGGTGCGCTTTTCGCTCGCGGCGATCTGCGCTTCCACTTCCTTGAGCTTCTCTTCGCCGTCCGCAATGCGCTTGCGGCGCTGCTCGAGCATGTCCTGCACCGGACCGTAGGCGAATTTCTTCAGCACCAGGCAGATGATGAAGAAATTGACCAGCTGCGCGATGAACGTCGGCCACTCGACGTGAAACTCTTTCAGCGGGTTGCCACCGCCGGAGGTCGTCTCAGCGGCGAGGAGGAGAAGCGTTTCGTGGAGCATGGTAAAAGATGGGTTGGAACAAGGAAGAGAGGGAGGGCGCTCCGGGGAGCGCCCTCCAAAACCGTTAACCACCGATGTTCCCGAGGAAGATCGCGATGAAGATGAGACCTTCCGCCAAGGCGGCGAAGATGATCCCGATCGTCATGATCTGGCCTTGGGCGCCAGGGTTCCGGCCTACTGCTTCGGCTGCTTTCGCGCCGACCAGGCCCACGCCGATTCCGGCGCCGGCACCTGCGAGGCCCACGTGAATGTTTCCGCCAATCTCCGCCAAAAGGTCGAAGACGGGAGGAAAGGCCACAAGAATTTGCATCAGGCTTTCCATTGTTCTGCTTGGTTTGTTTGTTGCTTTGTTTACCGGCCTCCACGGGAACCATGGTCCGACCGGCAAGAGTGTTTCGTCAGGAACTGGATGTGGCATCAGCCGGCACGCTCTGCTCGCCGCCGCCTGGGTCGTGTTCAGCGTGATCCTCTTCGTCGTGATCCTCGTGATGCTCACAGATCAGCTTGGTGAACACCGCGCAGAGCAGGGCGAAGACGAGGGCCTGCACCAGGCCCACCAGGAGCTCCAGGAAGTAGAAAGGAATGGGGGGTAGCCACATGAGCCAGGGCGGAACCATATTCATGAGGGTCTCCAGCATGTTTTCACCCGCGTAAATGTTGCCGTAGAGCCGGAAGGTCAGTGCCACCGGCCGGACCGCGATGGAGAGGACTTCGATGAGGCCCACCGCCAGGAACATCGCGATCATGAAATACAGCATCGGCCCCTTGAAGTCCCCCTTCGGCGCAAAGATGTGCAGGACGAAGTTCTTGATGCCGATCTCGGTGAGGGCCCAGTAAAACCACAGGACGAAAAACGTCAGGGCCATCGACATGGTGAGGTTCAGGTCCGCATTCGCGCCGCGCAGGAAGGGCCGAAACTTGTCCTTGGGGTCGACCAACTCACCGTGAAGCTCGAAACCGATCGACCCCACGCCCGGAATGAGCCCGGCCCAGTTTGAGAAGAGGATCAGAATGAAAACGGTCCCGATAAACCAGAACGTCCGCTTGGCGAGGTGCTCGCCCATGATTCCCGAGAAGAAATTCATGAGGCTCTCCACCAGCCATTCCACGAAATTCTGCACTCCGCCCGGGACCAGTTTCATGTTCCTGGTCGCGGCCTGCGCCACGAAGATGAGAACCGCCGCCACGATCCAGACCATGATCATGGAATTCGTGATCGGGATCCCGAACACGTTGAAGACCTCCTCCGCGAAGAGCGGCAGTTTCTCGTGGCCCCCCTCGTCTCCGCCCGATGCGAACGCACTCCCAGCCCCAAGTACAAAGAGGCTAAAATAGACCAAAAGTCTCGGGATAAGGGCGGTCAAAAAGCGTGGTTTTGCCGGCATTCGGAGCAAGGATCGCACGCCTATAAAGGCGGCCCGTGAGCCTCGCAAGATGAATATGTGAAATTTTTCACAAAGTCCGGCTGGGCACGATTTTTCGGACTCAAGTGGGCCTTCGCGCGCCCCCGAGCATCAGGACGCACCCGGGCACCGCGAGGGCTCCCAGAACGAGGTAGATCCCCGACCGGTAACGGTCCTTAAACATCTTCCGGGCTCGCTCCGCCATCCGCTTCTTGATCTCGGATTCATGGTCATCCCGATCCAAATCACCGGACATTTCCTGCACCGCCGGAACCTTCTGGACCATCTGAACCACGATCAGGGAGAGCGCAAGGGCCGCCTCTGCCAGCTTTTTGAAGTCCGCCCCGGCTCTACTTTCCCGGTCACGGTCTGAATCCCGGTCTAGAGTGATCTAGCTACCCAACTCTCGCTCTCCACCGTGCAGGAGACCTCCATCTAGGGCAGCAAGAAGGCGCCCGCTGCCGCCAGCATGGCGGAAATGTTGAGTTTCGAACCCATTGGGGGGGTCGGATACACAAGATCCGTGCGGAGGTCACACCGGGGAATTCGACGCATTTCTCATGATATTGCAGACTGGCGGCCCGGATTGGCGAAAAAAAGTTTCCGGCCTTTCGTGGCCCGCGGAGCACGACAAATCTCCTTCTCAGGCCGTCTAGAGCCTGTTTCGCAGCTCTCCCGACCCAGCTTCGAAAAGCCCTCCCACAGGCATCTAACAGCTGGAAAGACTTATAAAAAGGTGGTTTCAGGAAATCTAACAAAACCTAACAGGTGGGAATCCTTTGGTTTACAGGGGTTTGCGGCCCACAAACCCAGATCATCGGATCATCAAAACCGCCGCAAACCCTTAGTTTTTCGGGGAATGAAAGGGATGTGTTTTGGCTTTACAAACTGTAACGCGAGCCCCAAAACCGTAATTGTCATGAACAAAGCCGAACTCATCGAAGCTGTCCAAGGTTCCTTGGGCAAGGACGCTACCAAGCGGGCCGCCGAAGATTCCGTCGCCGCGGTGCTCGGAGCAATTGCTAACGGGGTCCGATCGGACCGGAAAGTGCAACTAATCGGATTCGGGACCTTTGAAGTGAAGAACCGTGCTGCCCGCATGGGCCGCAATCCCAAAACGGGCGAGCCCATGCAAATCCAGGCCTCGAAGTCGGTAGGCTTCAAGGCTTCTGCGGCCTTCAAAGGCTCGCTTTGATCAGCTTCCCAACTTGGTTTAAGCTACTGCAAAACCCGGCCATCCCCTGGGCCGGGTTTTTTATGCCCCAGGGCGAATGGCGCTAGGTTTAGGCTCGTCCTCGTCCTTCGTCGCTCTCCCAACGTTGGCCCTTGGCAGCCCAGCGAGATTTCCCCTTCCCAATTTCCAATTGAGCTTCAGCACCAAATCCCATTTCCCAAGTCGGACCTACCCGACCACGATTGGAGCCTGAATTCTGGCTCTGAGATCTATCTGGAAATTGGAGCCTGAAATCTTCGCCACGCTCGAGCTGCTTCCCAATCACAGCCCGTAGTTACCAGCCACCACCTCCGCCACCTCCGCCGCCCCCGCCGGAGGAACCGCCTCCCCCGGAGCCACTGGACGAGGGCGCCGTCGAGGATGAGGCCAAGGCGCCGGTCAGTGCACCACCGATCGCAGCCACTCCCATCGCGCGATTCATTCCGGAGTACGATCCGGTGTAGAAGGTGGGTCGATAGCCGTTCGACCCGCCGGGCGCTGTTCCCGCCGCCTGGAGGACCGCATCAAACTTCTCCGACCATTTCTGTTCGCAATCCAACGCGAGCGCGTAGGGCAGGAAGCGCTCGAAGAGTTCCGGGGTCTTCTCGGGTGGGTTCTCCAGGTTGAGCCGCTCCTCCTCCGCCACGCTCAGGTAGTGCCGAAACCCTTCGATGTGATCCATCACCTTCCGGCCGAGGTGGGTGGGGGCCTTGATCAGGTGGTAGAAGATGAGGTTCAGCAATCCCGCGAAGATGAAGGCCCCCGTCGCCCAGAAACCGATCAGGAACCAGAAGGCGATCGCTCCTCCGATCCAACCCCCTGCAAAGGGAACCGCAAAGAGGGTCGCTCCCACCGCCACCGCGGCACTTCCCGAACGCCACAAGTTGACGCATCGTGAGACCAGCGCCGAGGTTGCAATCGTCCAGATGCTCAGCCACACCATCATGAAGAGGGCCGGTGGGCTGGCCCCGGTGGCGAAGACCAGCACCAGCGTGGCAACCAGCGTGATGAGAAGCCCTGTCATCCACCACTTCCCGTTGCGCAGGAAGTGAGTCTTTTCGAGTTTCGAGGAGAGCATCTTTTGCTGCGCCTTGCGTGCGCCGCCGATGCGACTGTGATTGGCCTGCTTCAGTTCGATGGATCCGGAACCCAGCAGCTTGTTATAGAGCCTCTGCTCGTCGGGATCGAGGGGCTCCTTCTGCTCTGAGATCCCGTTCGCCTTCACGGTGTAGGTCTTTCCCTCCTGCTCGATGGTGGCCACGCCCTTCACCGCCAGCCCGACCACGCCGGCGCTGAAGCAGGTGTTGTCGTAGCCCATCCGGTCCAAGTAGCGCACCGCTCCGGGGGAGAATCCCTGCGGGGGATCGTAGTGCGGGATGATCACCCCCTTGTCGGGGTCCTTGCCCACCAGGAACCACGCCACCAGGTAATAGACCAGGGCGCCCACCATGAGCACCGCTGCAAAGAGAACTCCGGGGTGATCCTTGAGGAGGGAGACCTTGCCTCGCTCGTAAGCGATGGGATCCAGCAGGCCCGGCGGCCATTCCAGCATGAGAGTGAAGTTCTCCTTCTTCCTGAGCCCCCGGGTGGTTTCGAACTGCGCTCCCTTCCCCTCGATCCTGGCGCGATAGTCCTCTCCCTTGGCGCCGCGCTTCCCGGTATATCCCCAGGCCTTGGTGGCCACGATCCCATCCGGAAGGACCACCGTGGCGGATACCTTGTCGATCGGAAAGGCCCATTCGGTTCCGGTCACGTTCCAGTAGAGCGCATCCCGTTTCTCCTCGAAGTAGAGCTGCATCCCGGTGCGATAACTGATCTCGTAGGTGTAGACTCCTGCCTTGAGAAACTTGTGCTCCTGTCCGATCCTGATGCGCATCCCCCCGCGCCCGATCTCCTCCGTCACGTAGTGCTCCTTCTTGCCGTTCTTCTTCACCGAGAGCACCGAGAACGGCTTTTTCTTCTTCAATCCCCACTTCGTCTGTTGCAGGCGCGGAATGTCGCGGAAGATCCCCCGCTTGATCTGGTCGCCCTCCGCCCGCACCTGGATCTTCTCGGTGACAACCAGGTCGCCCCCTTTTTCCACCACAATCTGGCTGTCGAACGAGAGGATGCGTTCGTCAGCCAGGGCCGGAAGCACAAGAATCAAACCGAGGAGAATTGGGAAAGTGCGAATCATGTGCTACTAGAGTTGTCGTAATTGGTGCCCGGAAACAGTAACCAGCGAGTAATTACAGCCGTCCGGAACACCGCTGTCGAGCCTCCACTCCACCACGCGTGGTCTACCTCTCGTCGAACAAGAAGATGTTCTCTCCCACAATCCCGCCGGTGTAATCCTTGCCCTGCACAGGACACCTCATACATTCCGATTCCAACGACTCACCCGATATCCATGCCCAGGGAGTCATCCCCGCAGCGCCTGCGCCAGATCCGGGGGAATCCGCTCGCTGGCGTTCTCCACTTCGAAGAACACTCCCGCCTCGAAGGTGAAGAATTTCGCGACAAGATTGGTGGGAAACGTCTCGATGGAGTTGTTCAGATCACGGACCGAGCCGTTGTAGTAACGCCGCGAGTACTGGATCTGGTCCTCGATCTCCACCAACTCGGTCATCAGTCCGCGAAATGACTCGTCTGCCTTCAGGTCCGGATAATCCTCCGCCAGGGCCACGATTTTTCCGAGGTCCCGGCCCAGGGTCTGCTCCGCCCCGCCCGCTTCGCCGGCTCCGCGGGCGGCCTGCGCTTCAGTGCGCTCCCGGGTCACGGCCTCCAGCAGCTCGCGCTCATGGGTCTGGTAACCCCTCACGCACTCAACCAGCGCCGGGACCAGGTCGTGGCGGCGTTTGAGCTGCACCTCGGTCCCACTCCAGCCTTCCCGCATCTGATTCCGCGCCACCACCAGCTTATTGTAGGCCCAGATGAACCACGCCAAATCCAGCACCACGAGCACTCCAAGCACGATCAGAAACGTCTTCATCCGTCCCATTTAGTGTTAGAGCCAACTTTAGGATTTAGAATTCCCAAATTAGATTTTAAATCAGCCCGTGATCTACTTCCGGCTTCTCGGTCGACTCGTCTTGAGATTCTTCGCGTATCTCGGCGAACTTTCAGGGCTGCTGGGCCAGATCGTGGAGTCCCTCCTGCACGGCCGGAAGCGCTGGCGGCAGTTCTTCCAGCAGATTGCCGAGATCGGCTATCGCTCCCAGCTGGTCGTCATCATTACCGGCGCCTTCACCGGGGCCGTCCTCGCGGCCCAGGCTCTCTTTCAGTTCGCTCTCGTCGACATGGAGACGATGGGAGGCGTGATTGTCAGCATCGGCATGCTGCGCGAACTCGGTCCCACCATCACGGGTCTCATGTTGGCGGGACGGGTCGGTTCCTCCATCGCGGCGGAGATCGGAACCATGAAGGTGACCGAGCAAATCGACGCCCTCCGCTCGATGGGCGTGCATCCCATCGACTACCTCGTCACTCCGCGCATTCTCGCGATGGCGGTCTCCATTCCCCTCCTCATCGCGCAGTCGGTGGCCTTCGGCATCGTCGCTTCCTACATGGTGGGCGTGCACCTCTTCAAAGTCCCGGGCGCCTACTGGAACTTCAACGTCGAACGTTTCACCGATGGCACCGACATCACCATCGCCATGGTCAAGGGCTTCGTCTTCGGCCTCCTCATCGTCATCATTTCCTGCCACCAGGGCCTGCGCGCCAGCAACGGAGCCGTCGGGGTCGGCCGCGGCACCACGGATGCGATGGTCCTCTCCTCCCTCGCCATCCTCATCACCAACCTCTTCCTCACGATGTTCATGCAGATCATCTTCCCGGTTGGCTTTGGGATGACCTAGTTGTGACACCGGGTTGAGGTCCGCTTCAGGGCTCGTCCTCGTCCTTCGTCCCTCCCTCGGTATTCAGACCACTGTCGCCCTTCGCCCTTTCGACCACCCTGCCCGACGGTCTCCTACTCCTAATCTGGCGCCACTCCCACCAAGCCTCTCTCCGTGACGAAAATTGCCCAAACTCTGCTTCTCTTCCTGGTGATGGGCGCCGCTGCCCTGGCGGTCGGCTGGCGGCTAGGTCGTGCCGCCTCGAACGAGTGCGCTCCCGACCGGCAGCCGGATCAAGCGCAAGCCTCCGACAACATGAACTCAGATCAGGGCGCGGAGCAACGTGAGAACGATGTGACCGCGAGCACGGAGGACGAGCCGGAAAAACCAAAGGGCATCATGGCGATCGCGGAGGACATGGCCGCCCACCACAGCCGCTGTCCTACCCCCCAGGCATTCATCGACTCGGATCCCCTCAGCAGTGGTCGATGCCCAGTCGCTCTCCGCCGATCACCTTCTTGGTTTCATGCGTCATGACTCCGCGGTCGTCAGCGTGCTCGCAATGCTTGCGAAGCGCCCGGGACCTTCTTCCAGGCGCCTGCGGAGGAACCCCTCCACCAGTTCTCGCGAGGCCGGGTTCTCCCAGTCGGAGTCGAGGCACATAGGGTGGGCCCGCCATCGTGGGATGCGCCTCGACCGCTTGCACCCAGGTCCGGATGCCTCCTGGTGCGCCGCTATCGAAGGCTTCGGAGCGTGGTCAATCCTCCGGAAGGAAGCGGGGCTGCACAGCAGGACGGAGGGAGGTCGCGGTGACACCGCCACCGCCAATGTTCGCGTCGCGCCCCAACCATCTGCGCCGCCCGAAACCCTGGGCTTGTCGCGGTCCACACTCGCTCCAGCGAGAACTGACTTCCCCGCCACCGCCTACCCTCACCGTCCGGCGCTACCAGCAAGTCCCCACTCCACTCGTGCGCGACAAGGTCTCGAACTGGCGAACAGGCCGGCTCGATCTGGTGATGCGCGGGCACTCCGACATCATTGGGAGCTAGGGGCCCTGCGAATTTCGCTCCTCCCCTGGAAATAACCTCAGTTTTGACAGGCTCCCATAGGCACGATACGTTATGTCTCAAATGAAATCCGCTGCCCGACTCAGTGCCTTGGCCCTTGCTGCGGGGTTCGCCCTCTTGCAAGTCTCCTGCGGCGATGCCACTGCCGACGACGGGAAGAAGGCCAGGAAAGAAGGAACCAAGGTGCCCGTGCAACCCACCAAGCCCGTGAATAAGACCGACGCGCAATGGAAGAAGGAACTCACCCCGGAACAGTACGCCATCCTGCGCGAGCATGAAACCGAGCGTCCCTACGGCGCGGCCTATAACGAGTTTAAGAAGCAGGGCGAAGGCACCTACTACTGCGCCGGTTGTGATGCGGAGCTTTTCACCTCCAAGGAGAAGTTTGATGCCCGCTGTGGTTGGCCCGCATTCTACGACGCCTCCAAGCACAAGAACGTCAAGACCATCCGTGACACCTCCGCAGGCATGATCCGGATCGAAGTGCGCTGCAACGTCTGCGGTGGACACCTCGGTCATGTCTTCGAAGGGGAAGGCTTCAACACCCCCACCGACCAGCGCTACTGCATCAACGGCAACGTCTTGAAGTTCGTGCCCAAGGCCGCGCTCAAGGCCTCGAAGAAGGACGGAGACGATCCGGGCGCCGCAAAGGATCCGGCCAAGAAGAAGGAGTAGCCTTCTTCTCCAGATTCAGTTCACGAGCCGGAGGAAGCGCTGCGGTCAGCTCGTCCGTCACACGCCCCGGTAGCGCGGGTTGCCCACTTTTCCATGCAGCCAGGCAGCGATTCCGTATTCCGACGAACCACGCTCCGCAATGCGCACAATGAAGGGAAAGTCACATTTTCCGGCTGAGCGGTCGCCTTCTCGGTCTTGACTACCTCAAATTGGTAATAGCGGGCCTCGTCCACCATCACCAGAACCCCGCCGGAACGCTGCTCCCCATTCAGGGTGTCCTCGTCGCTGACGCCCACCTCCGACTCGAGGCGAAACTGCAGTTCACCGGTGTACACAGTCTCATCCGCCAGCCCATTCCACCAGAATGGCTGCGCCCGCCAACCCGGACCAGCCCATCAAAAAGACCACGGCCCCTCCAGGAGCGTTACAGGGGTGAAAAGGTTTCGTCACATGAACAAGAATGCTTGCTGAGAGCGCATTCTCAAACGAAATTGCTTCCTCAGACTTCCTCCCTCAACACCTCCGAACCGCCGATGGATCCGCCCCTTGATCCTCCACAGTTTTTGACGTTCGCCAACCGACGTCTAATGTGACGGCGCGAATCATTCGCGAACATGAGATTTACTGCTGCTGCCCTTCTGCTGGGCCTCGCCCCTGCCGGCGCGGCTCCGGTCATCAGCGAACTCATGTTCCATCCGCCCCACACCGCCTCGCAGGAGAATTCGCAGGAGGAGTGGCTCGAGCTTTACAATCCCGGCCCTGATCCCGTCGATCTCACCGACTGGCAGATCGGAGGGGTGTCCTTCACCTTTCCCAATGTCACCATCGCACCGAATGACTATCTCGTGGTCGCGGCCGATGTTCAAATCTTCCAGGCCAGACACCCCAGGGTCAAAGAGGTGGTCGGCGACTGGCTCGGGAGACTCTCCAATCGCGGCGAAGCGATTGTGTTGAGAAACCACCTGGGTGATGAAGTCGACCGGGTCGAGTACGCCGACGGCGGCGATTGGGCCCTGCGGCGACCCGGTCCCGATGACCGGGGCCACACCGGATGGATCTGGCACGCTCCCGCCGATGGCGGGGGCAAGAGCCTCGAACTGCGCAATCTCTGGTTCTCTAACAACAGCGGGCAGAACTGGGCGGCGAGCATCCCCGACCGCGGCACCCCTGGTGAACAGAATTCGACATTCGCCTTGAATATCCCTCCCCTCATCGAGGATGTATCGCACCACCCCGCCGTTCCCGGGCCCAACGATCTTGTCCTCGTTCGCGCCAGGCTCACGGACGATCTGTCCTCGGCCTACGGCTTCGTGCATCACCGGGTGTCTTCCCCCACGCCAGGTGCCTTTCTAACAACAGCACTCCGCGACGACGGCCTGGCCGGCGACGAACTGGCGGGAGACGGAATTCACAGCGCGGTTCTCCCCGCGCAAGCCGATGGCACCGTGGTTGAGTTCTATCTCGAAGCCTTCGACCGCATCCAGAGCCGTCGCTGGCCCGGTCCTACTTCCCCAAGGGGCGCGCAGAACGCCAACCTGCTCTACCAAGTCGACGCTGAAGTGCACACCGGACGAGAACCGTTCTATCGCATCGTGCTCTCCGCCTCGGAGAACGACGAGTTCAACGACATCCCCTTCGACACCAGCGAACGCAATACCAACGCCCGCTTCAATGCCACCTTCATCGCGCAACTCGGCGATGAGTTCACCACCATCTACCGCTGCGGGATGCGGATTCGCGGATCCGGCAGCCGGAGCCGTTATCCCCGCAGTCTCAAAGTGGAGTTGCCCTCCACCCAGTCGTGGCAAGGTGATGAGGAGTTGAATCTCAACTCCCAGTTCACTTACAACCAGTTGCTCGGCAGTCTCTTCTACCGCGAGGCGGGTCTGCCAGCCTACGAGTCCAAGGCGGTCCAGGTCCGCATGAATGGCTTCAACCACGCTGCTCCCGAGAATGACACTGCAGCCCGGCCCTTCGAGCGTCACTACGGGCTCTACGTCCACAACGAACCAATCAACAGCCAGTTCGCAAACATGCATTACCCCCTCAATCCGAGCGGCAACCTCTATCGGATGGCGGGGGGCGGGAACGCCTGGGAGTACTTTCCCAACAGCGAAGACCTCGCCGCCGACTACACCGCGGCAGGTTGGGACAAGGAAACCAACACGTCCGCGAACGACTGGAGGGACCTGCACATTTTCGTTGGCGTGATGACCAATGCCAGTGGTCTCGACTATCTTGAGGAAGTCGAGGCCGTCATGGATCTCGAGTCGTGGCTTCGCAGTTTGGCGGTGAGCACCATTCTCACCAACTCCGAGAACAGCCTATTCACTGGAACCAATGACGACTACGCTGTTTACTGCAGCAGCACTGGCCAATTCAAGCTGCTGCCCCATGACCTGGACACCGTGCTCGGCCAAGGGGACGGCAGCAGCATCAAAATCGGGGACCTGCCCCACACCATCTTCGATTTTGTCGACCGCGGTGATTCGTTCGCCCAGCTGGAAGCGCTCTTCGAACAGCCCGAAGTGGTGCAGCGCTACTACAAAATCCTCGCTGAACTTCTTGCCGGACCATTCGAAGAGAGTCGCGCCAATACGCTCATCGACGATGCCCTCACATGGACTCCACGCTTCCTCGCCACCAACGCCAAGGACTTCCTCGCCGCGCGCCGCGCGGACATCCTGAGTGTGATCCAGGGACCACTCACGGCATCCAGTCCCCTGCCAATGGTGGACGGCTACCGAAGGACAACCGATGGCAATGCCGATCTCTCCGGTTCCTTCAACGCCGCTGATGCAGCGGCCGTCCACGTCAATGGACAACCTGTCGCCCTCAATCCAAACACCGCCACCTGGTCGTTCACCGCCACCGGCCTTCATCCCGGCATCAATCGCCTCGTGGTGGAAGAGCGCGACCCGGACAGCAATGTGCTCGCGACCACATATCTCGACGTCTACTACGACGATGGGGACACGCGCACGGTCGCTGGCAGCGTCCCGGTCAACACCATCTTCGACGCGGCTGGAGGTCCGTGGATCGTGATCCGCACTCTCGTTGTCGCCTCCGGACGCACCCTCAACATCGAACCTGGCGCTTCCGTCTTCTTCCACCCCGGCACTGGGATCGAAGTCAGGTCCGGCGGCACCCTGCGCTGCGAAGGCACCCTCTACGACCGCATTCGCCTCACTCGCCCGCCGGGCAGCAAGGGCACCTGGGAAGGCCTGAAAATCACTGCGCCCCCCGGCCAGAGCTCCCTCAGCGACAACGTGATCTCCTTCACTGACATGGAATATGGCGATGAGCAGGGAGAGGCGATCCTACTGCGGCGTTCGCGGCTTACTCTCGATCACGATTCCTGGGACAACAGCACCGGCACCGTGCTCGAACTGCGCAGTCCGCGGTTGGAGGTGCGCGACTGCGTCTTCCCCTCCGTGCCATCCTCTCAAGTGATTCACGGGAACACGCTCACGGGCGACGACTACCTCATCCTGCGCCGCAACCTTTTCGTCCCGTCCTCCGCTTACAACGACATCATCGATTTCACCGGCGGGCAGCGCCCCGGACCGATCCTCACTGCCTATGACAACATCTTTACCGGCGCCACGGACGACTGCTTCGAACTCGATGACTGCGACGCTCACCTCGAGGGCAACATCTTCATGCACGGTCATCTCAACATTTCGCGCAACACGACCTCCAACGCGATCGCGGCCAACGACGACAGCCAAATCACGGTGGTGCGAAATCTCTTCTACGACGTTGACCACGCAGTCCTCTTGAAGAACGGGGCCAGCTGCGTTTTCGAAAACAACACGGTCGTGCAAGCCACCATTGCCGCACTCAATCTCGACGAACCTCTCCGCCCCGGGTCGGTTCCTGCTAAGCGCATCGACATGGACTCCAACCTCTTCGTCGATTGCTCCTCGATCTTTGCCCACCCTGTTTCCGTGCCTCCGGAACCGGACCCCATCATCGTTGGGCACCGCAACAATCTCCCGGCCGCCCACCTCAACATCGGCGTGGAGAACCTCGATCTCGATCCGTTCCTTGGAAACCTCAGCGCCGGTCCGTGGCCCAAGCGGAACTGGGCCCTGCTTCCGGGCTCACCCGCGATCGGCAGCGGACAGAACAGGGCGGACCGCGGTGCTCTGGTCCCGCGCGGGGCCAATCTTTCCGGCCTCCCGGCACCGATCACAGCTCTCACCGCCGCCACCCTTTTGGTCGATGGTCCGGGCGTGGTGGAATATCGCTGGCGCCTCGTCACTGAGGATGCCGCTGGTCTCTGGAGCCCGCCCACCGGCGTGGGTGCCCCGATTCAACTCAGCGGTTTGGCCGAAGGACGCTACTCCATCGACCTGCTCGCCAAAGACACCGCGGGCTACTGGCAGGATCCCGGCAAGTTCACCTCGTCCCGCAGGTGGCGGGTCGATTTCAATGCAGACGGCGCGCTGCTCATCAATGAAATCCAGGCCCTGCCCTCACCGGGAATTGACTTCGTGGAACTCCGCAACGGCACAGGCCAGGCAATTTCCCTTGATGGTTGGTTTCTCACCGACGATCCCTTCAGGCCCAACAAGGTTCCACTCACCGGGGTGATTGGTTCGGGCTCGCTTCGCACTTTCTTCGACCAGGATAGCCCCGGTCTCAGCGCCTCCGGAGAGACCCTCCATCTCTTCCACGGCGCCACCCTGGTTGATTCGATTTCGTGGGGCATGCAGGTGGTCGGGTTCTCGATCGGCCGGGTGGGCCCGCCTAACAATTGGTCGCTGACCACTCCCACTCCGGACTCTGCCAACAGGCGCGCCGGCCTGGCCCCGATCCGCGATCTCAAGATCAACGAATGGCTCACCGACAACCAGGTTCGCTACGGTGCAGAATTCGTTGAACTCTTCAACCCGGGCGATTCCCCGGCACCCCTGGGCGGGCTTTGGTTTTCTGATTCTCCCGATAATCCCCTCCTCCACCAGTTGCCGGCGCACTCATACGTCCCACCCCGGGGATTCGTCGTGCTTCGCGCCACGGGCGATCTCACCCCGTCCGCGGACGAACTTCCCTTCACTCTCGACAGCTTCCACGGGTGGCTGCTCCTCACTGATGCGCGCGGTGCGACGATTGATCAGGTTCCCATCAACTGTCTCTGTGTCGATACCGTGGAAGGCCGCAATCCGGATGGCTCCGATCGGATTGAGACCTTTTCGCTGGGCACGCCCGGCCGTTCCAACACCCGCATGAACCGGGCGCAGAAAGTCTCCACCCTTCTCCCCTTTGAGTCGGGCGACTGGAGCTACCTGGACGGCGGCGATCCCGCTTCGACCTGGAACACCCTTTCCTTCGACGATGCGAGGTGGGAAGTCGGACCCGCCCCGCTGGGACGCGAAACCACCGCCCTCCCTGTCGACCTCGCCACCGACCCCAACAGCAATCCCGCTTTCAACTACAGCTCCTCCCGCAAAAACTACTATTTCCGTCGCACCTTCCAGTTCACGGGCGACCCAATTGAAACCACCCTCACTCTCGCCACCTACCTCGACGATGGTGCGGTCTTTTATCTCAACGGGCACGAGATCTACCGGCACAATATCCTGCCCGGCGTGCTGAACGAAAACACCTGGGCGGACCAAACGATTACCAATGCCGACTTTGCAGGTCCGTTCCTCGTCCGTAGCCTCGACCTCGTGGAGGGTAGCAACATCCTGGCGGTGGTGACCTACCAGGCCGCTCCCAATAGTTCGGACATCGTCTTCGATTGCCAACTCACCGCCTCGGAGTTGCTTCCCGCCCTGCCCGATCCGATCGAACTCGCCCTGCAGGATCTTCTCGACTTTCTCCGAATTACGGAAGTGATGTACAATCCTCCGGACGGCAACGACGGAGAGTTTATCGAGCTCCAGAACATCAGCGACACGGTCACCCTCGACCTCACCGGTGTGCGTTTCACGAAGGGCATCAAGTTCACTTTTCCCCCTGTCAGCCTGGCGCCCGGCGAGCACATCGTGGTCATCAACAACCAACACCTCTTCGAGATCATTCACGGCCGGGGACTGAACGTGGCGGGCGAGTTTGAAGACTCCAGGTTCGACAACGGGAGCGAGGAGATTGCGCTCACCCTTCCGGAACCGTTTGACGTGGACATCCAGAGATTTGTTTACCGCGACCTGTGGCACTCGGAAACCGACGGATTCGGGCGTTCCCTCGAACTCCGCGATCCCAACCGTCCGCTTGTGACCTGGAACGAAGCCTCCGCGTGGATTGCCTCCCACGATTTGCACGGGTCACCCGCCATTCCAAACAGCGGCGCATCCTTCGCAAGCTGGACCTCCGCACTCGGAACCGGACTCCGCGACACGGACGGTGATTCCCTCTCCGATCCTCTCGAATACGCCTTCGGCCTCGATGCGCTCGAACCAAATTTCGTCTCCATTCTCTACGGTTTGGACCTGAAGCCCGGTGAGGGCCTCACCAGCACCTTCCTCATCCCCGCGGTCGCGCCTCCGGATGCGGTCTTTCACCTCCAGTCATCGCTCGACATGGAAAACTGGACCACCCAGGCCACACGAATCGCCAACGGACCGTGGATCGGAACGGGACAAGTGGAGTCCGTCCAACCCGGGAGCGGTTTCGGGGTCGTCCTCCTCCACATTCCCGACGTGACGCCGGAGTTGTTTACGCGCCTCCTCGTCGAGATCAGCCCATAGTCATCTGCTACTGGCGATCCGTTCGAGGAGGAAGGCGTTCAACTGCGCGCCAAATCCAGCTTCTTCAGCAGCGATGGCCACTTGCTCGTTCATCGACTTTTTCGAAGGGTCCCAACCCCGCCTCAAAACCCAGTTTACCGTCTCCGTTTGTTGCCGCGCATTCCCCACCTCGGCAGCCCAGCGAAAACTCGTTTCCCAATCTTGCACGCGGGTAGCGAATCGCGCCATGTTGACTTCCGCACCATCACGGGCGGGCGTATCCGGCTGCCCTTCCAGCCAGGTGCTCGCGGTCCCTGGACTTTCGTTGGCGAGACGCCCGACAATATGTTCAATGCGGTCCGCCTCTCCTTCTTCCGTTGCAATCTCCTGCCGCATGTACCACGCAATCCCAGCGTCGGAATCGTGATCCATCATCGATGATGCCGCTGCCTCCACGTATTGATCGCGCTCATCGAGGGCTCCCTCTCCCTCAAGCCAACGCGCAGCCGCCTGGGGATCACGGTTGCTCATGATCTCGAACACCTCCAACTGCGCCTCTCCACTCGTGCCCTGCAGCATGTCTTCCAACCCTTCCACTGTTTTCTCGTAGCGTGCGATTACCTCCATGGATTCGGAGGAGACCTCCTCTCCTGCTTCCAATGCCAGGCTCATCGCGATCTTGGTGTCGTGCCGCGCCATCGCCGCAAAGAATGCGTTCTGCACGGTGTCATCTTCGAACAACTCGCGAAACTTCGGATCGGTCCCTTCTGCTCCCCGAAACCATTTGGCCGCTCCCTCCGGATCCGCGTCGACCCAGCTGGACATTCCAATGGCGAGCAATTCATCCTCGTCACCATTCCAACGCGCTCCCATCTCACCGGCCATCATCATCTTGATGGCATCGGGGCCGTTCAGTTCCATCATCCGGGCAAAGAGCAACGCGGAGAAAATCTGGGAAAGTTCCTGGCTGTTGTGGCCTTGGTCTTCTTCCTCAGCCTGCTTCGTGAGGGTCGCCAGGAGGTCCGCAACTTCCCGCTCCGACATCGAAGTGACGAAGGCACCATGGCGCAGCAGCTGCATGAAATTGACCTCCTCAAAGTCGTCCACCATCGCCAGACTCTCAAGGTAGCTCAGCAAATCAGACGCCCGGGCGGGGCCCCCAATCGCTCCCCCCACCCTGCCGCCACGACTTGGACGTCCCGGCCGACCTCCCCGTCCCTCGAGACTGCCTCCCGTTCCGCCCGATCCCGACCAGAGCGCTCTCCGATTGCCCTCAACGTGCGCGCCATCCTGCCCGTCGTCCTTCCCCCCCATGCCCCCCAGCAACAATCCGCCTGCTCCCCCGGCAAGAAGCCCTGCTACAAACAAGAGCCAGTGTTTCATCCAACCTCCTAACGTCGCGGGACGGGTGAATCCGTCTCGAGTCTGCTGTTTTTATAGCACTCCCGGCTCCGCTGCCAAGAACTTCGGCCAGCCTCTCCCAATTGGCTAGGGCGCCGTCGTGACGGTGGCGCCCGCTTCGCTCTCGGAGGAAGCCGTCAGGCCTTCGCCCCCGGGGGCAAATCGGTAGTGGCCCACCATTTCGTAGCCGAACAACTTGTCTTCCCACTCCGGCCCGGAACCAATGTTGTGAACAACCCACTTCTCATCACTCCGCGCACCAGGTCCCGGAACCACGATCCCGATATGGCTCCCGCCCTGCTCTCCTCCGCCGTAAGGAAGCCGCCAAGTCACGATATCCCCGAGTTCATAGTCATCGATGGAACGCGAATTCTCCAGCACCTTGCCGAACCGCGAAAAATAGCGCTGCAAGTTGGGCACCCGACGGTGATCGATGTTGCTATCGGGGCCCTTGCGCTTCCAAATCTGCGGGTAGAACCGGAAATGTTCCGACATGTCTTCGTGCACAAGCTTCTGAAGGTCAACCCCTAGCGAGCGATAACTCCTCACCACAAGATCGGTGCAAATCCCCTTGTGAGACGGAACGTCACCGCCCGGGTAGCCGAGATCGTAGTAGCCCGGATCGTACTCCACCTTCTCCTTCGTTCGCTCCAGGGCCGCTGCGGCCAATCCCATCGCAAACTCTTTGGACTCTCGTAGTTCTCCAATCGCCCGCTCTGCATTTTCCACCGTCGCCTTGCTTCGCTGCGACTGAAGGAAGGGCACCATGGGCTTGATGAAAACAAATCCGATGGCCAGGACCATCATGAGAAGAAACCACCCTCCAAAAAAACTGGGGTGATTTTTCTTGGGACGGCGAGGAGCTCGGCCGACGTATTCGATGGGTTGCAGATTCAGCATGTTCCGGGACTGCGAGACGGTTTTAGTGTATTCGTTCACAGCCCCTGGAGGCCAGATAAATTGTTCATAATTCTTAAACTTATTGTTCACTTAAATAGTTCTTTTGAACACCTCTGCGGATGAAAATTTACTCCCACCCTAACCCTAACCCAGTTTTTGCCTTCGTCGACACTGATTGGTTTGGTGAACAGATCGATCCTGCGGTCTTCTATCGCTTCAGCCTGGAGCCTTCCGCACTCTGCTTCATCGCCAAGCGTGAGCAAGCTGCTCTTTGCCACCCGGGTGCCTTGGCGGGACACATGCAGGCCGGGCTTTGGAAGTATGATGTCGCTGAGTTCTTCCTCACCGATCCCGTGACCGGGCACTATCTCGAAGTTAACTTATCACCAAACGGTTCCCATTGGTGCTGCGAGTTCAGCGCCCCTCGGCAAGTTGTGCGTGAGATCGATGATTCCGGGATCACATCGGGGGGCGAACTGGGTCCCGGCAACTGGCAAGCCCACGCTTCTCTCCCGCTCCCCTGGCTGGAGGATCAATTTCATTTCGGCCCTGAGTCCCGCCTGAATGCCACCTTCATCCTGGACTCCCCTCACCAGCGCTTCGTGACCGCCAGCTACTTGGGCACGGGAGAGCCCGATTTCCATCGCCCTCAGGCCCTTCCCCGAATCTCCATCATCTCGGATCCGTGATTCCGTAGTATTGCCCTCATAAGAATAGTTACCTATACTATTCATATGCCCAAATTGCCGGAAGCCGCCCCGATTCCGGACAAACCCCCGGTGCATCTGAAGGGCGGCGCTGTGGTGGTGGCCTCCCCCGAGAGCATCACCGAAGCGTGTTTCTGCGTTCCCGCCGTGCGGGCCCTGCGCAACGCCAGGCCCCACGCGAGCATCGCGGTCCTCACTCCTGATTCGATCGCCCCACTCTGGAATTCCGTCCTGGGTCTCAACGACCTCATCACTTATCCGGACGCTGCTTCGGTGAAGGAGATCGTGGAGATCCTCAAGGCGGGGCCCTTCAACGCCGAGTCCTCCCTCGCCTGGGAAGCATCCAACGCCGCCGTGGCGCTCGCCAAGGCGAAGGTCGCGCAACGTCTCGGCTACGACTTCAAACCGCTCAACAAACGCCTCACCGACAAGCTCAAGATTACCGGGCAGAACGGACCGGTCGAACACCGCGTGCGTTATTACATGGGACTTGTGGAGCAGCTCGGTATCGAGGGCTACGTCGCAAAGAGCTTCGAAACCCCTCCTCTCCCACCCCGGCCAGATCCCGTCCGCATCGGTCTCGTTCCGGGATCCATCCTGGGCGCCTCCTACCGGTGGAACATCGATCGCTTTCGCGAACTGGGAGAATCCCTGCTCAAAAACCACCAGGTCGAACTGATCATCCTCTCCTATCCGGGACGTGCCAACGAAGCCAACCAACTCGCCGAACGCTTCGACGGTAATGTGAAGAACCTTGCGGATGAGATTGATCTTGGCGGTCTCCTCAACGCCCTTCCACATTGCTCCCTCCTCGTCTCCAACGACGGCGCAGTCACCCACCTCGCTTCCCATCTCGGGCTCCCCACGGTGGCACTCTTCGGTCCCGGTGACCCGGTCACCACCCGTCCTCTCGGTCGTCAACACATCGTGCTTTCCCAGCACCTCGACTGCAGCCCCTGCAACCAGCCCAGCTGCCCGCTCGATCATCACCGCTGCATGGAAGAACTCACCGTGGAGCGCGTTTACGAAGCAGTGACGGCCTCCCTGCAACCACAACCCACCACTTCCGCATGAGCGCCTCCGACCCAGAAGAACCTCCTGCTCCTGGTGATTCGCAATCCGTCCCTCCGCCGGTCCCGGCCCAGCAGCAACCGATCGCACCCTACGCCGGATCAAAACCCATGGGGCAAGATGCCGGAACCCGTCTCCTCCTTCCCGTTGGCCGCTCCATTTGGGCCATTATCGCCGGCTACCTCGGCCTCTTTGCCTTGGTCGTCATTCCTGCTCCTCTCGCCCTGCTCACCGGCATCATCGCCTACTTCGACATCCGCAAGAGCCAATCGTCGCCCAACCCAAAATACGGCATGGGCCGCGCCATCTTCGCAATCGTCATGGGTTCGCTGGGAACCGTGGTCCTCATCGTCATCCTGGTCGGAGCGGCCTTAGGCTCCTGACTTCGCCAGGGATTCACCAGAGCGGAGCTTGTCCTATTCCAGGACGTGTTCCAGGAGAACACTCTGCAGCGCGCAGTAGAACTGGCTGCGGAGGAAGGCCGAACGTTTTGCAACGGGAAACGAATTCACTTCGCCCACTTCCTGGGTGGGTCCGAACTTGTAGCGACTTTCAAGAGCAAGACGGGCTTGGTTCAATGCCCCGTACCACTGCTGTCCATCTTCCCGCACGATGAAGACCTTGCCCTCCGGAGGCTCGGCCGCTGGATCGGCATCCTTCTGGGCCTGGTGAACGGTATCGGCCACCTTGTGCAGTTGCCCGCTGAAAAAGTCCTTCAACTCGGGGATCACCATCTCCTCCCACTCCGACTCCTCGTCCATCAAGGCACTCAACCGCGAGGGCAGCTTCTCCGCTCCACCTTGCATGGCATCGGCAGCGATCTGCTCGAGGACCAGCCAATCGGTGGCAGTCTCCACCGCGATTCGCAACCCTCCTTCCAATGTCGGCATTACTTTCATCCCGTCACTGCGCCTTCTCCAAGCTGGCCTGCAGCTGGTAGCTTTGGAGCTGCTGCACGTAAAGTTCCGCCGGTTCCCGCGCCCCGGTCCACACCAGTGCCTTTCCCGCCACGTGCACCGTCATCATGAGATCCTCCGCCCGCCCCTGCGGATATCCGAACACCTTCTGAAACACCTTGGTCACGTAGTCCATCAAGTTCACCGGATCGTCGAATACCAACACATTCCACGTCCCCTCCAGCTTGGTGGACGTCTTCTCCTCTTTTTCGGTGATCGTTACGCCGCTCTTCATGCGCCGGGACTGGAGATACTTTAACAAGCTAGACCGCTCTTCGCAACCTGCCTGTCTTTCCGGGCCTTCTGGGCCATCACCAGGAAGGCCACTCCTCCCGCCAGACCAAGCACGATTACCCCCACTTCCAGGATCCACCAAGTCAGCTCCAACCCCTGCCAGGAAAAACGGAGGCTCAACTTATAGGTCACCAAGAGGCCCAAAAGAAGGATCCAGGTCGCCATTCCCAGTCCCAGCGACCCCAGTTGCGTTCCGAAGTTCACCAGCGACCACAACGTCCGGTGTCGCCGGTGCATGATGAAGAACAGGTAGGCCGGGGCTACCGACGACAGCACGCTCGCAAGCGCAGTGATCGTCGTGGAAAACAGGTAATACTCCAGATTCATGGGGCGCTCGTGAATTCCGGAGGGGGCTCCCTCCGCATGACGGACACCAGGGATCGTGCTGCAACCCATGCCCCGCCTGCAAGCAGGAGGGATCCCAGGTTCATCGCTACACTTCAACCGGGGCGCGCACCGGTGGATCGATCCACTTTCCGTGCTCGTTGATGAGATCGATCAGGCGATCGACCGCTTCCTCTTCCGGGAGGTTGAACTTCACCGCTTCCTTGCCCACGTAGAGGTTGATCTTCCCGGGAGCACCACCCACGTAACCAAAGTCCGCATCCGCCATTTCACCGGGCCCGTTCACGATGCAACCCATCACCGCAATGCGCACTCCCTTCAAGTGACCGGTCGCCTCGCGAATCTTCTGGGTGGTTGATTGCAGGTTGAAGAGCGTCCGTCCACAACTTGGACAGGCGACGTAGTCCGTCTTGAAAATGCGCGCTCCTGCTGCCTGCAGGATGTTGTAGCTCAGCCGCAGGCTTTGTCCGGGCGCCTCTTCGCCCTGCAGGATCACTGCGTCGCCAATGCCATCGCAGATCAACGAACCTATAGTTCGGGCCGCCACCAACAAGGTCTCCAGGAACTCGCCTTCCCCATCGTCAGGATGATCCAGCACATCCTTCAGCAAGATGGGATGCCGAGCCTCCAGGCGCGACGCCAGGAGCCGATAGGCCGGGATCACTTCCAGATCGATTCCATCGCATACCGTCACCAAGGCCGCTTCCGGCCGTGCATTGACCTTCGCCATGGCCTCCTCGTCACGTGGATCAAGGGCCACCACTCCGCTCTTTTCCAACACGATCTCCGGCTGAAAATCCCCCAGCTTGTCGAGCTTGTGCGCGAGAGCGTCCCACTTCTTCTGCGTGGTCACTACCCGGAACATACGGTCCCCTCCAAGCTCGTGCCCGCCGACCTCCATCACCGCGCTGTGCCTGCGCTCATAGGAGAACGGATCCCAGGATGAGGTGAGTGGCTGCAACGGCTCGTCGCAGTCCGTTTCTGCCGCAGCCTGCGGCAGTCCGTAGCTGCGGCAGCCACGGTTCCGATCATTAAACGGCGCCGCCAGCGCGCGGGCCACTGGAATCTCGTGGACCGCATCCTCGGTCAGCGAGACCCGGATGGTGTCCCCGATCCCATCTTCCAGGAGCGAACCGATCCCAATCGCGGATTTGATTCTTCCGTCTTCCCCGTCCCCCGCCTCGGTCACTCCGAGGTGGATGGGATAGTTCCAGTCCGGACCTTCCTGCTCAAGCCGCGCCACCAGCAAGCGGTAGGCCTCGATCATGACCTTCGGATTCGAGGCCTTCATCGAAAAGATGATCTCGTGGTAGTCGAGGTCGCGCGCGATCCGCACGAACTCCAGCGCGCTCTCAACCATTCCGAGCGGGGTGTCGCCGTAGCGATTCATGATGCGATCCGAGAGCGAGCCGTGGTTCGTCCCGATCCGCATCGAGCGGCCCAACTCCTTGCAAAGGGTGACCAGTGGCTCGAACTTCTCGCGAATGCGCGCGAGCTCCGCTTCATACTCCACATCGGAGTACTCGCGCACCTCGAATTTCTTCTTGTCGACAAAGTTCCCGGGATTCACGCGCACCTTCTCCACCCACTTGGCGGCTTCCAGGGCGGCGTCGGGTTTGAAATGAATGTCGGCCACGAGGGGGACCTCGCATCCTGCTCCGCGCACTCCATTCCGGATGTGTTCGAGGTTTGCGGCGTACTTCTTCGTCTGCGCGGTGATGCGCACGATCTCGCAACCCGCCTCCGCCAGCTCGAGGACCTCCTTCACGCAGGCCTCCGTGTCCCGCGTGTCGGCCGTGATCATGGACTGGATCCGGATGGGATTGGTTCCGCCCACCGGGACGTTTCCGACCAGCACTTCCCGCGACACCCGGCGCTGGTAGCGGAAGAGGTCGGGGCAGTAGCGGAGCTGGGAGTCACTCATCTCTGGACCCCCTATAGACCGGATCTCACCAGCCCGCAATCGCGACCCAAAAAAGCCGGACGCCGTTGCCCGGGAGCATGATCCAAGGGCTGCCAACGGGAGCGGCCGGACCGGTGGAAACGTTCAAGACCGGCGCGTCCGCGAAGAATCCATCCGTGGCATTTGCTTCGGCATGGTAGCTCCCGACGGCCATCGGTCACCGCCAGGGTATCCAAGTAAGCTGGATTATTGCCCTTGGTCAACGAAACCGCCCTCTCTGTCCCAGACCTTGCCCCTCGTTCACAAGAATGACTCATCATCAACGACTTGAGTCCTGCTCTGCCTCTCTTTCCAACAAATTCCCGTCCTTGTGGCGCTGGGCAGGAAAGCGCATCCTTCCCCCTCTCATGAAACCAATCCTCTCCCTCCTCACCCTGGCCACCCTCGCCTTGCCCGTCGCCTACGCCCAGGAGCCTGCCGAGCAGAAGGCCGATCCCGCTGTGGTGGAGGCTCCCGCCACTGACTTCATCCGCATCGACGAAGACGACAAGGCCGCCCGTCTCCAGACTGCGGTCACCCGATACGAAAAGGAAGGCGTCACCGTCGACCTCATCGGCGCGGTCCACATCGCGGACAAGAAGTACTACGAGGACCTCAACAAGTCCTTCGACAATTACGAAGTCGTCCTCTTCGAGATGGTGGGCGGCGAGAATCTCGTCGACGGGAAGGCGCCGGAAGGCGGCGATGGGGGCGACCTGCAAAGCAAGGTCCTCCGCCAGATGGTCGCGGGCATGTCACGCTTCCTGAAGCTCTCCAGCCAGATGGTGGAGGTCGACTACTCCAAGAAAAACTTCGTGCATGCCGATCTCTCCCTCAAGCAGTTCGAGAAGAGGCAGAAAGACAACGGGGAATCGATTTTCAGCTTCGCACTCGCGGCTGCGCAGAATGCCGAGAACAAGGGCGTGGCCCAACCGGATCCCGCCAAGCTCCTTGCCGCCCTCCTCTCCGGCAACTCCGACGGCCTCAAGCTCGAGATGATGAAGACCCTCGGTCAGGGTGACGACCAGATCGCGGCCTTCGCCGGCAATACCGTCATCATCTCCGATCGCAATGCCAAGTGCCTCAAGGTCCTCAAGAGGCAGGTCAGGAAGGGGAAGAAGAAGGTCGGCATCTTCTACGGAGCGGCGCACTACCCTGATATGGAAAAGAGCCTCCTCGAGCAGGGCTACAAAAAGACCGGACATGAATGGATGACCGCCTGGGACGTTCCCAAGCTGCAGAAGAAGCCCAAAGCCGAGCCGAAGACGGAGAACGACGCGAAGAAGAAGAAAGCGGCGTGATCATCCCATGATCACAAGTAGGTAGACCTCCAGACCTGCTACATCTCAATTCTCAACCACGTTGCGCCCTGCTCCTTGTTGGCAAAGCGCAGCGCCTTCCCGCCCTTCATCGGATTGCGCACCTGGAGTCGATAGACCGACGACTTGCTGATCTTCAACTTCCAGGCGGTGGGCACGCCCGGCAACACCTTGCTCAGTTTCCAATCCTTGGAAACGGTGCTCAGATTCTGCGAGTCCTGCTGAATTTCCACCCCCCAGTCGTGGTAAAAGGGGGCCACTCCGCGGTTTTCCACTGTCAAGGAGAGCTCGCCATCCGCCCACTCCGCCTTGGAAAGATGTAACTCGTAGCCCATCCGCGCCACCTCTTTCAAGGCGGTCGCCTTCCGGGCCGCATCCAGCGGCTTTCGATGCTCGAAGAGTCCGGAGTCCATGAGCCAGGTTGCGTGCATCCGCTCCACGCACTTCACGAACCCCTGGTCCTTCTTGTGCCGCTTGGCGGTGAAGCTCCTCTTCCACAGCTCGGGCCGAATCTCGCCGCCGATCGGGAAGGTCTTCCACTTCTCCGTCGCACCCGCCGACTTCAGGGATGGTTCGAAGTACCAATCGTCGCCTTCCACTCCCGTATCGAGCGTGGCCCAACAGAACGAGTCGTCGTGGTAGCCGAAGGGGAGCCTGTGATTCTCGGCGTGCCAGTAGGTGTTCGGACCGGCCGGGTAGCGCAGGAGGATCTTGGTCCGCGTGAAGGCCGTGGCGTATGCGTTCATCACTTCGCGTTGCACCTCCTTCGGCGCCCACAACTCGTCGCGCGGATAGGTGTGCCACTCACCCCACGCTCCCAACAGTCCGGCGGTGAGGTAGGCGACGCGCGGATCGCCATCGTACTTCTTGCCGAGGGCCGTGATGAACGCCACCAACGATTTGCGCATCACCGTATTTCGGTAGTCGGGGTTGTAGCACTTCACTCCGTCCTCGTCCTTCCACATCGTGACCTTGACCTCCGCCTTTTTCAGAAACTCCGGCACTTCGTCTCCGTGCCCTGGATACTCGCAGTAAACCCGGAAGATGAGCTGGTTCCCGCGCCCGTTGACCTTCTTGAGAGTCTTCTCGATCGGCGACCAATCAAACTCCGCCGGCCCTTTCATCAAGGACTTCAGGGGGAAATAGCGAAACTCCATGCTCTGCGGAAAGTGGTCCTTTCCCTCCGCTGAAACGTAGGGCACCAGTCCCTTCAGTGGATTGTCCAACGGCGCGGGCGCGTACTCCAACGCGACTGCCCCGGCCGAAGCGGCCAGCGCCACCGCTCCAAGTCCCGCGAGCACCTGCCGCATCGCCTCCTTGCTTTCTCTCATCATCGCGCTACCAGCATCGCTACTCCGTTTCCAGGACCGGCAGACTCTTCCGCCACGCCAGCAGGCGTTTCGCCATCTCTTGCGCGACTTCGTGGTGCTGCGGGGCCACATTCTTCCCTTCATCCTGACTCTCTGAAAAATCATAGAGCTGCAGATCGGTCCCATCCGCATTGATCAGGCACTTCCACTTGCCGTCGCGCAGGGCAAGGTTGGGGCTGCGATCCTTTTCCAGTCCCGGCTTGAGGTAACTACTATCCCTGCCGTACTCCCAGAAGATCGCCTTCTTGCGCTCCAGCGGTTTGCCGAGATAGGCCTCCCTGGCATCGATTCCATCGAAGGCCGCCTCCGCGGGCACCTTCACACCTGCGATCGAGGTGAAGGTTGGAAAGAAGTCCACCGCCGCGAGAACGGTGTCCTCGTCCACCCTGCCGGCAGGCACCTGGCCCGGCCAACGCACAATGAGCGGCTGGCGGATCCCGCCCTCGTAGAGACTCCACTTCCGCCCCCGGTAGGGACCCGTGTCGCCCGGCGGTTCAATTCCCTTGTCGTAATACTGCCGCTTCCACGCCGTCGGTCCATTGTCCCCCGTCACCACGAACATGGTCTTCTCCTCGAGACCTTCCTTCTTCACGGCCTCCACCAAGCGCCCGATCTGCCGGTCCATCTCGACGAGCACGGCAAAGAACTTCTGCTCCAGCGGATTGTCGGTCACCTTGACAAACTTCTCAGCCTCACCAGGTGCGGAATTGTGCGCGTCGTGCACATCGTTGAGCCAGAGATGCAGGTAGACCGGCTTTCCCTTGTTCTTCTTCAGGAAGGAAATGCACTTGTCGACGTAGAGGCGGGTCAGCCTGTGCTTGGCTGCAAACTGGATCGGTCCGTGACCGAGCTTCGCGCTCTGGCTCCTGAGACCCGCCCGGCTGAAGATCACGCGTGGACCCAGGCCTTCGAAGGACACCAGGGAATCGTGGAAGCCGTAAGCCTGCGGGAGGGGCGCATCGTCCACGTCCCGCCCACCTCCCATGTGCCACTTCCCATAATGTGCGGTGGCGTAGCCGGCCTCCTGGAAAGCGCGTGCGATGCAGGGCACCATGGGATCGAGAAAGTCCCGCATTCCCCGCTCCCTGTTGCGCTTGCGATTGTTGAGATACGAGTTGATCAGGTGCCGGGCGGGAAACTGCCCCGTGGTGCACCCCACCCGCGAGGGCGAGCAGATCGGGGATGCGACATAGAACTGCTTGAAGAGCGTCCCTTCCGCCGCGAGCTTGTCGAGGTGAGGCGTTTTCACCTTCGTGTTCCCCGTGCAGCTGAGGTCCGCAAAGCCGAGGTCATCGATGAAGATGAAGATGATGTTGGGCGAAGCAGGTTGGTCCTCCGCGACGCAGGTCGTTCTCCCCATCAGCGACAGAGACACCAGCAGAAGCAGGGTCGCCTTCATATCAATGACCTACTCATGACAAAACCGTGAGATGATCGCAATCTCGATTCGTCCCGAGCCATCTGCCGGTGACGGGAGCGCTGGAAATTTGGACACTCATCCTCATCGTTCCCGGATTCACGGATACACTCAAAAGCTGACTCACGGCACGGTTACCATGAAATCATCAAGGTACCATCCGGCGAAAACACTGCCGTCGAATACATCGGTGATGAGCCGAAATTCGATCTTAACGATTTTGCCGAGTACCTCTGGCGGCAGGACCCTGCTGACCAGCGCCCAGTCAAGTGACACTCCATCGAGATCGTCCTCGATCACGGCCAACACCGATTCGTCGGCGCAGTCGATCACCGACACGCGCCCCAGGTCGAAAGTCGCTTCGATATCGAAGGCTTGGAAGTAATTCACGGTGGCTCCGGCAACGGCGGTCAGGTCGATCGGCGGGGAGCGCAGCCATACATCCGCATCTTTCGCGTAACCAGCGGACAGGTTGGTGCCGATACAATTGACGGGGCTGTTGGCAGCAGCGGGACCTACCCCGGAAGGCGTGCCGAGTTCCCACTCCGTTCCCGCCGCTCCATCCGATCCGATGGTCCACAGTCCCAGGCCGCTCTCGAAGTCGTCCGCGAGGATCGACTCCAAAGGGGCGGCGAATCCCTCGATCACGAAGAAGCGCTTCGCCTCAGGAGGTCGCGGAATTGTGAGCGTATTCTCTGGAGGAGTGGCTTCTATGTCTTGGTGGCCGTCAAAGAACGGCCAGTCGATGGGGTCGGCGACGGAAGGATCGGTCTCGCTGCGGAGAGTATAGAGCTGCCCTCTTTGGCTGGGCCATCGGAAGGTCAGCATGTCCCTGCCACTGACCTCGAGCGTCAATGGTTCCGCCCCCCCCAGCGAAATAATCTGGATGGCATTGGGGCGCGCACGCGCGCTGCCCACAGTTCCGGCATTCCCCGTCATCGTGAACTCCGATCCGCTAAAGCCGCTCAGTTGCACGATATTGGCTGAGAAAAGCGTGTTATTTGCCGTCTCCGTGCTGATGATGTAGCCATCCGTTCCTCCCGCGAGCGGGTAGTTGGCGTTAGCGATGAGCTGGTGGCCGAAGCGGGTGTCGGTGTTGCCCGCATTGTCGGCCACGGTGAACCCGGCCGTCATGCCGCTGTTGTCGGTGTTGTAATACACGAGAACCGTGTAGCCGGGACCCGTAAACTCGGGCCCGAGACCTGACACCACGATCGATCCGTTGGCGTGGAAGTTGTCGATGTAGCCGGACATCATATCCACGTCGCCGCCTGCGCCGTCGGCAGTGGAGGTTGACCAGGTGTTGTTTGTCACCCAGCTGAAAGTCGCGGCGGTCGCAGCACCGGTGGAATCTACGAGGGCGGGAACCGTGAGCCCCGCTCCGACGTTCGAGGCTCCGATGGCGTTGTTCCAGTTGCCCAGCTGCCCGAGGCCGGCATTCCCGGTCACGATGCCTTGCCCGCCACCACCACCAGCGGATGGCGAGTTTGCGTTTCCACCAGCGATGTTGATGCTG
>JAYGGC010000113.1:0-6637 GCA_046581525.1 Roseibacillus sp. | reverse complement strand
TCGATCGCTTGGATGGCGGATTGGATGAGGACTTTCATGTCTTCCTCCTCGCCGATCTCCTCGAGGGTCTTGCGGAGAGGTGGGAGGCTGACCGCGGTTCCGATCCGTCCGAGGATGACGAGCACCGAGCGAAAGACGCTGCGATCTTCGTCGCCCAGGTGGGGCATGATCACTGATTCGGCGTCCGCTCCCGCATCCACCACGAGAGGTTCCCAAGTGTCCGGATTCTTCTTCCACAGCATTTCAAGAAGGACAACACCTCGAGGGGCCTTTCGCGCGATCAGGAATTCGATCATGCTGCGCGGAACTTCTCTCTCGCTGACGAGAAGATCCTGCGCGACGCGCCCCACCGCCAACTCCGCGCCATCGTCCAGGACCGACCAAACCATGATGGCGCTGCAGATCGTCGACCGGAAGGCGGTGTCGTCGTCTTCCTGGAGCATTTCGACGAGGCGCTTGGCAATCTCGGAACGAAAGCGTTTGGGCTCGACGCTGGCCAGGCGCTGGGCGGCGGCGCGCATGCGATCGAGGTCGATGTGATCGAGCTCGGCCTGGTTGTGCGCGTAAAACGCAGGGTGAGTCTTGTCGTTCAGCTTGCGTTCGAGATCGGCACTGGGCTCAAGCAGACGTTCTCCTTCAATCGCAATCTTGATCACCCGAAGCCCTGGATAGACATCTTCCACCCGCCCGAAGCGCTGCACCACGACCTCGATCTCAGGGAGTCCCATGGTGGTGCCCTCCAGGACAATGAGCCCCCCTTCTCCCCTCGGATAAAACGAGGGCCGGTCACCCGTTCCGGTCTTGCGCTGAAGGTAACGTTGGATCTGGTAGCGGAAACGCTGCTTCATGACCGGCGCCCACAAGGCGACCACCGTATCATAGCTGAAGGCCTTGATGGCCTTATCCACCGGTCCGTATCCCATGGCCTCCTTGGCCTCCAGTTCCGTCATCTTGTGCGGGACTGTGGGAGGAGGGTCCACCGGTCTTGTTCGACCGGGTCTCGAGCCCGCCCCGGAGGTATCGAGGGTCTTGGGAACCGGGAGAAAGAAGGCGAGGCTCACAACGATGACGGCGAGGCTGATGCCCGTGATCATCGTCTGCTTCATGCGATGATAGCCTCCGTAGTAGAGAAGGGCCGCCCCCACGAAGGCCACGAACACGGCGAGGATAATTCTCTTCTGGTGCTCCATGTCCTTGAGGATGCCATTCTCTTGGGAGCCAAAAATAAGGATGACCACGAAGAGGGCCTGGATCACCGCTCCCAAGGCACTGGCTACCACCCGTTGCGGCGAGGCTGGTATGACATCTGCCGCAGAAGCCCCTTCGTCGTAGGTGGCGGTCGCGAAGGCCACCTGGGGCAGTTGTCCCCGGTCTGGGGCACGTCCGTAGTGACCCAAGCCGGTTTTTTTGATATCGCCCGGAAAATAGCGGTCCCGCTCGGGAACGATGACGTCTGCATCAACGACAAACTGCTTTTCGCAGGCACCGCACTCAACCGTGCGCCCCTTCAATTCATCGTTGACTTTAAATTGCCGCTGACAAGCTGGGCATTGAATGCGGACGGTCATAAACGAGGGCGTGGGGACAGGTTCCCCATTAAGGGACCGATATTCAATACATTCCGTTCGAACATTCCCTCGCGTTCCGGCTCTTGACCCCGCGATCTCAGCGAGTAGGAAAGGCCAATGCCGCCGCACATCGAAGGACTTCTGAAGCTCCAGGAACGCGATCTACGCCTGCAGGAGCTCCGCAAAGAGCTCGAACGCATTCCCCGGGAGCAGGAGCAGGCCCTGACCCGGCTGGCCAAGAACCAGCAAGCGGTCAGCGACGCCAAGACCGGCGTGCAGGAGAACGAGGTCGTCATCAAAAATGTCGAACTGGACGTGGGCACCCGCAAGGAGACCATCGAGCGCCTGAGGAAGCAGCAGTATGAGACCAAGAAAAACCAGGAGTACCAGGCCCTCGGAACCGAGGTGACCCGCTACTCCAACGAGATCGACGGACTGGAGACCAAGGAACTCGAGCTCATGGAACGGGGTGACCATCTGCGCGCCACTCTCGCGGAGGCGGACGCCGCCCTGGCCATTACCAAGGGCGGGGTGGATGAGGAAGTCGCTGTCCTGGAACAGCGGGCTAAGAATTTCACGGTGGAAGCAGCGAGTCTTGAGGCCGAGCGGGCCGAGTTGGTGGTCGGTCTGGCGGAGGACCAGCTCTCGGTCTACGAGCGCCTGCTGAAGCAGCGAGGGGCCCCGGTTGTGGTGCAAATCACCCCCGCACGGCAGTGCTTGGGCTGCCATGTGAAGGCCACACCCGCTATGATGGTGCAGGTTCAAACCGGCCACGAGCTCGTGAATTGCGAGAACTGCGGACGAATCCTCTATCCACAGTGAGTCTGCGCCCCCTCGCCGGGGAAAAAACAATTGCATCTCCGGAGGGCATCGTGTAGCCCTCCCGGCCCTCCAGCGCTGCCCCGGCGCCCCCATTTAATCCAGCCGCACCAGAATCATGGACATCATCCGCAAAATCGAACAAGAGCAACTCAAGGAAGAGGTCGCCGAATTCAATGTGGGCGACACGGTCAAGGTCCACACTCGGGTGAAAGAGGGCGGCAAGGAGCGGATCCAGATCTTCGCGGGCGTCGTGATCGCCAAGCGCAGCAGCGGGGTCAACCTGGCCTTCACCGTGCGGAAAATATCTTACGGCGAGGGTGTCGAGCGGGTTTTCCCGGTCCACTCCCCCCGCGTCGCCAAGATCGAGGTCACCAGCCGCGGCAAAGTGCGCCGCGCCCGGCTCCACTACCTGCGCGGACGAATCGGGAAGCGCGCCCTTCAGGTCAAGAGCGCCGACCAGCGGTAGAGCAGAGGACGCTCGAAGGTCTGGCCCCCGTCCAGTCAACCTCGACTGTTGAGTCCAGCATCGACCTTTCGGCTCCCTCAGGCTTGCAATGCCGCGTGCATGAGGGATCTTTCCCCAACGTGCGGATTCCCCTTCCGGTTGTGATCGTCATTGCGCTCCTGGCGGTGGCCGGCTTCTGGTGGCTGCGCACCAAGGAGATGGACTTCCTCACGCCCAAGGGCACGACCAAGCCCCTGCCCGAGTTCATGACCAACCCTCCCGACGAGGATCCGACCCCGAATCCCGTTCTCTCTGCTCAGGTTACCAACACACATACCCCGCCGCCCTCGCCCGATAAACCTCAACTCGAGTTCGGCGACTTGGAGAGCTCGCCCGGTCTCGCCGAGTATTCGGAACACGCCAGCAAGGGTGCCGATTACCTGATCCGACTGGCCACCGAACTGGAAGTGCAGGGCCAATGGGAACGGTCCCTCCTGGCTTGGGAACGGGTCATCGATTCCTGCCATCCGTCGCTGCCCGAACGGAAGGCCGCTGGGGACGCGATTGTTCGCATTCGCCCCACCCTCACGCACTGGAACATCGACCCCGCGGGCGACCTCCAGATTCTCATGCAGCTGGGGACCTCCCGCAAAGCCACCACCAACTTGAAGGAGGCCGCGCAACAAGTGGCCGAATTCCTGCGTCGCGATTCCGATCACACCCTCCTCATTGAGCCACGGATCACGACTTCGCGGAGTCGAAACGCACCCGCCGATGCGCCGATCGCGATCTACTTTTCCGGCAAGGGACAGCACGAGCCCAGCCTGCGCTCCTTGACCCCGAACGGCGACGAGATCGACACCTACGAGACCCTACTCCTCGTGGAGGCCTATCTGCTTGTGCGGCAGGGAATCGGAAACGAGGGTGGAATCCTGCTCCCCCAAGTCCCCAATGATTCCAAAGACCCCAAATCGGACTTCCAGCGCCAGCTCACCCGGCTGCACTGGAAGGTATTTGCGGAATCCCTGAATCGATCAGCCCCAGAGCGGCGAAACTGAGATTCCGGGGGGAATCCGCTAAGGATCCCCCGCCTGACCCGTTTTCTCTAGAGACCGTGCTCCTTTGACACTCGCAGCATTTAAGCGCATCATATGATCATGCTCAGAGCGATTCCCGCCCTCCTTCTTGCCAGCACTCTCTCCTTCGCCGAACAGGAGAAGAAGGGCGAGGAGAACTCTGCGCCCGAGAAGCCCGCCGTGCGGGATCTCGGCAACGGCAAATTCGAGATCGGTCTCGTCACCTTCCAACAGAAGAGCCGCGAGATCCGCTTCCCGGCTGAAATCAACATGAAGGACGGTCCGCTGGAGTACGCCATCGTCCATCACAACGGCAAGATCCACGAAGCGATCCTGATCACCAAGACGCGGCCATTCCATCTCAACATCGCGCTCAAGGTTCTCGGCTACAAGGAGTCCAAGGAGCTCTTCCCCATCCTGGACGAAGATTTCCGTCCCACCGGGAAATTTCCGAAGGTTCCGGAGGTGACCAAGAACGCCGCGCGCGCGGAGATTCTCCTCGAGTGGAAGGATGGCGAGGGCAAAACGAAAACGGCCAGTCTGAACGACTGGGTCACTTACACGGTCACCGGCAAGCCCCTCCCGGCAATTCCCTGGGTTTACGGCGGCTCCTATGTCTACAACAAGTCGTTCCAAGCCGAGGCCTCCGGCGACATCGTGGCCCTCTTCACCAACAACGCATCGCTCTTCAACTGGGGAGGCAAGGACGGACACCTCGACGATGTCTGGATTCCGACCACGAAGCGAATTCCCGAAGTGGGAACCTCGGTCAAGGTAACGATCAAGCCGTTCATCAAGAAAGGCGCCTCCCGGAGCAAGCCTCGCTAGATTTTCTATCCGTCCATCCAGAGAACGAACAGTGCAGACCATGAAGACAACCCTCATCATCGCCCTCATCGCCGCCACCCTTTGCAGCAACGCCCCGGCCCAGAAGCCCAGCGAATATCTTTCGTTGCGCCTGGAAATGGAGCGCGCCATTCGTAGAGGCAACGTCTTCCTCAATTCGAAGCAGCACGAGGATGGCTACTGGGGAGAGAAGGAGATTCCCGCACTCACCGCGCTCGTGCTCTCTTCCATGATGCGCGATCCGGGCCTCGACTACACCAAGAAGCTCCCGCCCAATATTGAAAAAGGATACGCCTGGTTGCTCAAGCAGCAGAAAGACGATGGCGGGATCTACGGGAAAGGCCTCGCCTCCTACAACACTTCCTCCGCCATCATGGCCCTCTTGGCACGCGGACGCAAAGAGGACGAACCAGCCATTCTGAAGGCGCGCGCATTTCTCGTGGACCAGCAAACCGACTGGGGCAAAAAAGGCGTCGCCGACAACAAATACGATGGCGGCACAGGCTACGGCGGAACCTACCCGCACTCCGACATGTCGAACACCTACCTGGCCCTGGAAGCGCTCTACCACTCGCGCCACCTCGCGCAGGACAACAAGAGCGGCGAGCAACCCGTACTCGACTGGGGCGCCGCCCTCACCTTCATTTCGCGCTGCCAGAACCTGGAAGAGACCAACGACCAGATCACTGCGGTGGCACCGGAGGATAAAGGCGGCCTGGTCTACTTCCCCGGTGACAGTAAGGCAGGGGAACGCAAACTCCCCGACGGACGAGTCGCGCTCCGCTCCTACGGATCGATGTCCTACGCCGGTCTCCTCTCCTTCATCTACGCCGAACTCGACAAGGACGACCCGCGGGTCAAGGGGGTTCTCAAGTGGCTGGGCGCCAACTACACCCTCAAGGAGAACCCCGGCCTCGGCGCCCAGGGTCTCTATTACTACTACCACGCGATGACCAAGGCCTTGGTGGCGGCCCAGATCAACATGCTTCCGCTCGCCGACGGCACCAAGGCCGATTGGCGCAAGGATCTCGGCACCCTCCTGGTGAGCAACCAGAAAGCCGATGGTTCCTGGATCAACGAGAACTCCCGCTGGTGGGAAAACGACGAGGTCCTCGTGAGCTCCTACGTGGTGATGACCCTGGAGCAGCTCTACTACTCGATCCCGGAGTAAGCAAAGTCGCTGAACTCTTCGACATCCTCACTCCTCAGCGGCGGGCCGCCGCTGCTACGGACTGCCGCGGGCCGCGGCAGCTACCTAAACTCGCGGAGTCCGAAAGTCGGGGAGACAGGATTGCCTTCACTCCGTTCCGGCCATGCGGGGTGGCTTCGCCGATGTCTCTCGCCCTTAAAAGGGCCCTTCAGCGCCTCAATCCTGTTCTTCACCCCATGGTCTCCCTCCAAGGCCACATAGACCACGGCTCCCTGGTCGACCTCGTGCTCTCCGAATCGCCAGGGCGGAGAAGAGCCGACAATCAGCCGTGCGGAGCGAGGCCAGCGCCTTCCGCGCCGAGGATGCAGCGACCCGGTGTGAAGTCGCACAGGCCGCCCTGGCGAAGAAACCGATGCGGCGAAGGCTGGCGTTGAATTCGAGGCCTCTAACGTGGTGCGTGGCCTTCGCCGCCGCGCCATCGAGCTGGAAGGCTCCAAGTCAGCAACCGCCGGAACGGTGCTCAAGGTTTTCAATTTGTAGGTACTAATGCAGCAATTCCCCACCTGTCGCGCCGGTTGCCGATCGCGGCGGGTGGGTTTTTATTCTCCTGCTGCTGATTCGATCTGCTCAAGGTATTCTCGGATGATTCGCTTTGCTTCCTCCTCATCCTTCTCGTCGACTTGGAGGCGGACGCCTGAACGAGTCATAAAAAAATGCGGTGCCATACCCG
>JAYGGC010000168.1:0-5233 GCA_046581525.1 Roseibacillus sp. | reverse complement strand
AGTTTTTCAACTGGCAGGTCATTCAAGAATTATTGCTAGTGCTGCGTAAGGCTTTGCACCCCCACCTACCCCGCCTCCTGAAGCTCCAGGAAATCAGGGCTGGAAAAGCAATTTCCTAGCAATAGCAATGCAATTATTGCTATTGAGTTCCGGCGAACCCCTTCCGCCACCTCGCTCGTTATGCTGCGTCCGCTACTTTTTTGCGCAACGCTGTTAGGCGTCCTGCACTTCGTGATTCTTCCGCCGAGCGCAGCGAGCGCGGCCGACTCCGCTCGGGAGGAACACTGGGCCTTCGTAGTGCCGAAGCGGCCAACGCCCCCGGCCGTGCAGCGCGACGCCTGGATCCGCAATGACATCGACCACTTTGTGTTGTCACGCCTGGAACGCGAAGGACGCTCACCCTCTCCCGAGGCAGACCGGTTCACTCTGATCCGCCGGGTCACTCTCGATTTGACTGGGCTGCCGCCCACTCCGAATGAGGTCGATGACTTCCTGTCAGACAACGCGCCGGGAGCTTACAGGCGCGTCGTGGATCGGCTGTCGGAATCGCCGCAATATGCTGAGCGGATGGCGATGGACTGGCTCGACCTGGCACGCTTCGCCGACACCGACGGCTATGAGGTGGATAAGGAACGCTCGATGTGGCCGTGGCGCGATTGGGTCATCGCCGCGTTCGATCAGAACATGCCGTTCGATCAGTTCACCATTCAGCAACTGGCGGGCGACCTCCTTCCGAAGGCCACGTCTCGGCAGAAAGTCGCCACGGGATTCAATCGCAACCATCGAATCAATCGTGAGTTGGGAACCATCCCAGAAGAGTGGCGGGTCGAGTACGTGGTGGACCGTGTAGATACCACCGCCACCGTCTGGATGGGAATCACGATGAATTGCGCCAGGTGCCATGATCACAAGTACGACCCGATTTCACAGCGCGATTTCTATCAGCTATTTGCCTTCTTCAACAACGTGCCGGAGGTGGGCAACGGGGGGGCTGAGCCCAACGCTCCTCCCTTGGCCAGGGTTCTGACCGTTGCGGACGAAGCCAAAGCGGTCGAATATGAGAAGCGCGTCGAGACGGCTCGTGGGGAGCTGGGAACTCTCAAACAACAACCCGAGGCGCCGGAGGATCAAATTGTGGAGGCGAAGGAAAGGGTCGCCGCGCTTGAGAAAGAACAGAAGCAATTCCTCAAAGGGTTTCCCACCACCATGGTCATGGCCGAGATGGAGAAACCCCGCGACACCTTCATCCTGACGCGCGGCCTCTACAATCAGCCGGGCGCCCAGGTGGGCGCCGATGTGCCGGCGGCCTTACCGCCCCTGCCCGCCGATGCTCCCAAGAACCGGCTCACGCTGGCGCGGTGGCTGGTGTCGTCGGAGAACCCACTGACTTCCCGCGTTACTGTCAACCGATTCTGGAAGATGTATTTTGGCCGTGGGCTGGTCAGCACCGTCGATGATCTGGGCACTCAGGGCGAGGCGCCCACCCACCCCGAATTGTTGGATTGGCTGGCGACCGAGTTCGTTCGCCGCGGCTGGGACGTGAAAGCGATGCAGAGACTGATCGTCACCAGTGCCACCTACCGCCAGTCGTCGCGCACCACGGTGGAACTGCGACGGGTCGATCCGGAAAACCTGCTGCTGGCTCGAGCTCCCCGTTTGCGGTTACCGGCCGAGTTTGTTCGCGACCAGGCGCTCTTTGCCAGCGGGCTCTTGGTGCCCAAGATCGGCGGTCCCTCGGTGAAGCCTTACCAGCCGCCCGGGGTATGGGACGGCGTGGCCTACAAGCTGAAGTACGAGCAGGGTCACGGTGAAGATCTCTACCGGCGCAGCATGTACAGCTTCTGGAAGCGGACCATCCCCCCGCCAGCCATGACCCTCCTCGATGCCCCCAGCCGCGACCTCTGCCATCCGAGTCGTTCCAGCACCAACACCCCGCTCCAGTCGCTCCTGCTGATGAACGACACCACCTACGTCGAAGCGGCTCGCTTCCTGGGTCAACGCATGATCCTCGAAGGCGGTGCGTCGCCCGAGGAGCGGCTGGCGTACGGATACCGGCTCGTGCTGGTGGGCGCCCCCTCTCCGGAGGATCTGAAGATCCTGCGCGCGGCACTCGATCGCTACCTGCGCAAGTATGGCGAAGACAAGGCCGCGGCCGAGAAGCTGGTGGCAGTCGGTGAGTCGCCCCCAGACAAGCAACTCGATGTCGATGAACTGGCGGCGTACACCGCCATCGGCAGCGTCATTCTGAACCTCGATAAAACGATTACCCGCGAGTGATGGAATTCGATTCGGAGCAGTGCTTTTCGAACACGACCCGGCGGCAGTTTTTCGGCCAGTCCGGCCTATCGCTGGGGACGGCTGCGCTGGCGATGCTGATGGGACGATCCGGGGCTTCGGTCCCGGGACCGCAATTCATTCCGCGAGCCAAGCGGGTCATTTTTCTCTTCCAGTCCGGCGGCCCGTCCCAGCTCGACCTGTTCGATTACAAACCAAAGCTCAAAGATCTGCACGGCACCGAACTGCCCGACTCGGTTCGCCGCGGCCAGCGATTGACCGGATTTACCGCCGGCCAGAAATCGAAGCCGCTCGCGTCTTCCAAGTACCAGTTCCGGCAGCACGGCACGGGCGGAACCTGGGTGAGCGAATTGCTGCCACACACCTCCAAAGTGGTCGATGACCTCTGCGTCATCCGGTCCGTGCACACCGAGGCCATCAACCACGACCCGGCGATCACTTTGATTCAAAGCGGGAACCAGCTCGCCGGCCACCCGAGCCTCGGGGCCTGGCTGTCCTACGGGCTGGGAAGCGCCAATGCCGACCTGCCCACCTTCGTCACGATGATTTCACTCGGCACTGGGCGCCCCGACGCCGAGCCACTCTACGCGCGGCTTTGGGGAAGCGGTTACCTGCCGTCGCTCCACCAGGGCGTCAAGTTTCGCGCCAGCGGTGATCCGGTGCTCTACCTCTCGAACCCGCCGGGGATCGCCCCGTCCACCCGCCGACAGTTGATCGATGATGTCAACCAACTCAACCGGCGCCAGCTTGAGGATCTCGGTGATCCGGAAATCGCGACCCGCATCGCGCAGTATGAGTTGGCCTACCGGATGCAGGCCTCCGTGCCGCAATTAGTGGATGTCTCGGGAGAGCCCGATGAGGTGTTTAATCTCTATGGCCCGGACTCGCGCAAACCGGGCAGCTTCGCCGCCAATTGCATTCAGGCCCGCCGACTTGCCGAACGGGGGGTGCGCTGCATTCAGCTCTTTCACCGCGGATGGGACCAACACAACGATTTGCCGCGGCAGATCTCGAGACAGTGCCGCGATGTGGATCAACCTTCGGCGGCGCTGATCCGGGATCTAAAGCGTCGCGGCCTGCTTGACGATACCCTCGTCATTTGGGGAGGTGAGTTCGGGCGAACCGCTTACTGCCAGGGTAAACTCAGTGCATCGAACTACGGCCGGGATCATCATCCCCGCTGCTTCTCGATGTGGATGGCCGGCGGTCCCGTGAAGGGCGGGGTCACCTACGGTGAAACCGATGACTTCGGCTACAACGTGGCAAGCGATCCGGTGCACATCCACGATCTCAACGCCACCATTCTCCATTGCCTCGGGATCGACCACAGCGAACTGACCTTCAGGTTCCAGGGGCTCAATCAGCGCCTCACCGGTGTGACTAGCAATCCCCGCGTGCTTCGTAGGATCTTGGCCTGAGAGGACCGAGGAATATCAACTTGTGAATGACCCCGACTCAGGCATAATTTTGGGACTTTTCCGATGCAGCCCAAAGATTTGCGAATCCTTGCACCCCCACCTTCCCCGGCCCGTGAAGCTCCTTGAAATCAGGGCTGGAAAAGCGATTTCCTAGCAATAGCAATCAATAGCAATCGTCAGCGTTGTCGCTGTCTGCTGCTTCACAGATGTTGCACCCCCACCTTCCCCGGCCCGTGAAGCTCCAGGAAATCAGAGCTGGAAAAGCAATTTCCTAGCAATAGCAATAACTGCACGTCCAGGACGCGCCCGACTCGACCCCTCCAGGGCCGGGTTCTCTTTGCCATCCCACCAGCTTACCGGTGACCCCGGCCTCCAGCATAGGAGGAGAATAATGCTCCGTTTACGGATAAGGCACGGAATATTCGGACAATTGAAATAGGGGCGTCTTCGACGGTGCAGAGATCAATCTGGAGAAATCTCTTATCGGGACCGTCTCAAAATCCCGAGCACTGACGCGAGGCAGAGCAGGAGCACTCCCGAAGGTTCGGGAATGGCCCCGGCGATAATCGAAACGCCGGGATCAGTTTCGTATGCCCATCCACTAACTTGCACAGTGTGGAGCACTGTGAGATTGGAACTGATGGCAACCCACCCGTAGTGTATTTCTCCTTCCGTCTCTAGTTCAAGGGCGACATACCGAATTTCCAGTCCGCCCGGAATGAGCGAATTACATTCCGGGGGCTGCCCTATCGGGACGCGGCCATTGCACTTGTAGATATATGATCCTCCATCATCAAACTGGTTAATACGGTCTGCGAGACCATTCCAACTCATCGGCGTTAACGGACTCATTTCTATCGCCTCGCCACCGAGAAGCGGGACAATGCCGCGGCCAAGATCGGGCAACGTAGCCACAATCGAAAGAATGCGATTGTTTCCTGTTGGAACAATGGAAGCATCGTTACCGGCAGTCGTGGTAAAAAAATCGAGAGTCCCATTGCCGTCCAGATCGATATATTGTCGCAGTAGGCCTTCAGAACTATCGGCGACCTCTCCCGGTGCGATTGATCGATAAATAATCACCCCCTCGGCACACAGAGGAAGCAATACACCAAGGAACGCCAAATAGAGTAGTCTCATTGAACCTTTCTGACTCGCCAAAACTTTTTCGTAACAGTGGTCGGATCTCCGGTCACCTCGCTAGCAACAAAGGCCGTTTGAGCAATGATGTCACCCGTGATATCGACAAACGAGCCCATGGTAAGATCGGTAGATTCCTGAATACGGTAAGCTGAACCGATCAGGGCTGGCCAGACCAAAGTGAATTTATCGGCTCCGGTTTGCGTGACGCTTGTAAGGACCAACTCAAGAGCAGGATTGGGATCGATGCCTGAAATGAGAACAGCCACTTGTTGAGCTGCCGAGTTTCCCGTATCATCGACAAAAGTTTCTCCAGTGGCGGGGGAAAGCTCGATATTGTAGCTTTGTCCTGTCCCTGGGTTGCTCACGAGCACTTGCTC
>JAYGGC010000148.1:0-1887 GCA_046581525.1 Roseibacillus sp. | reverse complement strand
TGGCGATCCGTCAAGCCGACCTCCGGAAAGGGCCGGTATTTTCGGATGTTCTGGGTGTTCATTGTTTTGGTTTCTGTTGGTGTTGCAGTGTTGCTAGAGCCTTGGCAAGCGCATTGGACACAGTTCGCCCCTCAATTCGGGTAGGCAGGAGTTGGACCAATGCAAAAGATGACCGGACTACCGTCCGAGTCGCAGCACGAGAAGGAAGAGTGCTGTGGTCCAAATACTCATCGGGCAGAGGCCTCGCACGATCCGAGCGGGCTGTCGAGGGAATTTGCGGACCGCTCCAGGGTCGGGGACATTTCGGGGGCCTCCGCACTCCGCTTCCAACTGAGTTTTTCGTGAAATCAACGCTCTTCCGGGAGCATCAGGGTATCAATCCGCGGGCCGCGATCCGGCCACTCGGCGAGTTGATCGCGCATCCCGTCGTAGAGTCGCGGGCGTATCCCCGCGACGACTCGAGGGACTAAAAAACCGCGGGTCCGAAGGCCCGCGGTTTGATTCTCAATGAATGGCTGTTGGTCCGGCAAACTCGCTTATTCGACAAGGACGTCGAAGAACGATTCGGCTTGGATGTCCCCGCCGGGTGCCAGCTCTAGCTGGATATTACGGGTCAGATCACCACTTGGATTCAGGGGGATGAGCTTGTCGTGTCCCGGGATGAAGTCGCAGGTCCGCGCTGTGCCGGAAGCTGTAGACTACTCCGGGGCGGGTCCTCGGAATCCTCAACACCGCTCTGCCGGTCGTCAGGTCGATGGAGTCGATGACGAGCGTGGCACAATCGGTGCTATCAAGCGGATCCGTGCCAGTGTCGTTGACCTCCTGACCATCGAGGAGTCCATCTCCGTTCGTATCCGGATTGTTCGGATCGGTAGCGAGTTGGCGTTCCCGCTGGTTGGTGAGTCCATCGTCATCAGCATCATCCGGAGTGCTCGCGCCCTCCACGATGCAGATGGTGCAGAGTCCCCAATCGATGGGCTTCCCGTTCTCGAGTTCGATCGTGATTTTCACCGCGTTCGTTCCCGGGATCGGGTCACAGGTCACATTCACGATGGCGCCGGTCTGGGTAAGGAAGGCGCACCTCAGGAAGTCCTTGATCTTCGCTGCGCAATCCGCGGCGGACCCTGCTCCGGTGAAGCGGATCGCCGGACCGTCGAGATCGAGCCGTTGACACGCATTGTGGGCGCGCACCGTGATCTTGACGTTGGATTCGGCAGGCCAGTCGCCACTGATGGTGACGCAGAGTTTGCCATTCACCAAGTCAGCGAAGAACCACTCCTCGGAATCCGGGGGATCTACCGGACAGGGCAAGACGCCCGGCCACTTGGCGTGGGCGTCCGGGTTATTGCCTTCCCAGTTCCACACCGGCTCGTTCGGATCGATTCCAGGAACGCCGAAGGGAGGATTCCCCGCCACTCCGCGTCCGTTCATCACCTCGATGCAACCGGGCTCGGTGCCGTCCGGCGGAATCGGGCCCACGCAGACAAGGAGACGTTCGGCATCGCCGTCCCCATCTTCATCGAAGGTTCTGATCACCCATCCAGGGGGGTAGGGGCGCCGAATCAACGGCGCTGGTTTCATTTACTAGGTCTTGACTGGGGGTTTGGTGCCGACAACCGCGATTCAGCCGGCCCGATCTCTCCAACCGAAATCGACGAGCCCGATATTCAACTTATTTTCCCGAGGGACGTTCGTGATCATCAACATCCAGGCCCCGCCGGAGTCCTCACCGGGCATTTTTTTCCACCTGTCCCATCTGCCGCCTTGCGGTTTGCCACCGCATGAAGTTGCGTAGCAGAAACATGAGCACTCCCGCCCGCCGCCGCGTCGAATCCCTGATCAAGGGGCTGGATCGTGTCGCGGTGGCCTACTCCGGCGGGATCGACA
>JAYGGC010000005.1:0-7110 GCA_046581525.1 Roseibacillus sp. | reverse complement strand
GACGGCGGCGGCGCGCAGTCGGCCGGGGGCATCGGCTTTGGTTATTCCAACGCCGCCTCGAGCTTCAGTGAGTTCGATTACTCCCTGATCGGCGGCGGGGCCGTGTTCGACACCGATGGCAACGGGGACAGCTACGGCTCGCTCATCATCAGTTTTGATCCCGGGCCGTCGATTCGCTCCTTCACGGCCGATGGCTCTTTTGTTCCCTTGGCCCAGCCGCTCACGCTGAGTTGGGACGTGGGAACTGACGCGGACACCCTCACGATCAACCAAGGCGTGGGCAACGTGTTGCCCTTTACGGTGGGAGGCCTGGGGCAGGTCACGCTCAGTCCCGGCCCGCTGGTGGATACCACCTATACTCTCACCGCCACCAACGTAAATGGGACCAACACACGGCAAGTGTCAGTGCAGGTCACCGATCAACCCATCATCGATTTCTTCACCGCGAGCCAGACTGTGGTGGAGCCGAATACGGCGGTGACCTTGAACTGGGGCGTGCGCAACACGGGGAGCCTTGACCTGAACGGGACCAACGTGACGGGAACGACGCAGTTGGTTGTGAATCCAGCCGACACGATCCTCTACACTCTGACTGCCACCAATGGGAACGGAACAACGGTGGTGGACATCCCGATCACGGTCGTGATTCCGGGGGAGCCGATCATCAGCGAGTTTACTGCAGACAACATCGGCGTACTCCTCGACGAAGATGGGGATAGTAGCGATTGGATTGAGATCACCAACCCGACCGGGACCGCCTCCATCCTCAATAACTACTATCTCACCGACGACCCAGACGACCTGACGAAGTGGAAGATTCCCTTCAGTGTCATCAACCAGGGGGAGACCCTCTTGGTCTTCGCTTCGGGCAAGGACCGGGCCGTATCCGGCCAGGAACTACACGCCAATTTCAGCCTGCGGGCCAGTGGAGAGTATCTCGCCCTGGTGAAATTGGAGGGTGGAGCGCCGATCATCCTCTCCGAGTTCAACGACTTCCCGCGGCAGTTCGAGGATATCTCATTTGGATTCGCAACGGATGGTATCTCGACGGGCTATTTCCTCACCCCGACCCCGGGCGCCTCCAATGGGGTGGGTCTGGTCGACTATGTGCGCGACACGACCTTCTTCCCGGACCGGGGATTCTACGACGCGCCGTTCAGGGTAGCGATCACAAGCAACACGCCGGGTGCTTCCTTCCGTTACACTACCGATGGCTCGGCGCCTTCATCCACGAGTGGAACCCTTTACACCGGGCCCATCCTGATCTCGCGCACGACGACGCTGCGGGCAATTGGCTACAAGCAGAACTACCTCTCCACCAATGTCGATGCGCAGACCTACTTCTTCCTCGACGACGTGATCCGACAGCCGGAGATGGATCCGGACATCGTGAACAATCCCCTCTACTCCGGGACGATTGTGGACGACCTGAAATCGATTCCAAGCCTTTCGCTCGTGATGCGGAATAGCGATCTTTTCGGAGGCAGCGGCATCTATTCCAACCCGAATAGTTCCGGGGTCGCCTGGGAGCGGCCCGGTTCAATGGAACTCATTTATCCCGACGGGTCGCCGGGGCATCAGCAGAACTGCGGGGTGCGCATCTATGGCGGGGTAGGCCGGAACCCAGGTTTCAAGAAGCACACCTTCCGCTTTCTCTTCAAGCGCGAGTACGGCGCGACCAAGCTGGACTATCCCCTCTTCAACTTCGCCTCCGAGGACGCGGAGGGCGCCACGGACCGATTTGACACCATCATCCTGCGGGCCGGATTCAACAACGCCTGGCACCGCAACTCGGTCAGCGAAGAAGTGCGCGCCCAGTATTTGCGCGACCAATGGGTGCACGATGCACAGCTCGCGATGGGGCATGCCTCCTGTCACGGAGTTTTCGTGCACCTCTACCTCAACGGCACCTACTGGGGTGTCTACAACGTGGTGGAGCGCCCCAACGCGGACTTCGGGTCGAGCTACTACGGAGGAAAGAAGGAGGAGTGGGACGCCCTGAACTCCTACCCGCGCAACGTGGTGGACGGCACCGCCACCGCGTGGCAGACCGCGCACAGTATCGCGAACGGCGGTGTCACCAGCCAGGCCGCCCACGACAATCTCAAGGAGTACGTCGATATGGAGAACCTGATCGACTACATGCTCCTGAACTTCTATGGCGGGAACCAGGACTGGGACGACCACAATTGGTACGCGGGGCGGCATCGCGTGCCCGGAGCCGGTTACAAATTTTGGTCGTGGGATGCAGAGCGGACCCTCGAGAGCATCACGGGGAACAACCGTACTGGCGTGAGCCGGAGCAACAAGCCCTCGCGGCTCTTCTCTCAGCTGAAGCAGAATACGGAATTCCGCATGCAGTTCGCGGATCACGCCCACAAGCATCTCTTCAACGGCGGGGCGTTGTCGCCTGTCCAGGCGGGGGCCCGTTACCAGAAGCTCGCCAATGTGATCGATCGCGCCATCGTGGGCGAGTCGGCACGTTGGGGGGACTCGCAACGCTCCACGCCCTACACGCGGAACGGCGTGTGGGTGACGGAGCGAAATCGTCTCCTGAACCAGTACTTCCCGGCCCGCACCAACGCGGTGCTGGGACACCTGCGCGGTCACAACCCGAGGTTATACCCCAACACCGACGCCCCGGTGTTTAGCCAGCATGGAGGGCATGTCGCCAGCACCACCGAGTTGACCATGACGAGCACGAGCGGGCAGATCTATTACACGGTGGACGGAAGCGATCCGCGCCTGCGGGGCGGAGGGGTCAACCCCTTGGCGGTGACTTACGACGGCGCGGTTTCCACCACCACCCTCGTGCCTTCGGGTTCGATCTGGAAGTTCCTCGACAACGGAACCAACCAGGGAACGGCGTGGCGTAATTCCGGATACAACGACGCGAGCTGGCAATCCGGCCCGGCCGAACTGGGCTACGGCGACGGCGGGGAAGCCACGGTGCTGAGCTATGGCCCGAATGGGAGCAGCAAGTACATCACGACGTATTTTCGTCACCAGTTCAATACCACGAATATTTCCGAGTTTACCTCCATGATTCTGGAAGTGAGGCGCGATGACGGGTTCGTGGCCTATCTCAACGGCAACCTCCTGAAGGCCGACAACATGCCGGGCGGAACAATCGATTACCTGACGCCGGCGGCTGGAACGGTCGGCGGCGGTGACGAGAACACCTTCTTCAGTTTCGCGGTGCCACTCACCGACTTGCAAGAGGGCACCAACACCCTCGCGGTCGAGATTCACCAGACCAGCGGATCGAGCTCGGACATCAGCTTCGACCTGCGCCTGCGGGGCACGAAGCCCAACACTGTCAATCCGCTCTTCATGATCGGGACGGGACATTTGAAGGCGCGAGCCCTCGATGGCGGCGAATGGTCGGCGCTCAATAATGCCCTCTTCATTGTCAACGCCGAGATCGCCAGTAACCAAAATCTCGCCATTACGGAGATGAATTACCGTCCGCTTCGTCCCACCCCGCAGGAAGAGGAGGCCGGGCTCAATTCGCGTAGTGATTTCGAGTTTATCGAGCTCACCAATATCGGGACAACCGATGTGGACTTGACCAACGTTCGCTTTTCGCAGGGCATCACCTTCAACTTCAACGACTCGCCGTATGGATTCATCCTGCCGGTCGGCCAGAGTGTGGTGATTGTCAAAAATCTGGCGGGATTCACGGAGCGCTATCCCTCCGTGTCTGCTTCCGTGATTGCGGGAGAGTACTCCGGCAACCTGAGCGATGATGGCGAGCACATCCTGTTGGTGGCCACCGACAACTCTATCCTTCGCGACTTCACCTACAACGACAAGTCGCCCTGGCCGGAAGCCCCCGACGGCGACGGGATGACGCTGACCCTTGTGGATCCCTTCAGGAACCCGGAACACGACGATCCCATCAGTTGGCGCTCCAGCGTGGCGACCGGGGGAACGCCGAACGGTTTCGACGCGACCACGTTTACGGGAGTGGCGGCGCAAGACGCGGACCAAGATCAACTCACGGCGCTGGCGGAATACGCCTTTGGATCTTCTGACAACGACGCGACCGACAAGCCTTTTCCGGTAGGAGTGGTGGAAACCCTCGATGTTGGCTTCGGTGACGAGGACTATTTTATGATTTCCTATCAGCGCAATCTCGCGGCGGATGACGTGGAATACGAGGTGCAGATCAGTGATGATCTCGTGAACTGGGTTACCGGGCCAGGCAATGTCGAATTTGTTCGCGCCGTGAACAACGGCGGCGGAACCGAGATCGTGACCTACCGCTCCGCGACGCTCTTTGGAACCGAAAAGCGAGAATTCATGCGCCTGGTGGTAATGTTGAAGTAGGCAAATACCAGCAGTCGCAGATGAGGTAGGAGGCCTTGTCCCGGTCGGATTCCAGCGTTAGTGTGGCCGTGCCCTCCATGCGCGGGGGCAAAGCCAAACCAGCCCCCACCCTGTTTCCTGCACCGTGGGGGGGTCGAGTGATCGCCCTTCACCGTGGACCCTGAATCCTTATCGGTGGTCGATGGTAGTATCTGCCTTGAGTTTGCGCGCGCTGACGATGCCGCCTTCTACCGGTTCAGCGTGCAGTAGCCCCGCACCCTGTTTCCTGCACCCTGATGCGGCTTAAGCGTTCCTTCACTACTCAAGAGGCTTCCTGCGAGGAGCGGTTACTTATGCTGCCGATACCAAACATTCTTTTGTTCCCCCACACTGCTTTTGCTCCCATCGCCCCGAATGATGATGGTGGTGATTCCCTTTTCATCGTTATGAATAACGTCTGAATTTAGCCTGACGATCACTCCATCTGGTTTGGTGATCACTGTCTCTCGATACCATTGATCACCCTTGGGGATGTGAGTGGACCTCGATATCGTTCCGTCGCTACTTACTCCCGTTCTGATAATGGCCTTTTCTACGGGATCATAGAATGTAACTCCCCTTATCGAGTTTTTACCTCCACTTCCATGCGAAGTCATACAAGAGGAATTTTGAAGAACAGAATGCCAATAATAGGTCGTTTTGCCCTGCTTGTTCCCAAGGGAGTTGTCACCTATTACAGACAGAACCTCCGCCCGCCACATTCCCTGTTCTAGTTTCACAAAACGGGTGAAGTCCGCCTTAGTGGCCGGACGAGTAGCTTGCTTTTGATGGTGATCAGCGAGGAGGAGGCTGCAGCTCAACGAATTCGTAAGGGCTAAAATGAGGGCGAACTTTTTCATACTTGCTTGATAGTAGTAGGCTGAAGAATTACTGCTAGGAAATTGCTTTTCCAGCCCTGATTTCCTGGAGCTTCAGGAAGCGGGGTAGGTGGGGGTGCAGGTATGTGGTCTACCCGTGACAGCTCAGAAAACATAAAAGGCTATGCCTAGGCTTAGGCTTACTATTCCGGCCCCAATACAACCGCTGCTTGCGATCCTAGGACCGCCGACCCGAGCTACCAGGCCTCCAACCACGATAAGCGCGATCCCTGAAATCAAGAGTGAAAGCATGGCCTCAGCTTATCAACACGTCGTTACTAGGAGCCAGGGCTTTAGAACACCAAGATGGTGTGCCCGGTAAATCTGGTGTTCTAAAGTCAGCGGAGTAAGCGGAGACACTCATGGGCGCGATACTTCACCGGCAACAGCTGCAGTGGCAATTCGGGCTTGTGGCACCACAGCTGCCCTGCCTCGGGTCTACGGGACGAGAGCCTCGGGCTTGGGCAACGGCGCGACCTGATTCTTGAAATCGAAGCGATCCACCAGACGGAGCGGGCCACGTTTACGGCGACATCGACCGCGACGGTCGTCGTAAACGTCTGGCGTCGTCGATACCTCGATTCGGCGCAGCCCGCCCCATGACGGGCGCCCAACAGGACCAGCTGCTGGGGCTCACGGCGCGTGAGTTCTACCGGCCCGACTGATCAGGTAATCGAGTTCTCGGTGCTTCAGCTACGTAGTACCAACCGGTTCCCTGTTGAGTCGCGTGGGTCCTATGCCCATGGTAGGATTACCGCCCACAGTAACCCTCGGAGGGAGGAGAGCACATGCACGACGTGCTCGTTGTAGGCGGCGGCATCGCGGGACTGCGAGCGGCCGTAGCGGCGAAGAGCGCTGGGTCATCGGTTGCGCTTATCACCCAATCGCATCCAACTCGGAGCTTTTCGGTAACGATTCAAGATGGCATCAACTCAGCTGCTGGATCGGATGATCGCTGGGAGACGCATGCGGAGGACACACTAGCCGCTGGCGACGGGCTCAATGTGATCTCGGTCGTGCAGGAGATTTGCCGCGAGGCCGAGGCTACAGTGGCCGAGCTTGATCGCATGGGAGTGCCGTTCAACCGGCAGGGTACCGCGCTCCATCGTGTGCAATTGGAGGGCTCGACGCACGCACGCGCATCCTACGTTGACGACAGCGCGGGACTCGCGGTCACACAAACGCTTTACGAGCAGGCCATAGGTGGCCAAATAGACATTTACAACGAGTGGATCGTGGTTTCGCTCATCGTCGACGATGGTCCCTGCACTGGCGTCGTCGCGCTTGAATTGGCGACCGGAAAGCTTGCTGCGTTCGGGGCGGGTGCGGTTGTCTTGGCAACGGGCGGCCCCCGTCGCGCATTCGAGCCGAGCACCGCGTCATTGCAATGCAGTGGCTCTGGTATCGCGATCGGTTATCGGGCCGGGGCCGATCTTGCCGACATGGAGTTCGTGCAATATGCCCAGGCAGTCCTGAAGGATCGCCGACTAGCGTTGACTCCACTTCTGTGGGCCCGCGGGGCCACCTCATCAGCGAGCGGTGTCAGGATCGGCGAATCTCTCGGAGCGTCTGAAGCAGGAGATCGCTTCCCTGACACTATTCATAAAGTGAAGGCTCTGGCTGGCCTTGACCTCATCACGGACGAGATACCGGTGATGTCGGCGATGTCCCGCCTCCTCGGTGGGGTCGCAGTGGACGGCGATGGGGCGACATCCGTGCCTGGGCTGTTCGCAGCTGGCGAGTGCGCGGGGAACGGGTTTCATGGAGCGTCCGGCCTTCACGGGAACTTTTTGCTCGCCTCCGTCGCATCGGGCAAAGCTGCAGGCAGCTCAGCGGCGAAGCATGCCCGGACTACATCGCATGGCGATCCCGGTGAGGAGCC
>JAYGGC010000107.1:0-5969 GCA_046581525.1 Roseibacillus sp. | reverse complement strand
AGTGGGTAGAGGTGTAACCGCTGTGGAATGTAGGCGACCTCGTTCGTGCTGAAGGCGGGTCGATTGGAGCTTGGAGGAAAGTTATCCATGATCCGGGGACTCGGGCGAGAATGGGTGCTTGCAACTCGTCGGAACCCGGGCGGAATGTGGACAACTTTCCGGACTGGTAGGAGCTTACAACGCTCGTTTTTGACTTGGCTTCTCGCCGTGTGCTCCGCGAGGCTGCGGGCCATGGCAGTTGAAGATCTATTCACTCAGGCTCTGGGCCTGAGCTCCCCTTGGCATGTAGTTTGCTGCGACTTCGATCCCGCGGCAAAATCACTGAAACTCGTCATCGATTTCGAACGCGGAGCCCGCTTCGCCGATCCCGAGACTGGTGAACCTTGTCCTGTCCACGACACTGTCCAGCGCCGTTGGGAACATCTGAGGTTCTTCGAACATCGGACCACTATAGAGGCAAGGGTTCCACGCATCAAGACTGCGTCAGGCGCGGTCAAGACCGTGGAGGTCCCCTGGGCCAAACTCCATGGCGGCTTCACTCTGCTCATGGAAGCCTACCTCCTGATCCTGGCCAAAGTGATGCCCGTTGCCGAGGTGTCCAGACAGACCTTGGTCAGCGAAGACCGCATCTGGCACCTGATTCGAACTCGGGTTGAGGACTCGTGGGAGAAAACCGACTGGAGCAGCCTCGAGCGTCTTGGCGTGGACGAAACTTCCACTCGCAAGGGCCACAAGTATGGCACTGTTTTTCTCGAAATTGACGGGCAGGAGACGGAACGAGGCCGAGGGGGATCCAAAGTCGCTCGATTGTTGTTCTTCACTCCGGGCAAGGGCGCAGACACCTTCAAGCAGTTCGCTATTGAATTGGAGCGGCGCGCTGTGCCGGCCGAGCAGATCAATGAGATCGCAATGGACATGTCCAGGGCATTCATCGTGGGTGCTGCCGAGCACTTTCCAGACGCTCAGCTCTGCTTCGACCGCTTTCACGTCATGAAACTTTGTGGAGAGGCACTGGATCAGGTCCGCAAAGACATTGCCCGCAGCATCGGTGGGCTGCCACGCGGGGCGATGTGGGCCCTGCGAGGAAATCCCACTAACCTCAGGGAAGACCAACTCGAACTTCGCAAGCAGATCTGCAAGGAACACACTCAGATCGCCCGGGGACTTTCCATCAGAGAGTTCCTCGCCGACATGTGGAACTACCAGCTCCGAGAGGATGCCGATGAGCATCTTCGATCCGTCATTTCCTGGTGTAGGCGCTCACGCTTGAAGCCCTTCGTCAAACTCGCCAAAACTCTCAAGAGCCATCTCGACGGCATCCTGGGATACTTCAAAAACTACACGACTTCCGCAGCGATCGAAGCCGTCAACGGTCTCCTGCAACTTGCCCGCCGCAGAGCACGCGGCTACAGGACCTTTCGCAACTTCCGAGCCATGGCCTACTGGATTGCCGGAGGCCTCAGCATCGAACCACGCGTTTCAACCACCCACTAAATTCTCAGGAGCGCCTTTTTTAATGATTAGCTCCCTCCTTCCTGTCATTGCTCGAATCGTCGCCGTCCTTGTGTTGGGCATCAGCCAAGTTGTCGGCGCGGCGAAGCCGCAACTGGATCAAACGTCACGTTTGAATATCCTGTTTATCCTTACCGATGATCTTGGTTGGCGTGATCTTAGTTGTTACGGCAGCACCTTCTACGAAACACCGAACATTGACCGACTGGCGGCCCAAGTGATGCGTTTTACCGACGCCTATGCCGCGGCAACCGTCTGCTCGCCCACCCGCGCGGCTATACTGACGGGCAAGACGCCTGCGCGGTTGCATCTGACCGATTTCCTCAGCGGCCTGGAATTTCCCCATGCCGCCCTGTCGCCGCCGGATTGGACACGGTGGTATCTGCCTCACAAAGAAGTCACCCTTGCTGAGATGTTGAAGCCGGCCGGTTACGAGACATTCTATTTCGGCAAATGGCACCTGGGAGGCGAAGAGCATTTTCCGGGCACACAGGGATTTGACCACAGTATCGCGGAAAATTGCTAGGAGCCTGTCGGAGTTAGCGCAAGGTTGGCGGTTGATTCCGCGGCCAGGCCGTGGAGCCGCCGGAAGATGTTGGGGATGGCTTTGCGGGGCCATTCACGCGCCAGGGAGATTCGCAACGAATTCCAGCCCATCGACGGTGGTTGTGGCTTCGGAACTCCGTTTTTCGCGCCTCTCACCAATCTGTGGAGGCGTCTGAGGTTGTAGGCCAGGCACACCAGCGTCCACTCGCCCGAGACGTTCTCTTTGCCGCGCAGACTGAACCCGCGAAAACCCATCGCCGCCTTGATGATCCCAAAGACCGGTTCGACGGTGTGGTTGCGCCTTCCATACAAAGCCCTGCCCTTCTCGGTGCGTAGCTTGTCGCGCATCGCCACGAGTCTCTCATCGGTGGGTTCCTTCACCGCGCGCCCGCTTTGCGTTTCCGGCCGGAAGTCGTAGTGGCGCTCGTTGTGGGCGTCCTCGCGATGCACGCTGCAATAGATCTCCACTCCTTGCTCTTGCAGTCGATCGAAGGCATCGGCGTTGACGTGGCCGGCGTCGGCGAGAACCGACGCGGGCTTGCCTAACTCATCGGGGATGCTGGCCACCCCGTTCTCCAACTCCGCATAGTCACTCGCACTCTGGCTGACATGCTGCCCGACGACGAGTTGACTGCCGTCGGCATCCACCGCGGCCTGAGCATTGTAGCTCTGGGTGAAGCTCGCCCGCTGGTTCTTGCGCATGATCCGCGCGTCGGGATCGCTCAGATTGCACTGCTCGCCGGAGTCTCCGACTTTTTTCTTCGGGCGCTGCGGCTCTCTGCCGCTGCACTTTTTGCCGGTATTGTTTTGCTTCTCGCGACGCTGCGCTTTCTTCTCTTCATACTTGGCCTCGGCCTTTTGCTGGCGTTTGCGCGCCCGGGCTTCCAACGCCTCGATGGCCCGCTCCATCTTGCTGGCGAGCTTTTCACGGCGCGCGATTTCCTCGGGCAGTTTCTCGCCATCCTGTTCCTCCGCATCAGCCGTTCCGGCCTGCGCCATCAACTCGTCGATATCCAGTCTGAGTTGCGCGCGGATCTCCACCGCCCGCTGGTAGCTCACGTTCTGATCGATGGAGGCATTGGCCTTGAGATGAGTGCCGTCCAGCGAGACGTTGCCGAGCTTGAGCAGTTTCAATTCGCGGGCGAGCTCCAGCACATCCACAAAGCTCTCGCGGAAGGCTTCGAAGTTCTCGCGCCGGAACTTGCAGATCGTATCGTGGTCGGGATGGGTCCCCGCCGTCAGGTAGCGGATCGCCACGTCACGATGGGTGGCTCGTTCGATCTTGCGCGAGGAAAACAGACCGTTGGCGTAACTGTAGATCAGCAGCGCCAGCATCATGTGCGGCGGGAACTGCTTGTCGCCGGTGCCCCGATGGTTGACGCGAAAACTCTCCAGCGCAAGCCGCTCCACCGCCTCAATCACGAAATGGACCAGGTCATCTTCGGGCACCCAATCCCGCAGGTCGGGTGGCAACAGCATTGGCGTTTCCCGGTCTACCGATACAAATCGCGCTGCCATGGATTGAAGCTACCAAATCCTCGAGCCGGTTCAAAGTCCGACAGACTCCTAGCAATATAGTTTGATGGCAAGGGACTTAATTTGTTAAAAAACAAAATATGAAATTAGGACTTACAATTTTCGTGCTCAGTTCAATGGCTTCTCAGGCCGCGATTGTTTGGCAAGCAGGTGCCCCCGGACGGGCCTGGCCTCTTGATGGCGTTGGTGGCGGACCTGACGTCGACTGGATCCAGGAAACAGCAGTGAATGATCTTCCCGGAGCTCCCGACAGCGGGCTGGCACCCCAGACCAGCGACGACGACTATTACTTTGCAGGCATTTACACCACCGTGGTCGACGGAGGTACCTACACTCCGGTAGGGGTCGTTGCCACCGATGAGCTTGGCGCTGAACGGGCCTTTGCCGGCGTCGACAATTCCTCTCGCTTTCACTTCAACCTGACAACCGTCGACGCGACCGACCTGTTCACGGTTTCCTTCGAGGCGAACAACCTGCATGGGCAGGGTGGAGCCGAACATTACGGTGTGGAGGTCTATTTCAACGATGTCCTCGTGGCGGCGGAAGTTGACATCAACCCCGACACTCTCAACACCATCATCACCACCCCGCAATTCACCCTCGCCAGCGTCAATGCCCAGCTTGGCCCCGGGTTCGATAACTATGTCGAATTGCGCGGGATCAATTACAACGCCAGCGGTGGCGGTAATTGGATGGGACATGACTACGTGGCGCTCAATGCCGTCAGTTCAATCCTCCCCCCAACAATTGACACCTTCACCGCCAATCCGGTATTCGTCTCGCCGGGACAAACCAGCAGCCTGTCATGGACGGCAGGTAACTTTGATACATTAACGCTGAACCCGGGTGATATTGATGTAACCAACCTGACCACGATCGACGTCACGCCGGACCAGACGACGACCTATACACTGAGTGCTGAACTCGATGGGGTCGTGGTGACCGGGGAGGTAACAGTGGTGGTCAATGAAGATGTTGCAGGCATCATAAGGAGAGGATGTTTGGCATCCCTTACCGTTTGGCAAGCAGGTGCCCCCGGACGGGCCTGGCCTCTTGATGGCGTTGGTGGTGGACCTGACGTCGACTTTATCCAGGAAAGCGGAGTGAATGATCTTCCCGGCGCTCCCGACAGCTCGCTGGTAGCCCGGCAGAACGACGATGACTATTACTTTGCAGGCGTTTACACCACCGTGCTTGACGGAGGTGCCTATACTCCGGCAGGGGTCGTTGTCACCGATGAGCTTGGCGCTGAACGGGCCTTTGCCGGCGTCGACAATACCCTCCGCTATCACTTCAACCTGCCAGCCGACGGTGTCGGTGAGACCGACCTGCTCTCAGTCTCCTTCGCGGCGAACAACCTGCATGGGCAGGACGGAACCGAACATTACGGCGTGGAGATTTATTTCAACAATGTCCTCGTGGGGGAGGAAGTTGACATCAACCCCGGTAATCTCAACACCGTCATCACCAGCCCGCAATTCACCCTCGCCAGCGTCAATGCCCAGCTTGGCCCCGGGTTCGATAACTATGTCGAATTGCGCGGGATCAATTACAACGCCAGCGGTGGCGGCAACTGGATGGGATCTGACTTCGCGGCGCTCAATGTCGTCAGTGCAACAGCCATTGCCGACTCGCGCATCGATTTCAGCGGAGTCCAGGGCCAGGACGACTGGCATTATGGTTACCGCAACTTGACTGCTGACGGTGGCGCGCAGGACTATGACGCGGCTGCCGATTTTGTTGCATTCGATGCTGGCCAATGGACCGGCAGCAAATGGGAGCTCCCGAGCAGCCCGCCGTGGACGGAGCTTGGGCGTGAGGGGACCCACCCCAACGGCAGCAATAACGCTGAGAATGGTGGTGGACTCCACTGGACGGTGCGTCGCTGGATTGCCGGCGATGATGTCGGGTTGCGCAAGCCGGTGGCGCTGTGCTGGAATGTCCGCAAGACCAACCTCAATGGTACCGGGGTGACCGGTGCCCTGCATATTAACGGGCTACGCGTGGATTCTCTGCAGATTAGTGGTGGTGATGATACCGGGGAGGTGCGCACGTTCTATGCCAATATCTTTGCGGGTGACATCGTTGACCTGATCCTTTCCTCTGAAGGGGACAATGGGGACGGCGCCGACGGCTCTGACGGCAGCGCCAACTGGCTGAACGTTGACTCCTATATCCCGCCGAACCCGGTGCAGCCGGATGGCACGGCATTTGTGCCGGCTGCATCATTGGGGTTCAGGCTGAGCATTGCAAACAACGGAGCGAATCTCGACTTCGAGTGGGAAAGCCAGGCGGGCATGCTCTACAACCTCAAGAGCAGCACCGACCTTGCCGCCGACCTTTCGACCTGGGACCTGGAGGAAGGCGACATCCCG
>JAYGGC010000098.1:0-21491 GCA_046581525.1 Roseibacillus sp. | reverse complement strand
TTCGATGTACATCCCGGCCTGCTTGAGGGCATCGAAGTTGGGATCAATGACTCCCGCGGAGGGCGACGCCTTTTTTACCTCGGCAATCACGCCCAGCTGGTCGGGCCCGCGATCGAGGGCTGCGCGGAATCCGGCAAATTCGTTCCGCTGCAGGGCGGCGGCTTTCATTTTGTCAGCCACCGGGAGGAGGACCTCCACTTCGGTGCGCTTATGGGCGATAATTTCGGCGAGCTTGTCCATGCGGATCGGAGAGTGTTTAACCGCGAATGAACGCGAATGGACACGAATTTTTGCGGGTGGGAAAAATTTCGCGAAACCCGCGAATCGGGTGAGGAATTGCCGATTTCCGCCGGCGGGAACGTCAATTAGCCCCTGAAAAAGGACTTGCGGGGCGGTGGCGGCGGTGTATCTAGACGCCCCAAGGATGCGGGTGTAGCTCAGTGGTAGAGCGCAACCTTGCCAAGGTTGATGTCGACGGTTCGAATCCGTTCACCCGCTCCAATTAATCAGCCTGTCCCGGGAACTCGGGGCAGGCTGACTTGTTTCCGGGGAAAGAAATTCGATTTGGGGTTTTGGCGAAGGCACCCGGTCTTCCTTTGGCTGAGCGGATGCCGGTTCCTCACCAGGTGGTCCCGGCTGGCTCAATTCACGATTGCGCCATGCCCCTCCTCGAAGCTGGCGCTGGTTTTGAACGTGAACGCGCCGGTGATTCTGAAGTCCTCCATGAACGACCCCGTCTTGCGGGATCGAGTGGTCGCGCAAGTAGAAGAGATCACCAAGCAGTATGAACAGGTCCAGGCCAGCGGGGAGGGGTGGGACCAGGAGGTGGCCCCCCCAAAAAAATTGGGCCGACAGGAGCGGAAAAAAATTCAGCGGTCTCGAATAGACCGGGGCGACCCTGCTCTGGCCAGGTGGAGCCCTGGGGGCCGGGATGCTCATCGGCGGGCTTGGTTGTCCGTTCTGGTTTAACATTGTGACCAATGCCCGGCGCCCGGCGCGGTGGGGGAGCCCGGGCCCCTGAAAGTGAACCGCACTATCTTCAAACTGTCGGGTGGAGCCCCGCTGACGGTGAGCCTCCAAGCGGTGGAGAGAACGATTAAGGTTGCAGTAGAAGCACTTGAGGGTCGCGGAAGAGGCGGCCCGGGAGGAGCCGAGGAGCGGGGTCAAGGCGGACTTGGTGGCGGTGTTCCAACAGGCTTCGACGAGGGAACTGCATCGGAAGTCCGCAGTTTTTCCGGTCGAGGCTTATGAGGATCCCAGTCGCTGGATTCTCGACAACGAGTCGATAGGGGAGGTGGAACCGTCCTGCTTGAACGAGCCGGGCGAAAAAAGGGACGTTTTTGTGTCGGTATTGGATCACTTTGTGATTCGATGACGAGATGTGGGTCTGGTCGAAACTCTCGGCTACCAAGTGGGAGGACGCTTGGGAAGAGCGCTTCCATGGAAATCCCAATGCTGTGCTGACCCGGCTGAAGGGCGGGAAGTCGATCCGGGTCGATGTCTATTGCGAGGAAGAGAACGCGGCGGAGAACATCGCGGAGCAGTTTGGCGGAACGGTAAAGCACTTGGCTGACAAGAACTGGGTGGCGCTCTCGGCGGAGGTGGGACCGCCCATCAAGATCCGGAACAGCCTCCTCATCACGGAGGAGGTCCAGTCGTCGGGACTGCGTGAATTGCAGAGAGGACACAAGGGGCGGACGGTGGTGAGCATCCCGCCCGAGATGGCCTTCGGTACGGGGGATCACCCGACCACCGCGAGTTGCCTGCGCTTCCTTGCGGACGAGGCGAAGGCGCGGAAAGGGCGGCGGTGGCGCATGTTGGACCTCGGCTGTGGTTCAGGGGTGTTGGCGATCACGGCCAACCTGCTGGGCGCGGAGGAGTGTGAAGCGTTGGACTATGATCCCAACGCGGTAGCGGTGGCCCGGCACAATGCGGAGCGCAACGACGCACGGGGGGTGAGGGTAAAGGAGGCCGATCTGCTCGAGTGGACCACCCAACGGCAGTATGAGGTGGTTGCCGCCAACCTGTTTGCAGATGTTCTCCAGAAGTCGTTCCCCAAGATTCGCAAGACCCTGGACCGGGGGAGCCGATTGATCCTGTCGGGCATCCTCCGCGAGCAATGGGAGGAGACCGAGGCCGCGGCGGCGGCGGCGGGGCTTGCCTTTATGGAGATCCGCAAAAAGGGGAAATGGGTTTCCGCCCTGGGGGGATTGGCGGAGAGCTGAACGGTCAACGGGCATCGCCGGTGAGTGGCGTGTGGTGCAAGCCTGATTGCCAAATAGAGTTCAATTCTCAGGCCCAGGGCCCGGATTTCGTCGAGTCCGCAGATTGCGGTTTGGGCCTTGGCCGGACTGCCAATTGGAAACTCGGCTTGAGTCGTCTGCCGCATGCCGGGGCACCCCCGAGCGCCTTGCCCTGGGACAAAACCCACTCCGCCAACAGTCCCACTTTTCGGTTCACTCGGTATCAGGCGGTTTTTTCTTTTGTCGGACAGGCTTCCCTCGACGAGCATACGTGCCGTGAAGGGCTTCGTGGTGTTGGCGATCGTGCTGCTGATCCCAACCATGTGTTACTTCCAGAAGCAGCGCTTTGTGAAGCGCTTGCAGCCTCAGCTGCGGGCGTCGGTCATGGAGATCCTGAAGGCGGAAGGGGTGGAAGCCCCGTCGGTGCGGATGGACTATCTCGATGCGGTGATCACGGGGCAAGCGGGCACCGAAGCACGGCGGAGAGCGGTAGCGGCCAAGGTAAATGCTCTTCCCGGAGTGCGGGTCCCGCGGGGGGGGAACAATCTGCACACCTATGGCTGGATCCGAATTTCACGCCGCAATGATCGCTACCGGGGCGAAGGGGTGATTTCGAACGACCTCCCAACCCAGCTACCGGAATCTCTCATGCCGCAGGTAGGATGGGACGAGGAGATGGCGCGTCGGACCATGGTGGAAGTGCCCGAGGGGGTGCCCGAGTGGCGGGAATTCCTGCGCTACTACTTCAGCGGGACCGGCAATCGGAGCGTCGAATTGCGCGTGAGCGTGCTCACCATGCGCGGCGATGCGACCGCCGGCCTGCGCAGCGATTGGCTCTCCAAAGCGAGCGAGGTAGTGGCAAAGGACCATGTGATCGATGAGTTCACCCTGTATCCCTCGATCTATCACTTCCCCGGATATCACCCGGGGTCCATCCACGATGAGACCAAGGTTGAGCAATTGCGAAGACAGTTCGCTGAGAACGTGGTGTCCTTTGAAGCGGGCAGTGCGGAAGTTCCGGAGGCGGAGCGCAGCAAGGCGGTGGCGGCGGCGCGGGCCATTCTCAATGCGGGAGAGAGCGGTCGCTACGTGGTGGGGGGACATCCCGGCAGTAGCGGAAACGTGACTGCGAACGGCAAGCTGGCCCGCCAGCGGGCCCGGGCAGTGGTGAGATTGCTGGTGGAACACGGGGTGATGGCGGAGCAGTTCGACGTGGTGCCCTTTGGCGTGACGCCGGACGATGGGCGCGATAACCAAGTGGAGATCGTGGTGAAGTAACTCACCACCACCCCTGATGGACGCGCTCACCTACTTCCTCCTCAACTACGGGCTCTACAGCCTGTTACTGGTGGTGCCCGCCGCTTTGCTGGGGGTTGCCTACGGGTGGTTTCGGTGGGGGAAACACCAGGCGGGGGTCAAGGAACTACGCAAGCGGATGGAGGATGCCGAAGGGATCGCGCAGGAGGTCGAGATCGCGCTCAGCAAGGAGAGAGAGCAGTTCAAGTTGTACCGCGATTCCGCCGAAGAAGGAGGCACCGCTCCGGTCGTGCCGCCGGAGCTGGACCGCGAAATGGCCGCCCTGCGTCGTGACAACGAGGAACTCGAGAAGCTCCTGAGAGCGGCACGCGCGGAACGCGAAGAGGCCGAGGGAAACTTGACCGCTCTCCTGGAAGAAAAGACAAGGCTGTCGGAAGGGCTGGCCGCGCGGGAGAGGGAAAAGTCCGGGCTCGAGAAGGAGCTTTCGGCGAAAGCAAAGGCGAAGTCGGAAGAAAAGGTTGTGGTGAAGGGCGCACCCGCCGGAGTGCCCAAGGCCGAGCTGAAGAAATTCAAGGCCGAGAAGCGAGAACTTGAAAAGAAACTGGCTGCCCTGGCACGCGAGTACCAGAAGAAGTTCGCCGTTCAGAAAAAGTCCGCCAACAGGAAGACGGGGGAGTTGGAAAAGAGAGTCGCGGGGCTGGATGCCGAGTTCAAAAGCAAGTCAACCGAAGCGAGCGAATTGCGGGACGCCAAGGGCAAGTTGGAGGCCGAACTTGCGGAGCAACGCCAGGAGGAGAAGAAGGTCGGCAAGGAACTCGACCAAGTGCAGGCCGCGCACGCCAGGGTCGAGAAAAAGCTGGGTGGGATCCAAAAGGAGCGCGACGAGAAACTGAGCGAGCTCGCCGCCCTCCAGAAAGAGCGTGCGGAGTTGACCAGGAAGTTGGATGCAGAGGTCAAGAGCCGAAAGGAGGAGCGCGAAAAGATCGGCGTGGAACTCAGCGTGGTCAAAGAAGAGAGGGATGGGATCGAGGGGCGGATGGAGGGCATTCAGAAAGAGCGCGACGATAAGCTGGAAGAACTGGAGCGGCTGGAGAAGGAACGGGAAGAGCTGGCCGACAAGCTGGCGCGCGAAGTGGAACGCCGAAGCGACGAACAGAAGAAGACTGCCGATGAATTGGACCTCTTGCGCACCAAGCGGGACGAGTTGGAAACGCAGGTCGGCGCCCTCGCCAAGGAGAAGGAACAAGGCGTCCAGGATCTCAAGAAACTTGCCGGGGAGCGCAGTGACCTTGATAGCAAATTGGTCGAAGCTCAGGCGGGCGCAACGGTGGCGGAGGCAAAGTTGAGCGAGGTGGTCGGCGACAAAAAGAGCCTCGAGGATGACCTGGCTTCAATTCGTGGCGAGCGTGATGAATTGAAGCAGTCGCTCGAAGAGACGAGCGCCGAAAAGGGGGGACTGGAAGTTAGGGTCACCGAATTGGATGAACGCGTGACGCGGACCAGCGACGAGCTCGATCAGTTGTCGATCGCCAAAGTCGAGTTGGAAGGGAGAGTGGCGGAGGCTCAGGGTGAGGTCGCGATGGTGAGGATGGACCTGGATCTCGCGCAGCAGGAACGCGAGGCGGGACGGGAAGAACTCGAGAAGCGCAAGGTGGCCGAAGGCAAGTGGGCTGACGAACTGCACCGCCTGCGCGAGGAGAAGAAGGAACTCAACGAGCACATGGCCATCCTGGCGGGCGACAGCAAGGCGGAGGTCCTCATCAACCAGTTGAAGGCGGAGAAGGAGCGCCTCATGCATGACTTTGAGGACCAGAAGCGGGAGCGCCAGCAGGTCGAGGATGCTGCCGGAGTGCTTCGCCGTGAGATGCACGGCTTGCGCAACGAATTGGTGGACGCGGAAAAGCGGATCGGTGAGATCCAGGAAGAGCTGGTGGCCGCGGAAGAACGCCTCTCCCGCACTCAGGCCGATCTCAAGAGGACGCTCGAGGAGCGCAAGAAATTCGATGACAAGGTCGGTGAGCTGCAAACTGTAAATGCGGTCTCCCAAGAGACTCAGAGGATCCTGGCTGATGAAATCGCGGAGCTGGAGACGGCGCAGAAAGAGGCGCAGGCGGGGCGGAAATCCGCCCGCACGGCGGAGCGATTGGCCCGGGTAGCGAAGGCGAGAACAAAACCTGAACCCGATCCGGAACCAGAATCAACGAGCAAGCGGAGCTCAGCCGCTGCCGATGACCTGCGGGCATCCCTGGCGACGGACGCGAAAGGCGGGGCCGAGGACAAGCCCGACTCCGAGGCTGAGGACAAGCCCCACAGCAAATCGGCACCAGAGGTTCGCGCCGAGCAATGGCCTGGTTCGGGGGAGGACGGTCCGGCCGAAAAGGGACTGGAGGACTTGGAGGATTTGGACGACCTGGGAGAACTGGAGGATTTGGAGCGGGCCGCGCCGCCGCCGGTTCGGCTGCAAGCGGCGAAGAAATTGCCTGTCGAGGGCGATTTGTATGAGGATAAGCGCATGGGCATGCTCTATCGGCGCGCCCCGGCCGAGATCGACGATTTGACCCAACTCAAAGGGGTGGGCGAGGTGATCCGGGATCGCCTCCAGGAGGCGGGAATCTACACCTTTCGGCAAGTCGCGGCATGGCGGGCACCCCAGGTCAGGGTCATCAGCGAAGAGCTCAAACTCCGCGATCGAGTGAAGCGGGATGGCTGGCAGAAACAGGCCCGTGTGTTCGACAAGAAGAAGTACAGAGAGGCGCCTTGAGATCAGCGGTGGGAAGTCGGAGGTCTCGGATCAGCGGGAGGCGGGTATCCCGGGCGGGGTTTCTGGAATGGAAGTCCCTAAATCCGTGTTTCTTCGCTTGCATCCGGGAGGAGCACCGCTATGAACAGCCCCCCGCTCCGGAGGGGAGTGTGTTCGCCCAGCGTCCGTTACTCCGCCTCTTGGGCGGCAATCACTGACACACATGGATCCCGACTCCCTCTCATCACGCGTTCAAGGCGTCACCCCCTCCCTTACTCTTACGGTCACCAACCAGGCCAAGGCAATGCGGGCACAGGGTGACGAAGTTTACGGCCTCGCCGGCGGCGAGCCCGAAATGGATACCCCCGATCACATCAAGGCAGCGGCCGCCAAGGCCCTGCAGGAGGGCAAAACGAAGTACACTCCGGCAGCCGGCATTCCCGAGCTGCGGGAAGCCATCGCCGACAAACTTCTCAAGGACAACAACCTCGCCTACGAGCCCAAGCAGATCTGCGTTACCTCCGGCGGCAAGCAGGCCTGCTTCAACGCGATCCTGGCGATGTGCGACGAAGGCGATGAAGTGATCATCCCCGCTCCCTACTGGGTGAGCTACCCTGAGATGGTGCGCCTGGTCGGGGCCGTGCCCGTCATCGTCGATACCGAGGAAAAGAACGGCTGGAAGATGTCCGCCGCACAGTTTGAGGAGGCCATGACGCCGAAGACCAAGATGGTCATCATCAACTCTCCGAGCAACCCGACTGGCGCGGTTTATACCGAGGATGAGCTGAGGGCCATCGGTGAGGTGGCGTCCTACGAGGACATCATCATCCTGTCCGACGAAATCTACGAGAAGCTCGTCTACGGGGAGACCAAGCACGTCAGCATCGCGCAGATCAGCGAAGAACTGCAGGCCCTGACGGTGATCTGTCACGGATTCGCAAAGGCCTACTCGATGACCGGATGGCGTCTCGGCTATACCGCCGCTCCGCCCGAACTCGCGGCTGCCATCTCCAAGATCCAGAGTCACACCAGCTCCAATGCGACCTCCTTCGCGCAGTACGGTGCCCTCGCGGCGCTGCAAGGATCGCAGAGCTTCGTGGAGGACATGCGCAACGAGTACGACGTGCGCCGCCAGTTCGTGCACGGCCGCCTCAGTGCGATCCCGAATGTCAGCGTGAATCTTCCGGACGGGGCCTTTTACTTCTTTGTGAACTGCGCCGACCTCGGCCTGAAGTCGCAGAACCTTTGCGACAAATTGCTCAATCGCTACAAGGTCGCGACTGTCCCGGGCGTTGCCTTCGGGCACGATGCGTCGGTCCGTCTCAGCTACTGCACAACGCTTGACGTCCTCAACGAAGGCATCACGCGCTTCGAGGAATTCTGCCGCGCCCATTAACGGCGGACGATTCGCAGATCCCGATTCCCGGTTGTCATGGTTGAGGAAGCACATGGAATTGCCGTCCGGCCCCTGTTGAATGTGGCCCGGGCTGCAGGGGATAAAATCCTTGAGATCTATGGGCGTGACTTCGAGATCGAGTACAAGAGCGACGACTCACCGCTCACCGAGGCGGACAAGGCTGCCAACGAGGTGATCATGGAGTTCCTGCGCGCGGCGCATGCGGACACGCCGATCATCTCGGAAGAGAACAGGGAGATCCCCTACCCGGAGCGGGTGGACTGGACCCGTTTCTGGCTGGTCGATCCGCTCGACGGGACCAAGGAGTTCATCAAGAAGAACGGCGAGTTCACGGTGAACATTGCGCTGGTCGAGGACCGACAGCCCGTGCTGGGCGTGGTGTACCGCCCGGTGACCGACACCATGTATTTCGGGGCGGAAGGCGCAGGGGCCTGGAAGATCGAGGCAGGCGGGGCTGCCGAGCAGATTTCCGGAGGCCCGCACTATTCCGAGAAAAGCGAGGTGCGGGTGGTGGCCAGCCGCTCGCATCTCACTTCCGAAGTGGAAGCCTTCGTGGAGAATCTCCGCAGCCAGGGGAAGCAGGTCGATATTCTTTCGGCAGGCAGCTCGCTCAAGATTTGCCTGGTGGCGGAAGGAGCGGCGGATGTCTATCCGCGCTTCGGACCCACCATGGAGTGGGACACCGGCGCCGCCCATGTGGTGGCCACGGCCGCCGGCAAGCAGGTGCTCAATGCCGAGACCCGCGAGCCGTTGGATTACAACAAGGAGAACCTGTTGAATCCGCATTTCATCGTGGAGTAGCAGGCTCCGTTGCTGGAGCAGCCCCGGTTGGGGATGGGGCGCCTTTGGGTTGCTTCGGGGTGCTGCCAGGTCTACCGTGCCATCATGCCTCCCCGCTTCTCGATCTGGATGGTTCTCGCCGGCGTCATGGCTGGCGTAATCGGAGGTTACCTGGCGGGGAGCGGGGTGATTGGCGGGACGAGGCTGGCCCATGGTGGGAAACCCGATCTTAGGGAGGTGCGCAAGGAGTTGGCGCACCAACTGAGCGTTGAGACGCGGGGAGAGGTCCTTCGTTCCTTCGATGAAGCCGTGCGGCGGGCCGCGCAGCCCAAGGCGAGAGACTAGTGCACACTAACATCCCGGCCGATGCTAGCTGCCAGGTAACAAGTCCAACTCCATCTGGTCTCCGCCGTCGATGGACCAAGCGTCGTAGTGTTGCCTTCTGAGCTCGGCTGCGAACTCGCGAGTGTAGCCGTGGATGGTGAGGATGCGTCTTGGATCGACGCGCTTGACAGCCTCGAGGAGGCCGGGAAAATCGGCGTGATCGGACATGGGGAAAGCCGCATCGACGCCGAAACGGTAGATCGCGCTCTTGTCGATGGCCCAGCCCGAGAGGATCGCGGTGCGGAGCTTGGGGATCACTTTGTACTCTTCATTGCGGATCACGTTGGGCGGACAGAGGAGGACGTGGCCGGGAGGGACGGAGCCTTCGAACGTGATTGGCTTGGAGAGTCCACAGCCCGCCTCGCGACAAGCGGTGGTCATCCTGGCGACGGCGGGATGCTGCACCGCAGGAATCCCGGCCTGGTCGAGCATGGCGAGGGCTTCCTGTGCTTTCCCGAGCGAGTAGGCGAGGAGGGCCGGGACCTGGCCAGCCTCGAGGGATTCGTTGACGAAATTGAGAACCTGGCCGGTCACTTCAGTGTCGGAAGGGAAGACCCAGAAAGGACCTCCGAACGTGGTTTCCATCACGAGGGTGTCCGCGCGGCGGAAGACGGGCTCTCCGGCAGTCAGGCTGCGGCGCATCTTGAAGTCGCCGGTGTATAGGAGGCTGGCACCGTCGGACTTGCGGGTGACATGGAGCATGGCCGAGCCAAAGATGTGCCCCGCTGGGAGAAGCTGGAGCTGGAACGGTCCGACCTCGAGCGGTTCGTGAAAGGGCTGCGGATTGAGGCGATCTTCCGCCACGTTGAAGCGGGCCCGCAATATGTGGGCGGTGGCCACCGAGCAGAGGATGTTCTTGTGCCTCGCGAAGTGGTCGGCGTGGGCGTGCGAAACAAATCCGTTCTCCCTGGCGCGTCGCGAATCCAGCCAGAGCTCGAGATCGGGCAGGTAGAGCCCGGGCTTGGTCTCGAGGGGGATGGCCGCGTTCATGGGGAGTGTTCAGGATGGAAACTGAGCGGTCCGAATACTGAACACTGCATACTGAATACTCAGGGGGGTTCAACCGTGATTGCAGCAGTTTGAAGCTGCGCTATGGTTTCGGCAGATGAGATGGTCATTTCGACTGGGGAAGGTGGCGGGCACGGAGGTGCGGGTGCATCTGACCTTTTTCATTTTGCTCGCGGCCTTCGGGTGGATGTTTTACGCGGAAGGCGGAGTGGCTGCGGCGGTGGATGGCGTGGTCTTCATCGTGGCGGTGTTCGGCTGCGTCTTGCTTCATGAGTTTGGCCACACTCTCACCGCCGCGAAGTTCGGAATCCGGACCCCGGACATCACCCTCTTGCCGATTGGAGGTTTGGCGAGACTGGAACGAATGCCCGAGAAGCCGGTTCAGGAACTCCTGGTGGCGCTGGCAGGGCCGGCGGTCAATGTCGGGATTGCCGGAGTGCTCTTCGTGATTGTTGGATTCCCAAATCCGCCCGCGGATATTGAGTCCATCCTGCAGATTCCATTCGGGCAGCGTCTCCTGGTGGCGAATATTTCCCTCGTCCTGTTTAACATGATTCCCGCGTTCCCGATGGACGGAGGAAGGGTCCTGCGGGCACTCCTCGCGATGCTCATTTCCTATGGACGGGCGACCGAAGTGGCTGCCACCGTCGGGCAGTTCCTGGCGGTCTTGGGAGCAATTTTCGCCATCAAAAGCGGTGCATTATTGCTCGTTCTGATCGCCCTGTTCATTTTTCTGGCAGCTCGGAGCGAATCGCGAATGGTGCAGGCGCGGATCGCGCTGGCAGCCGTGCCCTGGGTAGATCTGGAGACCCACGAGGCGCGTGATCGCCCGGATCACGAGGCCCCGAGGTGACTACTGGGCGCTCGGGGTGTGGGAAGATCCTTCGAGAAGAGACTTCACCTCGCCCACCAGAAACGCAGATCCCGTCACGAGAGTGGGGGACATGGTGGGCACCTTGAGTGCGTCCTCGACCGAGTGATAGGTCTCGGCGGGTGGATGGTCGGCGGGCAGGTGAGCAAGGAGGTCGGCCGGTGGGGTGGCGCGAGGAGAGTTGACGGGAACAAGGTGCAATTGGGCCACGATGGGGAGCAGCGCTTCGAGGATGCCGGGAATATCCTTCGAATCTACCGCGCCAAAGATGAGATTGGCTTTGCGATCGCGGAAAGTCTGTCGCCAGGTCGCCGCGAGGGCGTGGGCAGCCGCGGGATTGTGAGCGATGTCGAGAATGATCTCGGAGTTCAGATTCGTAAACTGGGCCGTGATGCGCTCGAAGCGGCCGGGCCAGATTGTGGAGGCGAGGCCGGCTTTGACGGATTCATATTCCAGTTGGATTCCGGCCGCGTGGAGGGCAGCCACCGCGAGGCCGGCGTTCTCCAGTTGGTGGTCACCGGTAATTCCGAGGGAGTAGCCGAGAAGGGGTTCGACGAACTCCAGAGGCGAGCGCTGTTCGTTGGCGGTTTGCTCAATGATCGCGCGGGCGGCGGGTTCCTGTTGGGAGGAAAAGGTCGGCTTGCGGGGACAGATGATGGCGGCCTTCTCGGCTGCAATTTCTCCGAGGGTCGCGCCGAGCCACGGTTGGTGATCGAGCGCAATGGGGGTGAGGACTGCGACGTCGGCCGGCACTGCGGTGGTGGCATCGAGTCGGCCCCCCATCCCGGTCTCAAGCACGACCAGCTCGCAGCTTCTCTCCGCAAAGTGCTTGAGGGCCAGCACGAGGCTGAGTTCGAAGAAGGTGGGGTGGGGATCCCAATCGGCTACCAGGTGACGCAGGGCGGTGAGATGCTGCGCAATCCTGTCTTCGCTGATCTGGGCGCCCGAGACGCGGATGCGTTCACCGTAGCGCACAAGATGGGGAGAGGTGAAGAGCCCGGTGCGCGTGCCCGTTGCCCGTGCCACGGAGTCGATGAAGGCGCAGGTGGACCCCTTTCCATTGGTGCCCGCTACGTGGATGACCTTGGTGCGGTGCGGCGGGTAGGCGAGGTACTCCTTCAGCAGGCGCTTCGGGTTCTCCAGTCCCAGCTTGATGCCGAAGAGCTGGGTGGAGTAGAGCCAGTCGATGGCTTCATTGTACGTCACAGCGAAGAATGGGACGGGTTTGCGTTCCTCATTCTCTGGGCATCAAGTAGCCCAGCAATTGCACCAGTCGCTCCCTCAATAAGCTGCGCTCCACAATTGCATCGATCAACCCGTGCGCGAGCATGAACTCGGCGGTTTGGAACCCGGGGGGAAGGTCCTGGTGGGTGGTTTCCTTGACCACGCGGGGCCCCGCAAAGCCGATCATGCACTTGGGTTCGGCGAGGTTGACGTCGCCGATGGTGGCGAAGGAAGCGGTGACCCCTCCCGTGGTGGGGTGGGTCAGGACGGAGATGTATGGAAGCTTGGCGTTATTGTGGCGCGAGAGCGCGCCGCAGGTCTTGGCCATCTGCATCAGGGAGAGCAACCCCTCCTGCATGCGGGCCCCGGAAGAGGATGAGAGAATGACGAGTCCTCGCTTTTCGTCGACCGCGAGTTCGATCGCCCGCGCAATTTTCTCACCCACCACGGATCCCATCGACCCGGCAAAGAATTTGAAATCCATCACCGCCAACATGACGGGATGCTGGCCAATGGTGGCCCGTCCCGTCACGACTGCTTCAGTGAGCTTGGTCTTCTCCTTGAGAAGTGCGAGCTTGTCCTCGTACTTGTCGAAGCCAAGGGGGTTGGTTGAGTTCAAGTCGGGATCGGTTTCCCGGAAGCTGTCCCCATCGACCAGCAGCGCGATGCGGTCACCAGCGCCCATGAGGAAGTGGTGACTGCAATGAGTGCAGACCTGGAAGTTCTGCTTGAGATCGAGCGTGTGGATCAGCTCCCCGCAGTCGGGACACTTGGTCCAGAGATCATCGGGGACAATGTCCTTTTTCTTTTTGCCGCGGCGGAGCTTCGGCTTGTCAAAGATACCCATCGGTTAAGCGCTAAATTCTAAGTTCTGAATTCAAGGCGAAGAGGATCCTTCGCTGCGGGATTTGATTGCGCGGAGAACTGGAGGGATGGATCGGAGAACGGCCAAATGCTATCCCCGCATGACAGTCAGGACAACTACCTTTTCGGCCCCTCCTTCCTCCACCAGCACGCGTGCGCATTCCTCTACGGTTGAGCCGGTTGTGAAGACATCATCGATGAGCAAAACCGGTTGATTCCGGACCAATTTGAGGCGTCTTTCGCGGCGGCAGAGACGGAAGGCACCGCGCAAGTTGGCGAGACGTTCGGAACGGCTGAGGAGAGTCTGCTGGTTGGTGTCGCGGATGCGGCGCAGAGCGTGCTCGAAGCGGAGTCCGCGCAGGCGGCCGAGGGTCTTGGCGATTTCGTAGGATTGGTTGAACCAGCGCCATTGTTGTCGACGCCAGTGAAGAGGAACGGGAACGAGGACCCAGGGCGGATCGCATTGCGATGCAACGCGAGGGTCATCCCAAACCTCCTCCGCGAGGATCGCAAGTTCGCGATGGAGGTGAAGTTGGCGCCCATACTTGTAGGCATGCATGAGCTCGCGGGCCTGGTCGTGCGCACTGGCTGCCGCGCGGGCGAACTCGAAGGTGAACTCGCTTCCGCGGCACTGCGAGCAGAGCACGTCTTCCGGCACGAACCCCTCGATGTGTTCCCCACACTGAATGCAGAACGGCTTCTCAATGCGCGGAAGATCTGCACGACAGGAATCGCAGAGGTAGGCGCCATCGCGGAGCGGCTCGCTGCAAAGGGCACACGCAGGAGGATAGAGAATGTCGAGCCAGCGTGCAAAGGACATCAAAAAGAAGAGTCCCAAACTCACGGGCCAATTTCCAAGTAAATCTCAGCGGGCACGGATCGGATTCCAGGGGCAGAATCGCCAATTCTCTGAGACCTGACGATCTGACCCCTTGGAACGTCCATGGAAAATGGCCTGCAGGCTTGGCCTCAAGTGACTCCACCTACGCAACTCCCGACGCCATCGGGCCTCTCCGGGAATCCTCTCCCGGTTTGCGGAACATGCGGATGAAGAGGAAGACGAGCAGGGCGGTGACCACCAGAGTAGCGAGCGGAACGACGCCCTCCTTGAGGTCACTGCCAATGAGGTAATGGAGATTGGAGTCGAGGTCCGGATTGCGGGTGGCGATCCGGCCGAAGAAGGTGTAGGCGAAGATCCAGCCCGAATGCAGCCCGATGGGAAGCCAGAGCGAAGCGGTCGCGTAGCGTGAGTAGGCCAGGATCAGTCCCACCACCGCAAGCGAGGTGAACTCGAAGAGGACGAGGTCGATGTTCTGGAAACGCATCCCGATGGCCTGCAGGAGCTGGAAGCCTGAGATGGGGCTGTTGGGATCGATGAAGATGGTGCCTTCGGGAATGGCCTCGCCTCTCACAAACACCGCCACGTCATCTGGAGGTTGGAGAAAATGGAGGGCGGCGAAGACGAGCGAGACAAGAATGATGGCGTTGAGGGGCCGGAAGGTGCGCAGGAAAATCCCGAGGAAGACGCCGCGGAAGACAATCTCCTCGAGGAGGGAGGCCGTGATGCTGGGGCCGACGGACTTCTTCCACGCCTTCTCCCACGGGATGGGCTCCTTGAGTGAAAACCAACCCATCGAAAGCAGCAGCCACCCCATGCCAAAGAGGAGTCCTGCCGCGAGGATGAAGCCGATGAGAAGTTGCCCGGGACCCCACTTGGAGAAGAGTAGAAGCGGTTGGCCCGAGGCGTGGGCAATCGCGCGGCTGGGAAGGTAGATCGACCAAGGCGAGTCGCGAAGGGGTGCGGGCTCATGCCGCAGCTTCATGGAAAAGAGAAGTGGCAGGAGCAGGAGGAGGGCGGCGATGAGCAGGCTGCGCTTGAAGAAGACCGGAAAGTCGGCCTTGCGGGCGTGCAGACCGACATAGTCGACTGCGGAATTGATGCTGGTCTTCTCGGTGAGTTCGCCCAGAGCAGTTCCTGCATTGTAGAGCCACGGGGTAAGCAAGGCGGCCAACAGAAAGCAGGAAATCAGGTACAACACCAACTTGCTGACATCGCTCCTCAGCACCCGAATCACGAGGCGATGTTTAGGTGGAATGACCGAAAGGTCAACTTGAGTTTTGTTCTTGGGATTTGCGCCGGGGACCCTATGCCAGAGGCACATGCAGCGGCACACTTGGAGGGAGAGTAGCGATGAAGGTGTCCGCCTTTATCGGGCCTCTTACCATGCCTCGACCTGGAGGCTCGCGTCGCAGCTCAAGGGCGAAGAGGATTGGCAGCCCCACGATCCCATCTCGCAGGACGAGTGGCGTGCCCTGCGGGACGTCCTCTGGCGAAAGTACCAACGGGGGCGCTGTCCCTGGAAGCTCATTGAGAAGATCGATGCTCTCCTCGAAGAATTTGATGAAGCTGATGGTGGTGGAAAGGCGTGAGCGGTGAGTGGTGATCTTGCCAAGTGGAAAGAGTGGGACGAGTTTCATTGCTGGCACCCCTTTACCCAGCACGCGGGGTGGGGGGCTGACGATGATGAGCCCACCGTCCTGGTTGGAGGTGAGGGTGCGTGGCTGATCGATGCCGAGGGCCGGCGCTACTTCGATGGGAACTCGAGCATTTGGACCAACATTCACGGGCACCGGCATCCCGTGATCGACGCCGCGGTGCGTGCCCAGTTGGAGCAGGTGGCCCACACGTCCTTTCTCGGCTACGCCAATCCCCGTGCCGCCGAACTGGCCAAGCGCCTCGTCGACTTCTTTCCGCCCGGGAAACTGGAGCGCGTCTTTTTCTCGGATGATGGATCCACCGCGGTGGAAGTGGCGGTCAAGATGGCGATTCAATATCGCCAGCAATCGGGAGAGGAAGAGCGGACCGGATTCATCGCCTTCGAGAATGCCTACCACGGTGACACCATGGGCGCGTCCTCCCTCGGTGGAGTCTCACAGTTCTTCGAGCGCTTTCGGAGATTCGGGTTTCCGGTGACCCATGTCGCCTCGATTGAGGAATTGCGGGTCTTGCCGGAAGAGAAGTTGCGGACGACGGCGGCGGTGGTGATCGAGCCCCTGATCCAGGGAGTGAATGAAATGCGACCGTGGCCGGCCGGTCGCCTTGCCGAGTTGCGGGAGTGGTGTGATGCCCACGAGGTGCACCTGATTCTGGACGAAGTGATGACCGGATTCGGGCGGACCGGAACGATGTTTGCGTGTCAGCAGGAGGACGTGATTCCGGACTTCCTTTGCCTGGCCAAGGGACTGACCGCTGGTTACCTGCCCCTCGCCGCAACCCTGACCACGCCGAAAATCTTTGGAGCATTCCTGGGCGGCCCGGAGCGCACCTTCTACTATGGGCATAGTTACACCGCGAACCAGCTGGGCTGCGCGGCCGCGCTCGCGAGCCTGGATGTCTTTGAGCAGGATCGCGTCCTGGAGAATCTCCCTCCCAAGGTCGAGGCCCTGCAGGCCGGGCTGGCTGCCATGAAACATCCGGCAGTCTACGAAGTACGGCAGTGTGGGATGATCTCAGGGATCGAGCTGCGGCAGGAGAATCGCAAGAGATTTCCGGAAGAACAGCGCATCGGAGAGCGGGTCTGCCTGGCGGCCCGGGAGTTCGGACTCCTCACCCGCCCCATTCGCGACACCATCGTCCTGATGCCCCCGCTCTGCGCTACCCCCGAGGAAATCGGGCAGGCCTGCGAAGCCCTGCGAAATGCGGTCGGAACGGTCTGCCGGGACTGAGCGATTGACAGTGCGCAGCGTGCGAATTACTTAGCACACTCCTTTGTGACGGCGGCGTAGCCAAGTGGCCTAAGGCGACGGTTTGCAAAACCGTTATTCGGGAGTTCGAATCTCCCCGCCGCCTCCATCGAAAACCTCGGTAGATACTGATAAAATAAGGGTTTTAGGCTGCCTTGGCGAGAATGTTGATCTTGCATGTTGCTGTATCAAAATGCACGAGAATGCGCCGAAATGAAGCTCGAATCCGATACAGACCGATACAGGTTGTCGCCAGCTCTACTTGGAATAGCGTAGCTTTCGCCACCACCACCGGCGAATCCAGATGCCAAGATTCAACGACGCCAACGTATCGGTGGACTCCTTAACTACTATCATCGCGAGGCCGCATGAGCAATCGGCACATTTATTGCACCATACGGGGTGCAATCACCAGAGTCATCTGGATACCGAGGAAGTCCTCCGTGACAATCTCGAGGGTCTGTCCTGGCTGCGCAAGGAGTTGAAAACTCCCGGTTCGGGTGGCCCCAAGCCCTAAGCGGGGGCGGAACTCGATCTTAACTCCCGGACCAGAATCGCAGACGCACCAGCAGCGTGCGTTCGTCGGAGGGGAACTCGATCGCGTAGCGGTTGTTGCCGAGTGAGATCGGCGATCTACCGCCGCCTCGCCAGTTGCGTCCAGATTCGCTGATCTCACCGTGAATCCTCATGTTGTCGGCATAGGCAGGATCGACAGTATAGACCAAGCGAATCATACCGTCGGGAAGCCGTTCGACCTTGGGGAGGTTTCCGACGTTGGGTTCGTTTCCAGAGTAGGCGTGCACCAATGGGCTGAGGCCGAGCGCGCGCTTGACGATGTTGGGAATGCCATCGCCGGCTGGATCATGGTCGTCGGCCGTCTCGGATTCGGGGAGGGCGAACCGGCCCAACCACTCCTCCTGCTCGATCACAAATTGTGAGGTGGTGTGAACCTGGAGGCTGGCGCTGGAACCTTCGCGGGTTGATGAGACTCCGATGATGTACTCCACGCCAGCTTCGCCCTCGATGATCCAGAAAGGCCACCGGTTGGGCGGGTCGCGGGTGTAGGCCTCGAAGGGGACGAGCTGGCCGCGCGCACCGAGTGTGTATACGTCGAGCCCGAACGGGATCGAGTCGGAGCCGTTCGACGCAGCAGACAACGAGAAGGAGGTGGTTGACGCAACCTCTGGAGTCCAACTCAGCCAAGTTGTTTGCCTGGCACCGGGCAAGGTTGCTACCGGCTCGTTTGGGTCATCAACCTTCGATTGGACGTCGTAGTTGTTGTGGACTGACTGGAAGCCCGGGTGGCGGATCGGGGAGCTGAGCGCAATGCGATTGGCGAGCGCGTCGTTCGAAGGAGTTGCCAATGGATAGGTGTAGAGAGAGAGCTGTGCTCGGTCGAGGGATTTGAAATCGTCGTCGATCGCGATGTGGTAGGTTGTGCCGTTTGTGCATCGCAGCCTGAGGCTCGTTGAGGAGTGTTTGACGTTACCGGTACCCCAACCCAATTCACGCTGGAGGGAAGGGAGGGAGTTGCCGGTGTAGACCGCGATCGATCCGCGTCGGTATTCGAAGGTTACCAGCGCATCGCGGTCGGCGGTCCAGCTCCACCAGCGGGTGCGGGCTGCCGGCATCGGTTCGCCGGGCTCAGCGGTGGCGGTGATGCAGGAAGCTTCGATGTTGATGCGGTTCTCTCCGGCGAGATCGATGGGCGCCGCGTTCGCGAAGTTGTCGTTGTCAGGAGAGGTCCTCAAATCCGGTCGGGAGACGACTTCGACGTCGCCGTTGATAGTGATGCCGGCGAGCTGGAGATAGTAGGTTTGGCCCGCGACTGGAAAGATCACCTTATCCTCGGCGTCTTCTGATTCGGCGAAGGTCGCCACGCGCTGGAGGTTGTCCAACCTGACGCCGGTATAGATGTCGAAGATGCCTTTGTCTCCGTAGTAGTCGGACTTGGCCCGGAATTCGATGGGCGTATCGTCGGGGGCCGTCCACTTCCACCATAAGGATCCCGGGGCGGCCCGGCCGACGCCTTGCCAGTGTTGGTCCTCGGGCACGGTCGAGGTCGGTTCCGGTTCGCCAATTTCGAAGGACGAGAAGTGTCCGGCAAACGGCACGGTGCCCGTGTCTTCGATGAGGGTGAGGGCATCGAGGAAATCGTCGTTCACGAGGGCGGGCACGGGTTCGAGTTCGACCTGCCACTGGCCAGGTCGGTAGGCACCGGCACCCTCGATGATGTTGAACAGGCCGATGACGAACTCCTCACCCGCTTGCGAGGCGGAAATGACGAAGGAGCCGGTGCTCTCCCGGGTGTTCCGGAGGTTGATTTGCCACCAGCCGGGCGAGGTCGTGAGCAGTGTGACTGTCTCGGGGGTATCCCCTTTGAAGACGAATGCCTCCGCGGGGTACCAGATGTCCTCGTCTGGCAACAGGCGGGCGGTTTGGAAGGTGACGCGATAGAGCCCCGGTGCGGGGACGCGCCACTTCCACCAATGACTGCCGAGTGACCATGATTGCGGGATCAGGTTTCCTTCAAAGGGTTCAACGATTCCCTGTGCGAGGTGAGCCTGCAAGGTGAAGGTGTCGGTAGTTCCGAGGTCGATCGCCCCGGACAGCACGCCGTTGGGGACCTCGGGCAAGCGTTCGAGCGTGAACCGCACTTCAGGGGTTGGCGTGCCGATCAGGAATTCGCTTCCCGCCGTCGCCTTGAAGTAATGAAAGCCGCTACCGCTGGCGTGCGCGAACCAATAGTCTGGAAACAACGGCTCGGGGAGGCCACCCGCGCTGGGAGCGACATTGAACTCGGGTAGAGTGGCGAACTCCAGTGCGCCATCGAAGTAGTCGAGCACGTAGAGCCCGTCTTCGGGGGCGGTCCAAGTCCACTGCATCGTATCCGCAAAGCCCGCGCCACGAGCGACATCGACGGGCGAGGCATTGCCGAGATCGACGACCCCGGGCGTCGGCGCCAGCGTCGCATGCAATTCGATGTCGAAAACGCTGCCTTCCGCGCTTCCGAGGAGGAACTGGTAGGCAGTGCCACCGGTGCCCCAGAAGTAGACGGGTGAGCGTTGGGTTTCGTTGTAGTAGTTTGCGTTCGCGACTAGGATCCGCTGGTCTGCGCTCCCATTCTCGACAACGCCTAGAGAGAATGCTGGAGTACTTTCGTTGCCCGGGCCGCGATCGATTTTGAGCTTGTAGAGCCCATCGGCTGGTGGCGTCCATTCGAACCAGACGGTGAATGGATGCGAGAGGTAGGATCGCGGATCTTCAGGCTCGAGAGTTGCCTCGCTGGTGTCGCTGCTGAAGGTGATTGGCAGGGCCAAGTTCAGGACGTTTCGGTTGGCGAAGTTGTCGTTCGCTGGCGGTGCGGCGATCGCGGTTGGGGGCGCCAACGCCATTATCGCGGCAGCAGCTACTTTTCCGACTTGGCTCATGGCATTGGCCAAACATTCTACACAGGTGAACGGCTCCGCAGCTAGAGAAATTCGCCCTCCGCGGCTGCACAGCTACAGGGACTAGCCCGGGTTAGCCCGCCGACATTACTCCAAATTGGTGAGGAGGTCAGGCCGGCAAGGGAGGCGTGGCTCAACGAATTGTTCTCCCTCTATCAGAAGCATCGCAATCCGCCAGCACACGGAGACTTTGCGGCCTCGATGCGCGTTCCCCGGGAAATCCTTCGCGCACGCGGCCGTCTCGCCGGATTCGTCAACCTCGTCATTGCCGCCAAGGCAGGCTACGGGGGGCCAATCCTCGAGTCGCCATTTGGGGATTCCGTGCGGTGGAAGCCCTCGGTGATGCCGTTGTTCTTGGTGAAGCGCCACATGCAGGTGATCTCCTCCTTCCAGTTGGAGAGAGTCTTGGCCAGAGTGCCGAGTGGAGCGAAGTTGCTCTCGGCCAGTTCCCGGATGGTTTGGAGGAGCTTCTTGGCGAGGGGGCGGCACTGGGACTTGTTGTTGTGCTTCTGGCGCAAGAGATCGCAGAGCTTGTGCATCTGCCGGTAGAGGGGAAGGAAGGAGGGATGCTTGGCGAAGAGTTCGCGCCGACGTTCTCGCTGTCGCTCGGTGAGTCGGTCCGCTTTCTTTCGCAGAGCGGCGAGACTGCCGCGGTGCCTCTTGAGCTCCGGGGCAATGGCACGAAAGAGCTCCATGAAGTGGTGCAGCACGATGCGCACGACATGGAAGCGATCAGCCACGATGCGAGCCCTTGGAAAGTATCTGCGGATGAGGGCGCGGTAGGTGCTGCTCATGTCGATGCAAACCACCCGAACTCGTTCTCGGCCCTGTAAAGAAGCCAAAAACGCCTCGAGTTCCTGCGCACTCTTTCCTTCCACCACATCAAAAACTTTATGGCGTTGCAGATTGCAGAAGGTCGTCGCGAACCGACAACCCTTGTGCAGAGTATGTTCGTCGATGCCCAGCACGACCGGGCACTGGGTGGCGCGGCGTTCCCGCGCCTTACGGTGGGTGAACTGGTGGTAGATGCGCTCGATGGTGGCCGTTCCCATCTCCATGAAGCGGGCCAACCGCGAGCCGCACACCCCATCATCGTGAAGATGGTAGATGTGCTCGCGCAAGGGCTCCGAGGAGTGCCGGCCTGGGCGAATGCCTGGAAGGGGTTGCACGAAGCTGCGCCCACACTCCAGGCATTGATAACGCCGGCATTCGACCACCAGTCGCACCGGGGCTCCGAAGCTGCGCAAGTGCTTCACCCGCCGTTTGTAGCGGCCTTTGCTATAAAGATGGCGAGCTCCGCAGTGCAGGCAGCACTCCGGGCGCTCCAGGGGTTCGGCCACCACCCGCAAAGGCGGCTTGCTCTCGCTCCGGGTTACCCGCTAGCCTTTCAATCCTATCCAAGTATCAATTGGGGACATGGGGTCCATTTTCTCATTTTGGCCTCCTGTCCCCAATCTTTGATGAAGAGCCCAAAAATCGGGTAATGAAGTGCTTCTCATTCCACAACCGG
>JAYGGC010000047.1:0-15448 GCA_046581525.1 Roseibacillus sp. | reverse complement strand
CCGATCTGGAAGGCGAGCATCGGATCGGGAACCAGCCTGAGGAACACCGTTTCCCTGGACCAGTTCATGGCGCGAACCCACAAGTTGGGCGAGCACACCCGCTTCACCAGTCTGACCCTGTCCTCAGACGGCGGGGTGGGGATGCCAACCCGCAGCAACACGCTGTCCTACGCCCCCTCGGGTCATCCAATCCCCTCCCTGAATCGTCCAGCCCTCGTATTTGAACGCCTCTTTGGACTGAAGAGTGGCTCGATCGACGCTCAGCGAAAAGGGCTTAGTCGTACCGGCAGCCACCTGGACCTGCTCCGGGAGGAGGCCAAGAGTCTGAGCAACAAACTGAGCAAGGCCGATCAGGAGAAACTGGACCAGTACCTCACCTCCGTTCGCGAGGTGGAGCAAGATGTCGAGCGGACCGCCGCTTGGCTCAAAGTGCCGGCCGCCAAGGTGAATGCCACCGGGCTGAAGCTCGAGGCAGACCCCAATTCCCCGGACGATCTGATCCGCACCATGCTCGATCTGATCGTGCTCGCCTTCCAGACCGACTCCACGCGCTTCGCGACCTATCAACTCGCGACCATGCACGACGGCATCTCCATGTCGAACAAGTTCACCTCCCTTCTCGGTTTCAAGAAGAACTACCACGACCTTGCCCACGGAGGGCAGGAGGGGGACGGAATCATGAACTACGGCAAGTGGGACCGCTACCTGGCCGGGCATCTGAATTACTTCATCGAGCGTCTCGCCAGCATCAGGGAGGGCCACGGCACCTTGCTCGACAACACCTGCATCCTTTATGGCAGCAGCAACAGCAGAACCCACCTGAACTCCAACTACCCGCTGATCTTGGCGGGAGGCAAGAAGATGGGTTACCAGCACGGCCAGTATCTGCGCTTCGATAGCGGAACGCGCAAAATGGACGACGCCCCGCTCGCCAATCTGTTCGTCACCATCCAAAAGCGGATGGGTGTCAAATCCGATCGCTTCGCCGACAGCACGGGCGAGATCAAGGAGATCTAAAACCAGCGCTGCGAATCACTTCGGGATGTCCACCTGCGACGGCTTCACGGTCGCGATGAAATGCCCCAGGGGCTTCTCCTTTTCATCGGTGATCACCCAGGTCGCATCCGAAAAAGTTCCCCGCTTCAGGGTGGCCCCCGCGGCAATGTCGGCGTAGTGGAGTAGTGCACCTTCGTACTCGACCCAGTACAGTTTAACCATCTGAGCCCGGGTGTTTTTTATCGTGATGGTGGTGGCTTCGCCCAGCGTCGATCGAGGGGGAGCCGCGCCGCCCGCGGGGATCCAGTTCAGCTGGACGATCTCAATTAGTTCTTGCTCGGTCAGCGCCAACATCTTCTTCATTTCCGACTCGATCGCCGCCGCCCAGATCTCGTGACCACGTTCACTCGGGTGCGTCGTGTCGGGCATCATTTCCTTCGACAGGAATCCCTTTTCGTCGAGGAACTTCGGACCGATGTCGAGGAAGGTCACGTGCGGGATGTCCTTGAGCAAGGCGGGGAGGTAGGAGTTGAGCTCGATGATCTGCTTGCGGTGGGGGTGGTCGAGCTGACGTCTTCGCGGTAAAACCCCCTGAACCAGGATCCTCATTTTTGGGTAGAGGCTGTGCAGTTTCTGAGCCACCGCCTGAACTCCTTCGGCGGCTTGCTTGGGGGTATCACTGCCCCAGCAGATGTTGTTTGTCCCAATCAGAACGACGGCGCCCTTTGGTGATTTTTTCAGGAGAGGTAAGTGGTCCAGCCGCCACAAGAGGTGGTTGGTACGATCACCGCCGAATCCGAGATTGATCGCCTTGTAGGGTTTGAAGTGTCGATTCCAGACCTTGACCCCGATGGATTCAAAGTTCTGTGTGATCGAATCTCCGACCATCAGGAGGTCGATATCGCCTTTGCTCATCTGGCCGATGTTCTCCGTGTGACGGGCGAACCACCATTCCTCGACACGAGCCTGGGGCGTAACCGCAGGGTTCTTCGACTGTGCCTCGACTGGTTCGAGTTGAAGGATGGAAACCGTCGCGATGGACACGACAAGGGGTAAAAGTCTGAAACGCATCATGATCAAATTCATTCTCTTCTGCCGAACGGGACTGTCCATTAACTCTTTTTCAGACTTCCGACCAGCTGGATTAGATTTCTCATGCTCTCCGACCTCGACGGAATCGGCATGACCGGTAGCCTGATCCGGACCCGCTGCCCCTCATGGCACACAGGGAGGCACCCTGAATGTTCACAAATCGATGGAAGAAGACCAGGATGCCACCCGCCCGCAGGCAAGCCTTACTCGGAACCGCTGGCTGCGCCTCCTGACTTTGTGTTCCCTCTATGTTTCGCAGGGGCTCCCCCAGGGATTCATCTACATCGCCCTCAAGAATCATCTCTACGAACGCGGGTTCTCGGTCACCGCGGTAGGCGGGATGCTCTCCATGATCAGCATTCCCTGGGCCGTGAAATTTCTTTGGGGACCGGTCATCGATCGCTTCGGGATTCCGGCCATGGGGAAGCGACGCCCGTGGTTGATTCTGGCCCAGGGACTGACCGTCCTGGTGGTGTGTGCGCTCGCTCTGATTCCGGACCTCGACCGCAACATTCAGATCATGGGATTGGCGATCCTGGGCATGAACGTTTTCATCGCCCTCCAGGACGTCTCCACCGACAGTCTTGCCGTCGATATCGTCAAGGAGAAGGACCGCGGCAAGATCAACGGCTTCATGTATGGGTCCTCCTACCTCGGGAGTTTCCTGGGCGGCACCTTCATCGGTGGATTTCTTGAGAGGGACGGCGGTAGCATCCAATTGGCCCTGGGGGTGTTGGGCGCGTGTATCTTTGTCATCATGCTCCTCCCGCTTTTCCTGCGCGAGCGGCCCGGAGAAAAGCTCCTTCCGTGGACCGCGGGTTCCTCACAGCTGGCAGAGCATGAAAAACATGCGAAATCCACCGGGCTGCTCTTCCGGCACATCTTCCAGGCGTTCAATCGGCCGGTGGCAATTGCCGCAGCCGTGCTTGCGCTCCTGGCTCATGTTGCGAACTCAGCCCTCTCTAACATCGGTTCGCAACACTTCATCACGGTGGTGGGATGGGATTCCAAGGATTACAGTCGCCTCGAGAGTATCGGTTACTGGTTTTCACTGGGAGGGGCGGTCCTGGGAGGATTCGTCGCGGACAAGTTCGGTGCAAAGCGAGCCGTAATTTTGGCCGGCGGCCTCCTGGCCTGCACTTGGATTCTGTTCAGCCGGCTGGAGCAGTTTTGGGCTTCCAAGTGGCTTATCGGAACCAACATGTTCGTGCTCGCGGTTCTGCTCGGCTTGATGAGTGTCTCGATGTTCACGCTCTTCATGAACATCGCCGATCGCCGGGTCACGGCCTCTCAATTCACCGCATACATGGCGCTCTTGAACGTGTCGATCTTCACTGGCAACCGGGTCGCTGGATGGTTTGGGGAGGTTGTGCCCTCCGTCCCGAATGCCTATCTCATCGCCGGGCTCTTTCACCTCGGCGTCATCGTCTTCGTGGCAATCGCAATCAAGGTCCCGCCCAAGTCGTTGCGCTGAATTGAGCGCTGGCAAAACCAACGCGTGCTGACCGGGAGGAGTTGACCTGCTCAGTCTTGCCAATAAGTCGACTCTTTTCCAACGGTGTAGCGCACCTTCATCTCCGGAGTTTTTACCAGGACACCTCCGCGGTGGAGGGATTCCACTCCCGCGATGACCATCCCGGAAGTGAGCAGAGTGCGCTCGACAGGGTAAGGGACCCTGCCCGTGATCACGGTGTCCTCGATGTGGCGGGTGAGCGGATGGAAGAAATCCGCGGTGCTGGAACCGTGGCTGGGCATCGGAAGATACATCTGGGTCGAGATGATCTCGTCGTTGTCGGCGCGCAGACCGGCGTAGTTGAAGTCCTGGATGCCGACCAGGAACATGCTGGTGCGAAATCCGTCGAGGTGCTTGATGAAGTAGCCAACCGCGCTGGGAAACTTGGCGCGGGCCCACTTGAAGGTGATGCGGTCGGAATAGTATCCGGTCTCGACCGGCAGGTTGTGACTGCGGGTGAGGGCAGAGATCATCAGTCGCCGGGTGTCTCTGCGGCCGGGTTCCGCGAGGTGCTTCCACATCGCTTCATCGCGCAGGGCAAGCACGCTTTCGATTCCGACTTCGCCTCCCTTCCGCCGCTCCGACATGCACTGCGCGGTTTCCAGGGCGTGGATGTCGTAGCTGTCGACTCCCCCGTAGGCGACGCACACGCTCTCTTTCAGAGGCGTTCCGTGGGGCAGGTCGATGGCGGGCAGGCGCCTGGTGACGGGAAGCGATGAGCCGGCGAAGAAGGGAAAGCCCAGGCGCTTGGAATCGGCCACCATCTCGGCGCATTCCTTCCACGAGGTGGAGAGATGCTTGTCGTTGAAGACCGGAACGGCCCGCCCTGATTTCTCAAAGACCGCCACGCACTTCTTGAACCACTTGTAGCGGGGGTAAAGCTTCTGGCCCTTGTCGTTGCTTGGGTAGTTGCCATGCTCGGCGATGATGACCACCCCGTCGACGGCGAGCTTGCCGGTGCCGAGGGTGAGGGCCTCCTCAATGCCGGGGTAGAGTTTCAGGCCGTACTTCCTGACGCGTTCACGGGCGAGGTCCCGCTTGTCTGGAAACTGGTCGATGAAAACGGAGGCAATCTCGAGGCGCGGATCCTGCCATCCACCGCGCCATCCGTATCCCAGGGCCAGGCGGTCGAGAAAGTGTTGGGCGTGCGAGTGGGTACGCACTTCGGTTCCGAGAAAGGCGATCCTCTTGCGCGGTTCACCTTCGGGCGGATCCTGGTCCTGTCCTTGCAGCATTGAGGATGCTCCCAAGGTGCACCCAACGGCCGAGAGGCGGGTGAGGAACGTGCGTCGGTTCGTGTTCATCGGATGACTACTAGCGCGTTCCCCGGGGAGGGTGAAGGAACTTCCCTTTCCACCAGCAGAGTAACTCTCGCCGGTTCCCGATTACCCGGTGTAATGCGCGCGAAAGCTAAGCGATCTCAATCCATCGCCTGTTCCCCTGACCGTCAGGATATGCTGCGAATTTGCGGGATCGGGATCCAGATTGCCGGGACAAGGGTGTAAGAACTGAGTCCTGACACCGTGTTGTCTTGAGGTCGCCTGCGGGATCGAAGAGAAGGCGGAGCCCAACGGTTACCAACTTGTAGAAGGAGAACAAATGAGAATCGTTCTATTGCTGAGCATCGTTTTGATTGTTCCAGGGGCGCAGGTTTTTGGCCAGACGCGCGTTCCTGAGGTCCTGATCCTCCAGCCAAACGAGCAGCATGCGAAAGACTGGATTCTCCTGGGTGAGTCCGCAACGTTTGAAGATGAGGAACTCATCCTCGATGGGCGCAAGGAGCAGTGCATCGCATTTTATCGCGGCAAGGCGTGGGATGACTTGACTTTGGCGGCGAAGTTTCTTGTCGATCCAGCGCCCGAGGGCGTGTTGGCCTGTGGGTTTGTCTTTCGGGCGCAGGATCGGGAAACGTACTACTACGTCCACTTTGATCGCGAGCAAGCCATCCTGGTGCGATCAAGTCCCGGAAATTCCTGGAATGAAATCAAAAGGGTAAGTGGCCTGCACAAGCCGGCGGACGCGTGGCATACCGCGGCGATCCAGGTCAGGGGGAGTCAGATTCGAGTCTCCCTGAATGGGGTGGAGCTCATCGTCGCCGAGGACCAGACGCTCAAGGGTGGACACATCGGGTTCTACGCCAACCAGGGGGTGGCGCACGTCAAGGACATCGTAGTTTCCGGCAAGGCCAGGGCCAGCAAGCGGGAGTTCAAGAAGTTGCCGTCCTTTTTCCGAGTGGTCGTGAAGGATGCCGGGGTGGGAGCCTATGAAGCGTTTCCGGATGTTTGCCGATTGAAGGACGGGCGGCTGATGTGTGTCTACTATGCGGGTTACGCGCACGTCTCCCTGCCCAACAAGGAACATCCACGTGGCGGACAGGTAAGTTGCAGCTACTCTTCTGACGAGGGCCGGACCTGGTCCAAGCCCAGCGTGGTTTATGACGGCCCGCACGACGACCGTGACCCCTCGGTTGTTCAACTGGCCGATGGCACGATCCTCTGCAACTTTTTCTCGCTCAGCCACGCAAAGAAAGCGGGCAAGTCGTTCGACTTTGAGGGGTCGTTCCTCGTTTCCTCCAAGGACGAGGGAGAGACCTGGACGGCAGCGCGAATGATCAATGCCAAGCACCCCTGCAGTGCACCCATTCGCGTCCTCAAGAACGGCGAACTCATTCTTGGGGTCTACGGCGATCGAGACGGGCTTGCATACGGAGGGGTCGTGAAAAGCGCAGATGGTGGGAAGACGTGGAGTGAGGTCATCGTGATGAACAACAATGGCGCCCACCTCGATGCGGAGGTCGATGTTGTACAGTTGAAGGATGGCAGCCTCTATGCGGCCTTGCGCGGTGGGAAGGGTGCGCCCATGCACTGGTCGCGTTCCCGGGACCTTGGCAAGACCTGGACGATCTGTAAACCGATCGGCTTTGCCGCGCATTGCCCCTACTTCCATCGCGCAACCGACGGCACGATCCTCCTCGCCCATCGAATCCCCTCGACCAGCCTGCACTACTCCAGGGACGAGGGAAAGACGTGGAGCGAAAACGTGAAAGTGGATGCGGTCGGCGGGGCCTATCCCTCCATGGTGGACCTTGTGGACGGCTCGATCCTGATTGTCTTCTACGAGGAAGGGGCGGGGTCAAACGTGCGGGCGCGGCGCTTCAAGGTGACTCTGGAGGGCATCGAGTGGCTGGCCCTCGAGTAGTGTCTTGGTGTGAGGGGTTTGGCCGGATTGCCCTTGAAGCCCGCCGGTCGCTTTCATACCCATATCCTCCCTCGCCATGATGACCCTCTATCGAAATTGCCTGCTAACAGCCGCCCTTCTCATTGGACTGATTTCGTTGGCGGCTCCGGACGGACACGCGCCTCAGAAAGGTGGACCAATCCAGTTGCTCTTCCTCGGTGACCGTGGACATCACCTTCCATCGGAACGGGTGGTCGAGCTCAAGCATGCCTTCGGGAAGGACGGGATCTTCATCACCTACACCGAAAATCTCGAGGATCTCAATCCCGACAACCTTGCGCGTTATGATGGATTGATGGTCTACGCAAATATAGGGGGGCTTTCGCAGAGGCAGGAGCAGGCCGTCCTCGACTACGTGGCATCCGGCAAAGGATACATCCCCGTGCACTGCGCCTCGGCGTGTTTTGGAAACAACCCGAAGATGGTCGAGCTGCTGGGAGGGCAATTCAAGAGTCACGGCACGACTACGTTTCGGACTCGGATTGCGAAGCCCGATCACCCGGTGATGAAGGGGTTCGAGGGATTCGAGAGCTGGGACGAAACCTATGTGCATCACAGGCACAACGAGAAGGACCGCACGGTGTTGAGTTACCGCGAGGACGAGCCCTGGACCTGGGTGCGGACCCACGGGAATGGCCGGGTCTTCTACACCGCGTGGGGACACGATCAACGGACCTGGAAGAACGAGGGATTTCAAGAGCTCTTGCGCCGCGGAGTGCTGTGGGCGGTTGGAGACGATGCCCGCGCGCGCTTTGATTTGCTGAAAATGCCGGAGTTCAAATTCACCGAGGCGGAGGTGCCCAACTACGAAAGGCGCGATCCGCCGCCAAAGTTCCAGCATCCGCTGAGTGCGGAGGAGTCGATGAAGACGATCCAGGTTCCGGCCGGCTTCGATCTCAGCCTCTTTGCGAGCGATCCGCAGATAACCAATGTGAGCGCTCTTTCGTGGGATGAGCGCGGGCGCTGCTGGGTGGCGGAGACGCGCGACTATCCCAACAACTTGAAGCCAGAGGCCGGGGAGGGTGAGGATGCGATTAAGATCCTGGAAGACACCGACGGTGACGGCCGCTGCGACAAGGTGACGGTCTTCGCAGACAAGCTGAGCATTCCCACCAGCATGGTCTTCGCGCGGGGCGGGATCATCGTGACCCAGGCACCGCACACCTTGTTCCTGAAAGACACGGACGGCGATGATGTGGCGGATGTGCGCGAGATCATGTTCAGTGGTTGGGGTACGGGCGATACCCATGCGGGACCCTCCAGCCTGCACTACGGATTCGACAATTGGATATACGGGTCGGTGGGCTACTCGGGGTTCCGCGGCGAAGTGGGCGGTGAACGGCACGGCTTTTCGAACGGCTTCTACCGCTTCAAACCAGACGGTTCGAAGATGGAGTTCCTCGCCAAATCGAGCAACAACACCTGGGGACTTGGAATCTCGGAAACGGGGGAGCTCTTCGGATCCACCGCCAACAACACCCACAGCCTGCACATCGGAATGCCTCAGCGCCTGTTTGAGGGCGCGCTTGGCCTGAGCCATCTGCCCTCTCACAAGCTCGACGGTCACTATGGCATGACTGCCATCACCGACCAGGTGCGGCAGGTCGATGTTCATGGCGGTTACACAGCGGCGGCGGGTCACAACCTCTACACCGCGCGGACCTTTCCCAGGGAGTACTGGAATCGGATCGCCTTTGTGAACGAGCCGACTTGCCACCTCGTGCACCAGTGCGTGCTGGAGCCGGAGGGCTCTGGCTTCAAGGAAAGGGATGGCCGCAATCTGCTCGCCAGTGCCGATGCCTGGTGTGCTCCCGTCTTTTCGCAGGTCGGTCCCGATGGACAGGTTTGGGTGGCCGACTGGTACGATTTCATCATCCAGCACAATCCGCTGCCCAAGGGCTTCAAGATGGGCAAGGGCAACGCCTACATCACGCCGCTGCGCGAGCACAAGCTGGCCCGAATTTATCGGGTGACTTATGGGTCGAAGGCGGAAGGATATCCGAATCTCCTCACCGGCGATCCGGGTGCGCTCATTGCCACCCTGGGCCATCCCAATCTCTTCTGGCGTCTCACCGCCCAACGGTTGCTGGTGGAGCGGGAGCAAGTGGATGTGGTGTCTGCCTTGAACCGCATACTCTTCCAGGAGCGGAAACTCGATGCGATCGGGTCGGATCCCCAGGCCCTGCACGCGCTTTGGACCCTGCAGGGACTTCAGGCGGTGTCGGTGTCGACAATCACTCAAGCGCTTCGTCATGCCGCCCCCAGCGTGCGGCGGGCTGCCATCACGATGATGCCGCGCAACGGCCAGTTCCGGAATCTCGTTCTGAGTTCGGGAACACTGGGAGACAGCTCACCATCGGTGCAATTGGCCGCTCTTCTCGCCTTGATCGAGATGCCTCCGACCGAGGCGGTTGGTCCGGCGCTGGCGTTCGCCCTGAAGAAGCTGGAGGGGTCGCGCGATCACTGGATTCCTTCGGCCTTCAGCCTGGCGGCCATCCACAATGCCGCCTCCTTCCTCGATGCACTGGTGGCCTCGCTCCCCCCGGCCGAGCAGGGAAAGGTGGGAGAACCGGGCGCGAAGAAGATGACCGTGAACTTGATTCCGAATGCGAGCTTTGAGGAAGTTGCCGGGAAGAATCCCAAAGGCTGGCATACGCGGACGTGGTCCGGTGAGCCGAAGCTCGCCCTCGAGACCGGGTTGGCTGCGAGTGGGAAGCATTGCATCCGCGTTTCGGCGGACAAGATTACCGAGGCCGGATACTTCGTGGAGGTCGATGTGAAGCCGCACATGATCTACCGGCTGCGCGGCTGGGTGAAGACTGACAAGGTGCAGGGAGGGGGACGCGGCGCAATGTTCTACCTTCCCGAGGTGGCCAAGAACGGAAGCCGTGCGATCAAGGGTACTCAGGACTGGATTCGCATCGAGCACACCTTTGATACCGGAAACATCAAGCGCCTGCGGATCAATTGTCTCTTTGGCGGTTGGGGAAAGGTTACCGGGACCGCGTGGTTTGACGACATCGAGCTGGTCGCCCTCCACCCCAGCCTGGGTGATCATCTCAACATCGGGGTCTCTTCCTCAGTGGCGCGCAACTATGCCGCGAAGGCTGACGAGACCTCACTGAAGACCTGGCTGCTTCGACTTCCGGTTGTGAATTCGGAATTGGTGGGGCACCTGATCGAAGGGTTCGCCCGAGGCTGGCCCGCCGGCACAACCGTGAAGGTGAGCAGTGAAGAGCTCGCCAATCTGCAGGGTCTGCTCGAGCGCCTCTCCCCTGCGCGCCAGACCGACTTGATGAAACTCGCGCTGAAGGCGGGTGTTTCCGGACTGGTTGGGCGCAGTGCCCCGGTGGATCTTGGAGACACCTCCCAGGCAGTGGTGGTGAAGATCGGACCGATCAAGGAGCAGATGCTCTTCGACAAGCCCAAGTTCACGGTCTCAGCGGGCCGGCGCATCAAGCTTGTCTTCGAGAATACGGACACCATGCCACACAACATCGTGATCGGCCGCCCGGGATCGCTGGAGCGAATGGGCGCGGCGGCGGACAAGATGCTCAAGGATCCCAAGGCAATGGACCGCGGATATGTGCCGGTCATTCCCGAAGTGATCGCTTCGATGGGGATGGTCTTTCCGGGACAGACGGAGGTGCTGGACTTCACTGCGCCCAAGGTCCCCGGGGACTACGATTTCGTGTGCACTTTCCCCGGTCACTGGCGCCTCATGAAGGGCGTCATGACGGTCGTGAAGCCATGAAAAGCGGCGCAACGATCCTGGCAGCGGCTCTTCTGCTGGTTGGAGTTGTTCCTGCGGTTGCCCAGCAGCCCGAGATCAGTCGTCCCGCTTGTCGGGTCGTTCCGCTGCCCGGTCATCGGACCGCATTCGTGTATCGTGGAAAGGAAGTCGCAGCCTGGCACTTTGGGCCTGGGTATCCTCGACCGTTCTTCTATCCGTTGCGCACTGCGAAGGGAACCCGCCTCACGCGGATGGGACATCCCGGTGCCCCGGACCACGATCATCATCGATCAATCTGGTTCGCTCACCACAAGGTGGCGGGGACGGATTTTTGGAGCGATCAAGGGAAGGGCCGCGTCCGCCAGAAACAATGGCTGGCCTATGAAGATGGTGACCAGGAGGCCGTGCTGGCGGTGCTCCTCGGGTGGTTCGGCGAAGGGGACCGCGAGCTCATGGAGCAGGAAGTGGTGGCCGCCTGGCGCCCGGGAGCAGGGCTCGGTTACGAGCTCGAACTGCAGCTCACCTTCCGTGCCAAGGAAGAGTCTCTCGAATTGGAGAAAACCAATTTCGGATTCCTGGCCGTGCGCATGGCGAAGGAACTCTCTGGGCACTTCGGCCACGGAGAGTTGCGTGACAGCGAGGGGCGCATCGGCGAGCGCGCCATCTTTTCCAAGCGGGCAAAGTGGGTCGACTACTCGGGGCCCACCGCGGCAGTGCCCGACGGGCGGGAGGGGATCGCCTATTTCGATCACCCCGCAAATCCAGGCTACCCAGCGCACTGGCATGTCCGCGAAGATGGTTGGATGGGTGCGGGATTCTGCCTCGCAAATGCCTACTCCTTGAAGCGGGAGGCGCCGCTGGTCCTACGTTACCTGTTGCTGGCCCACTCCGGCAATGCCGGACGCCCGCAGATCGAGGCGGTGGCCGAAAGATTTGCGGCCCGGCCCGGGTTTGAAGTGAAGAAATCCAAGCGGCCGCACCGGAGATTTGACGTGCAGCGCAAGCAAGTGAATCCACAACCGAACCAGAACGATGAATCCCGATAAGAATCGAACCAACCGGCGAATCTTCCTTGGAGGCGCCACCGCGGCGAGCCTTGGAACCCTCGCGCAGGTGCGTGCCGCCAAGGCCGATCTTGCCAATGAAAAAGTGATTGTGGGAGTGATGGGGATGGGCGGACGGGGAGGGGCGTTGGCGAAGAGTTTTAACGGATTGGAGAATGTGGAGGTGGCCATGGTGTGTGACGTCGATCGCAATCGGGCAGCTGCGGCGGCCAAGTCACTTGCCGGGGAGAGCGATCGCAAAGTGGCGGCGGTCACCGACTTTCGCCGTATTCTCGAAAACCAGGATGTCGATCTCCTGGTCATCGCGACCTGCAACCACTGGCACGCACCCGCTGCCATCGCGGGATGTGCGGCCGGGAAACACGTCTACGTGGAGAAGCCGTGCTCGCACAATGCCCACGAGGGCGAGCTCCTGGTGCAGGCTTCGAAGAAGCACCAACGACTGGTCCAGCACGGAACCCAGCGACGATCCTGGCCCAGGATCGCGGAAGGAATCCGGCGTCTGCGCGAAGAGAAGGTGATCGGCCGAGTCTATCATGCGCAGTGCCATTACGCGAACAAGCGGGGGTCGATCGGGATCGGCAAGGAAGGTCCTCCGCCCGCGCATCTCGACTTCGAACTCTGGCAGGGACCCGCCCCGCGCCGGGCCTTCAAGGACAACATCCTTCACTACAACTGGCACTGGTTCTGGCACTGGGGAAACGGCGAGCTGGGCAACAACGGGGTGCACTACCTCGACGTCGCGCGGTGGGGAATGGGCGTCGATCTTCCCACCCGGGTGAGCTACGCCGGAGGCCGCTATCGCTACCAGGACGATCAGGAAACGCCCGACACCAGCGCCATCACCCTCGAGTTTGGGGACAAGGGGATGATCAACTGGCGAACCACGAGTTGTTCTCCGTTCAGCGGCGTCGAGAGCGGCACCTTCGTCACCTTCACCGGTGAAAATGGAACGATGGTCATCAAGGGATCGGGCTATGTGCTCTATGACGGCGCGGGCAAGGAAGTGGAGCGCGTGGACGGACCGGGTGGGAATGACACCCACACCCAGAACCTGATCGACGCTATCAGGAATGGCACGCCCCTCGCGGCAGATGCGACCACGGCACATCTTAGCGCCCTGCAATGCCATCTCGGAAACATCTCGTATCGCGTCGACCGCCGCGTGAAATGTGATCCCGCGAATGGTGGTCGCATTGTCGGCGATGAGGAGGCGATGGGATTCTGGAAACGCGAGTATGAGCCGGGCTGGGAGCCGGTGGTGTAATTGGGTTTGAGCTCCGCGGGCCCTCACTGGCAGTGGCGAGGGCCGCATTCCCGTCAATTCAATGCGGGTCAACGAAGGGCATGCCGAGGTGACTGCAAGTCGTCGCGTTCCTAACGTTGTGGCACCGGTGCTTCCAGCACGGTGGCGCCATCCCCGTCGCTCCTCACGAGAACGCTGAACCTGCTGGCATCGGCGATGTTGCTGGTGCTCTGGCTGATGTGCGCCCAGGAGGTCTCATCGACCTCCGAGGGCTTGTCCACCACATTGAACGCGGAGGAGCTCCACGCGGTAGGCTTCGCGTGCGGCGTGGTCTTCCTTGGCATTGACCGAATAGAAGATGAATCCGATCGCGCGCCGGGTGCGGGTCTCGGATGCATTTTTGTCGGCGCGATGGATGGTCAAGGCGTGGTGGGCGAACAGGTCGCCGGGTGAGGCAGGCATGATTTCCTCGTTGGCCTGGTCGGCCTCGCTTCCGAAATCGGTCATGCCCTGCGAGAATCCGAGTGTTCCTGTTGGTCCGTGCGGACGCATGCCCCGGAGATGGGATCCACGAATGTAGCGGACACAGCCGTTCTCTTCATCGATCTCCTCGAGGGCAAGCCACATGGTGAGCGCCTCGGGAGGATCGAGCTTGAAGTAGAAACCATCCTGGTGCGGCGGAGTGGGCTGTCCGACGCCGGGAGGCTTGTTGAAGTACTGCATGTTCTGCGGAATGACGGCACTCCCCAACAACTCCTCCGCCAGCTCGCGTGGTTTTTCGTTCATGAAGTCGGAGAACCATGCGTCATGTTCGTGGATCTTCTGCAGTTGCTTCAGGGTGGAGAGGTCCTTCCTGTCCTCGTAGAAAACGTGTTCCGGGGGAAGGCCTGGGACGACCTCGGCGATGAAGCGATCGAGTTGCTGCAGGCAGGATTGGACCTCGCCCGGGTTGAGGAATCCCGGTGTGGCCACGAAGCCATCGTGCTCAAAGCGCTCCCGCAGGGTCATGGGAGAAGGTTCTACCCTCCGATCGCGATCATGAAGCAGAAAGAAGTCGCAAGGCCAGATTTGCAGCTGCGATCAAGGAGCCGGAATTGGCTTTGCCTTTCCAGGCAATATCGAAAGCGGTGCCATGATCGACTGAGGTTCGGACAATGGGCAGTCCGAGCGTGACGTTGACCGCGCTGTCGAAGGCCAGGGTCTTGAGAGGGATGTGCCCTTGGTCGTGATACATGCAGATGAAGGCGTCGGTCGCTTTTCGCGTGGCAGGCAGGAAGGCGGTGTCCGGAGGAACGGGTCCGCTGATGTCGAGGCCGCGAGCACGCGCCTCTTCCACCTCGGGAAGAATGATGCTCTCCTCCTCTCGATTCCCGAAGAGCCCGTGCTCTCCGGCATGCGGATTGAGCCCGAGGACGACCAGGCGGGCGGGGCGCTGCTTGAGTCGCACCAGGGCATCGTTGGTGAGGTCGATCACCTCCCGCAATCGTTCGCGGGTGAGCAAGCGGGGGACGTCGCCGTAGCCGCAATGGCAGGTCACAAAGCTGGCGGTAATCTCCTCCGAGTATTGGAGCATGCAGGTCTTCCTGGACTCGGTGAGAACGGTCAGAATCTCCGTGTGCCCCAGGTGAGAGATGCCCGCCGCGCGTAAGGCCTCCTTGTTGAGGGGCGCGGTCACGATGGCATCGACCACGCCGTGCATCGCAGCATCAACCGCGCATTCCACGTAGTCGTAAGCCGCCTGCCCGCAGGCTGCAGCGACTTGTCCCGGTTTGACGGATTCCGCTCCCGGGAGTGAGTCGATGGTGCGGACCGCATTGGGATCGGGAGCAGGAAGTCCGGTGAGATCAGCGACTCGCTCCAAAACACCGAGGTCTCCGTAGATCACCAACTGGGCAGACGGAAGCACTTCGCGGGCACGTTCCTGCAGCATGAGGCAAACCTCAGGGCCGATCCCCGACGGGTCGCCCATTGTGAGTGCCAGTTTAGGTGTTTTCATTGCCTTGGCTTTGCGCTGATTGGGAGGACAGATCTCAGAATTCAAGGGGAAGATCGATGACAATGAATCGCTGCTCGCAATTGGGTCCTTGGGTGCGTTCTGCGCGGTGGGGCACACTTGACCTCCGTGACTCTCCCCCCATCATCGGGAGAAGCCGCCATGACAGAAGCTCCAAACTCCGCCTTGTCCGTGAAGTCAATCGATCACCTGACCTTGGTGGTCAAGGACCTGGAGCGTTGTCGGCACTTCTACGAGGACTTCCTCGAAATGAAATCGACGGAGCGCCCCGCATTTTCGTTCCCCGGACTCTGGTTCCAGGCTGGTGCGACCCAGATTCACGTGACTCTGGAAAGCGACGAGGCGGGGCCCGCCGGCCCGACCGGCTTTCAGGGTGGACTCCCGGCCCGCGGATTCCATTTCGCATTTGAAGTCGAGAGCTGTGATGAAGCGGCGAAGAAATTGACCGAACTCGGAATCGAGATCGTGGCCGGTCCGCAGAGCCGTCCCGATGGACCGAGGCAACTCTACATTTACGATCCGGACGGTTACCTGGTCGAATTGTTTTCGAAGG
>JAYGGC010000255.1:0-21424 GCA_046581525.1 Roseibacillus sp. | reverse complement strand
GACGGTCTTCGCGACGCCCTGGATCCCAAGGCCGCCAAGGACTAGGACATTCGCGGCCGTCAAACGTCGAAAAGTCGCAGCTCAATCGTCGCGGAATTGCTACGGCTCTCTTGAGCATCGGCATTGTCTCTCGAACGCCCTCCTTGGGCAAAACTTCACAAGGTTGCTACCATCGGCTTTCCCCGCGCACCCTGAGATCTTCGCTTGCCTGCGCTTCCCCAGCCTGTAGTGAATTAAGGATGGCTCTGACAGGTCTCCGCAATATCAGCGATGACTATTATCCCGCTCGGAAGGCCCACGCCAATCTCGCCCAAGTCGAGGATCGCATCCTCGCCGGACTGAGCAATTGGAATCCCGATCTGGTCGAGCGCGACGGATCCTGTCCCCAGGCGGTGGTCTTGGAACACAAGTTGGCGGATGACTACCTCGCGCAGGCCACCGCCTCGGAGTTGACCGAAGGATAGAGGCTTGATCTTGGCCCCCTCCAAGATCCGCGCATTCTGAGATCCGAAATAATACTGTTCATTTGATCATGCCTCCTCTAAACCGGGGGAATGATCATCCACGACCTTCCCTCCCAGAAGCGTCCCCGTGAGAAGATGGCCCAGGACGGGGCCTCTGCGCTGAGTGACGCCGAGCTTCTCGCCATTTTCCTCCGCGTCGGGGTGAAGGGTGAAAGCGCAATCGAGGTCGGGCAGCGCCTGCTCTCCACTCACGGGGGGCTTGCAGCCCTGGGTGGGCTCGAGATTGCGCAACTCGCCCGCGAACACGGTCTCGGTCTCGCCAAGGCGGCCCAGCTTGCGGCGGCCTTCGAGCTTGGTTCACGCGTGGCACGCGAACGGGCCACCCAGCTCACTCTCGATTCCCCCGCGGCGGGCTACGAGGTCTTCGCTCCGCAACTGCGCCACCTCAACCACGAGTCCCTTCGCCTTGCCCTCCTCGATACCCGTCTCCGCGCCACCCGCTACCTCACCGTGTCCGACGGTAGTCTCAACGAAACGGTGGCCCACCCCCGCGACATCCTCCATCCTGTCGTGCTCCACAAAGCCTACGGTTTCCTTCTCGTCCACAACCATCCCTCCGGCGATCCCTCACCCAGCAGGGCAGATCGTGAACTGACCAAGCGCCTCGCCGCCGCCTCCACCCTCCTTCAAGTGGAGTTCCTGGACCATCTCATCATCGGAAGACCGTCACTTCGGAACGAAGGGTACTTTTCGTTCAAGGAAGCAGGATTGCTTTGAAACAGCTCTGAATGCACCAAGAGCCATTTTCGAAGCCCACGGTACAATTTCCAAATAGTTCCCAGGCCCAGAGTGAGCTTCCCCCAAAAAGGTGGACAGAAGGTCTCCAAATGAGAAAGGACTCTGAAAAATGTCAAACCGACCGAGACGATTTCGTCCTTATGACGAAGAATTCAAACGCAGTGCCGTCCACCATCCGCCATTGAGCTCTTCCCCAAATTCGTCAGACTCCCTTCGTGCCAGAAATCCATTCCTCTGCCCAAGTCTCCCCGGATGCCCAGCTCACTGACAATGTCACGGTGGGACCCTTTGCCATCATTGATGGTCCCGCCATCATTGGTGCGGGCTGCGAGATCGGACCCCAGGCCTGGATTCATGGATCTGTCGAGATGGGGACGGACAACAAGATTGGATATGGTTCCGTGGTGGGCGGCGACCCCCAGGACTTGTCCTTTGATCCAGCCACCGAGACCGGCGTGCACCTCGGCAACGGAAATGTGATCCGCGAATATGTCACCATTCACCGCGCCACCGCGGCGGGCACCCACACCACCATGGGCGACGACAACTACCTCATGAACGGGGCCCACCTCGGCCACGACGTTATTCTTGGAAACAAGAACATCCTCGCCAACAACGTGCTCCTGGCCGGATTTGTGGAAGTGGGAAACGCGGTGGTGATTGCCGGTGCCTGCGTGTTTCACCAGTTCATCAAGATCGGAGACTACGTCATGGTCCAGGGGCTCGCCGGCTCGTCGAAGGACGTGCCGCCCTACTGCATCCTGCGTCAACTGAACCGGCTTTCCGGCCTCAACTCCATTGGCCTGCGCCGCGCGGGCTTCAAGCCGGAGGAACGCAAGGAGATCAAGTCTGCCTATGCCCTCCTCTTCCAGAGCGGCCTCGCCCTGGGGTCCGCGCTTGAGGAAATCGGCACCCGGGAGTGGGGTCCGGCCGCCACCAAGCTCATCGACGCCATGCGCAATCCTAGTCGCAAGGGAGTGCTGACGAGGGAAGAAGAGTCCAAGGACTGAAGGTCGCACGCCTGCCACTGTCGGCCGGGAAATGACCGCCCGAGCCTGCTACTTCGCAGCAACCTTGTCGCCTTCGCCTTCGGGCTTGGGCGTGTTGCGCTCGAGGGCACCGGCGCTTTGTTCCTTCGCCCACGTGGAAAACGCTTTTGCGCTGATGACTTCCATCACCCCGACCATGTCTCCATGCCCTTCCCCACAGAGTTGGGCGCAGACCACGCTCGTTTCGAGTTCCTTGAGGGGCTTGAACCACATCGGAATGTCCCTGCCCGCAATGGCATCCTGCTGGATGCGCATGGGCACGATGGCGTAGGCGTGAATCACGTCGGTGGAGGTCACCTGCAGGATCACGGGCTCGTTGACCGGCACCTTGAGAATCGGCGTCGTAAAGTCGTCCCAGCCGTTGGGATCCTCGGGATCGACGCAGGGATCGCCAGCACTCTTCACCAGGTAACGGTCGATTCGCCCAAACTTTCCGTCCGCGCCCGGGTAGTGGTAGTTCCAACCGAACTGGTAGCCGATCACCCGCACCCGCACCGGATCCTGAGCCTGGATGTCCTCGAAGCGGTCGGTCCGCTCCGCCCACAGCGGGAAGGCAAACCCGAGCAGCAGGACGGCCTCAAAGATGGACAACCCGATCTCGAGGTGGGTGGTCACGTGGTTCTTCACCCCATGATAGGAAGCCTTGGGATGCCGGCGCTGCCAGAACTTCCAGCACGCGACCAGGAAGAAGCCCGTCCAGCCCACGAAGAGCACGAGCATGAACCAGTGCACCACTTCGATGAGGTGATCCACACTGCCACCGTGTTCCGAGAAGTTTTCAGGCGTTGGCCAGACAGCGGAAAGTATATCCATGGTCAGTTTTGTTGGGAATCGTCAGAGTGAATTACTGGTCCAGGTACTTGGGATCGAGCATCTCGTGTTCGCGGCGCACGATGCGCACCATGCAAACGCCGGTGACTCCGAGCACCGGCACGATGATGGCCAGCATCAAGAGAATCGACCACCCCGCAGCGTCGCCGCCTGCCTCCTGGAAGGACCTCGCACAGGTTGCGCAAGCCAGTTGAATCGCTTCGGGGTTCATGGACTCAGGGGATTAGAGGATCAGTTTCTTGGCCTTGCGGTAAAAGAAGACTCCGTAGATGGGGAGACCGATTGCACCGGCCACCCCGACCACGATCAGGAGCGGTTTGATCACCCCTGCATCAGCCGGCGCCAGGAAGATCGCCCACACCGCCATGAAGACGCTCAGAAGCGTCGTCAGGCTGATGAACACGATATGGAAGCCGCGCAGGGACATCGTTTACCTTTGCTGTTCTAGAGTTGTCGGGTCGTAGAAGCCATCACCTTTACGGCTGTCGCCGTATTTGATCGGATCATAGAACGACCACCCGATGAGACCGATCAATGAGATTCCCATGACGACCCCGAGCATGATGAGGACGTAGACGGTCTTCTTCTCGTGGTTGAGGTGCATGAAGATGGCCGCCACCAGGCCAGCCTTGAGGGATGCGATCGCGAGGCCGATGCACATGTCCCAGGCATCGAACCCATGCTTTCCGAAGTCGAGCCAGGGCTGGGTCGCCACTGCCACCGTGACCACGGTAAATACGAACAGGATCAGGCCGATGAGCAGATACTTCTTCTGCGCCTGCTTGATTTCTTCGGGTGTGTCAGCCATTGCCGGAGATTACATGAGGTAAAGGATCGGGAAGAGGAAGATCCAGACGAGGTCCACAAAGTGCCAGAAGAGGCCGCCCACCTCAACGCGGTTGGCGAGCCACTCAGGATTGCGGCGGTAGAGTCCCTTGCTGAAGAAGAGGTAGTAGCTCAACACCAGTGCTCCCCCAATCACGTGCAGCCCGTGCAGACCGGTGAGGGTGAAGTAGATCGCGTAGTAGTTGTTCCACTTGGGAGTGAACTTGGACTCCATCGCGACCTTCTCGTGCGGAATCTCCAGTTCGGGGAAGGCGTGAATGTCGTGGTATTCATCCTTGCCGTGGTTGGGTCCGGCAAATCCCTCGGTCAACTTGGGGCGAAGTTCATCGAACTTCTCATCACCGGGAACAACGTTTTCCTTCTTCGCCCGGGCATAATGCACGAAGTCCTTCCAGCCTATGCGGTAGCGCTCGGTATCGGTGGCGACACGTTTCCGCTTGCCGGCCCGGTCCTTCCCATATTTTTCGAGCAGGTGCTCATCGAGCCTCTCGATGCGTTTCTTGTGCGTCGCCCAGGCACTCTTGAATTCCTTCGCGTGCTTGTTCTCCTCGGAGAAGATCCAGCTGCTCTCGATCACCGCCATTGGGTTCTGGTCGGCCCTTTCGGCCTTCTGGACCATCCAACGGAAATCAACGGCATCGACCGCAAGGGCAAGCGGGCTGTCCAGGAGTTGACCGGTCAGGGTCGAATCATCCCGCAATTCAGCCTGCTCGGCGTTGGCGGGAACCGGGCGCTTGATCCAACCCCGCTTCAAGACCACCGGGATGGGAGGATCCATCTGGAAACTCAGCGAGGACAGAAGATCGACGACCTTGCCATCGGTATCGGCGATTTCAATCTTGGCCTGGTCGGCAATCTTCCAGTTGGGCTCACCGGGGTTCTGGGCGTGGGCCACCTTCCACTTATCCCTGAGAATCTTCGTGCGGATCTTGGCGTTGTGAGCCCGCCCCGCGATGAAAACTCCGCGCGCTTTCTTGAGAACCGCGTAGCCCAGCGGAGTGCCCTCGGGAATGTAGAACGAGTTCTTGCCCAGCTTGCGCGCCACCTTGTCGGCGGACTTGTAGTCATCCACGATCTTCTGTTCCGCGGCCTTGCGCTTGACCGGGTCGGATTCGAAGTCGTCGAGGTGACCGTAGAGAAAGATTCCCACCGCCTCCTCACTTTTCCTGGCAACGAGCTGTGACCCGCGCTCCTCAGCCTGCTCGAGCAAGGCATCCACCCACGGCTCGTAGGCGCGCACCAGGGAGAATGAAACCTCATCCGTCTTGAAGATCACCGCGTTGGCAGAGAACGTGCTCCCGTGGTGCTCCCCCTCGCTGCCGTGATCCGCGAGATGAAACTGGCCATCCACAATTTCAGCCTTGTGGGTATGGCCTTCGATCATGGCAAAGTCATCCATGCGCACGGCCTGGTGTCCCCACTTGGCCTTGTACTCGATCCCCTTGAGGACCATGAAGATCCCCGCACAGGCAATCGTGATGCCCATGAAGACCTGGAAACGTCTCCATTGCCGCATTTTGAGCGAGGCCCAGGCGAACACCACCGTCACCGACGAACCGATCAGCACGAAGGTGTTGATGAGGCCCGGGATCACCGGCAGGGCCCGCTCGGGCCACGGGTAGTCGGCATAAATCCGTAGGAAGACGTAGCTCGAGAAGAGACCGCCGAAGAGCATCACTTCGGATGCAAGGAAGAGCCAGATGCCGACCTTCGCGTTGAAAAGGCCGGTGTCCTTGCGGGCGGTGACAGTATAGGGGATCTCCATGAGATTCTTCGTGAACTAGGTTAGTGGGGCGGTTCCACGGGCTCCACCACCGGCTTTTCGGCCGGCTTGTCCCTCTTGGGCTCCTCCCACTGCGGGAAGAAGTCGCCTTCGTGATCATCGCGGCTGTATTCGTAAGGGCCGCGGTAGACCGCGATATCAAAGGTGAAGTTGCCGTGCGGAGGCGGGGTGGGAGTGGCCCACTCCAGGGTGGTGGCGTCGTAGGGATTGTCGTTCTTGGCCTTCTTGCCGATGTAAATCGAGGCGATGAAGTTGATCACGAACGGAATCTGCGAGACGGCGAGCAGCCAGGCACCCCAGGACATCATGGGGTTCATCCAGATCCAATCAGCGATCGTGTTTCCGAACACGTTGACGCTGTCCTCCGCCTTGGAGAGGTAGGCATCACCCCCGTTGTACCAGCGCCGGTGGAAACCGGCCATGCCCTGCACCAGCATCGGGAAGAACAGCATGTTCATGAAGATGAGGGAGGGCCAGAAGTGCAGGTGGCCCAGGAAGGTGTCCATGTGCCGGCCCGTGATCTTGGGATACCAGTGGTAGATCCCGGCAAAGAGACCGAAGAGCACCCCGGGGGCCACCACGTAGTGGAAGTGCCCAATCACGTAGTAGGTGTCGTGCAGGTGCAGGTCGACCAGGTTGAACGCCAGCGGCAGACCAGTGAGCCCCCCGATTCCGAACATCGGGAGAAAGGCGACGGCCCAGAGCATGGGTACATTGAACCTGATGGAGCCGCCCCAGAGGGAGACGATCATGGAAGTGAGCAGGATCACCGAGGGCACGGAAATGAGCACCGTGGTTGTTTGGAACCAGGTCGAGACCACCGGGCCCATCCCGGTCAGGTACATGTGGTGAGCCCACACCACAAAGCTCAGGAAACCCAGGATGAGGATCGACCACACCATCGGCTTGTATCCCCACAAGGGCTTGCGGGTGTTGACCGGAATGATTTCCGCCACGCAGGCGAGGGCCGGCAGCAACAGGACGTAAACTTCGGGGTGACCCAGGAACCAGAAGAGGTGCTGGTAGAGTAGTGGACTCCCACCGCCGGCAGCTTCGATGACCCCGGCACCCGAGGTGTAGAGGCCGCCGGGCAGGAAGAAGCTCGAACCCACCGTGCGGTCCATGAGCTGCATCAAGGCCGCCACTTCGAGCGGCGGGAAGGCCAGGAGGAGGAGGAACGCGGTCACCAGCATGGCCCAGACAAAGAAGGGCAAACGCATCCAGGTGAGCCCCTTGGCCCGCAGGTTGATGATGGTGGTGAGGAAGTTCACCGCCCCGAGGAGCGACGAAGTGATCAGGAACACCATTCCAAGCAGCCATTGCGTCTGCCCCGCGAGAAACTGGTTCACGATATGCCCGTCCGCAAAGTTCGCCAGCGGCGAGTAGTTCGTCCATCCCGACTTGGCCGCGCCCGACTCCATGAAGAAGCTCCCGAGCATGATCACGCCACCGACCACGTAGCACCAGTAACTGATCATGTTGAGGCGCGGGAAGGCCATGTCGACCGTCCCGATCTGGAGCGGGGTGACAAAGTTTCCGAAGGCCGCAAAGCCGAGGGGCACGATCCCGAGAAAGACCATGATGGTCCCGTGCATCGCGCCAAACATGTTGTAGGTGTCCCCCGTCACGCGACCATCCTGCAGCCAGCGCGCTTTCCACTCCTCGCTGAAGACCCAGCTCATCCAGCCCGGAAGCGGCTCTTCCGGGTAGGCGATGCTCCAGCGCATCACCATCATGAGAAAGAAGCCAAAGGCGAGGAAGAGCAGGGCCGTGAGCCCATACTGAATCCCGATCACCTTGTGATCCGTCGACCAGATGTACTTCTTGTAGAACGAGAGTTTGTGGTCGTGATCGTGATCGTCGTGATGATCGAGATCACCGTGATCTGCTGCCGCTTCTGCACTCATGGTTCGTTCAGGGGTTTGGGTCTTACTTTTCCGCTGGATCGGCGCTTACCGGTTCGAGCGTTTCGAAATCGACTATCGTGGTCGGGTCCATGGCTTCTCCCTCCAACATCTTGTCGTGGTTGGCATTCAGTTCTGCAGCCGTAACCTGTCCAGGGGTCCGGGTTTTCATGATCTCCAGGGCGCTCGCAGCCTGCGCGGGCGTGACCACATCACCGATGGAGTTTCCGAAACTGTTGCGCACATAAGTCATCACGGCGGCCAGTTCCGTCTTGTCGACGATGCCCGGCGGGCTCATATCCTGCTTCCAAACCCTGCCCTTGACGGTGATTGGTCCCTTCAATCCGTTCAGAATAATCATCGCCAGACGCTCGGTATTGCCTTGGGGCCACTCCGATCCGGCCAACGGTGGGAATTGCGAGCCATCCCCCTCCCCGGTGGACTGGTGACAACCGTTGCACTTCGCAGTATAGATTTTCTTCCCCCGCTTCATCATGGCGTCGAGGAGCGGCCCGATCACGGCGACCTTTTCGCCTCCCTCGTCAAAGTCGGCCCGGATGTATCCTTCCGGTTGCGGATCGTAGTCGAAAAGCTTGCCCCCTGCCGCCAACACTCCACCGCCCACCAGCAACACCACCGCGCTGGCGAGAATGACCCAGAGGGAGACAGGCTCCATGCCGCTCTCCTGGATCCGCTTTTCACGGGCCTGGGCTGCCCCCGTTTCAATCAGGGAGGCGTGCGCCTCGGCCACGTTGGTGGACTCCTCAAGATCGGGTCGCTTGGGATCGGCGGGCTGGTTGGAATCGGCCATTCGGTTCGTTCGGTTCGGTTTACTCGGCCTTCTTCTTGTCGCGGCTGTAATTGATGGAGTAGGGCACCGCGTCGTCCTTTTTCATGGAAAGAAGGTAGCTGGTGAGGGCACGCACCTTGTCGGTGGGGAGGACCTCCTCGCCGTCCTTCCCGAGCCCGGGGACCGCATCGGCACTGCCCTGTCCGTATACCTTCACGGTCTTGAAGAGGTGGGCCTGCGAAGGACAGGTCGACCAGTAGGTCTTCACCTTCTTGCGCGCATCGTAGAGGTGGAGGAAGAGCCAGTTCTCGGGCGTGTCGGCATCTGCGTCGTCCTCTTTCACGTAACGCTCGATCCGGTTCCCAACATTGCTGAGGTCGGGACCGTTCCGCATCAGGCCGATCTGCGCGAACGATTCCCCCACGTAGTCAAAGGCCGTGGTCTCGCGACGGGTGTCGACCGGAATTCCAGCCTCGTCGGTCTCCTGGAAGCCCGCCCATCCGGGACGACCGAGTTCCGATCCGGCAAAGCTCGGACGAATCAACTGGGTGTGGCAGATGTAGCAGCCATTTGCCCCGTAGACCGCCGCACCGTTCGCGATCCGTCCCGAGCGGCGTGGCACATAGACGTCGTCGCGACCGTCATCGGCGGCGACGAAATGCACCGGCGCAACATTCCTCATCGTGGCGAAGGGAATCACCAGGATCATGAGCCACGGGAATCCGAAGCTGACCATGAGCGCGAGGGTGAAGGTCTTGAAGGTCATCGATTCAGGCTTCCGCGGTTTGGAGTTCGTCGACTTCGCCCTCGGGCCCGTGCGGCGAGGACTCATGGTGTTCCGTCTTCAACAAGGTCGGGTGTTGGCTGCGGCGGCCGAGGCGAGCCCACATCAGGAGGAGGTGGAGAAGGAAGAAGATGCTTCCGAAGAGGATGAACCCCCACGCCACCGTGGTTCCGATGTTGTAGGCATAGCTCCGGGTGGCCGCGTCCATCCAGGCCGAGTTGTAGGCTTCCTGGGCCTGGCCCTGGAAGAACCCACCCATGATCGAGCACACCACCACCGTGCCCACGCCATAGACGGTGAGCAGGAAGTGCCAACTAATGAAGCGCCGCGAGAGCCACTCGCGGCGCGTAATTCGCGGCACGATGAAGTAGATTCCGCCGAAGGCACACATGCTGAAGAACCCATAGAGGGCCAGCACCTCGTAGCCGTAGCCCGTCAAGCTGAACTGGGTGAGCTTCAGGGCTCCGGGCGTGTTGAGGAACACCCCGAGCACTCCCATGATAAGGAAGCTCACGATGCCACCGGTGATGAAACGAAGCGATGGACTGGCGGACATCGCGTCTCCATGTCCGTGGATGGTCATCACGATATTGACGCCGACCGCGAGAGCCGGGATCAGGATGAGCACCGTCGCCGCCGCTCCCACGTAGGGCATGAACTGCGGAAGGGGCGCGCCGGCCAGCTTCTGCATGCCGGCCCACGGTGCGATCGCCGCGAGGGACCAGAACCCGAACATGGCGAGCGCGTAGCTGTAGATCGGACGACCGGTCACCTTGGGAGCAAGGTAGTAGGCGGTCCCCAGTGCCACCGGGGTGAAGAAGAGGTAAATCATCGCGGACTTGAACCAGGCGTTGACCCCGGCCGCCATCACGGGATGGCCCTCGAACACGAATACGAAGAGGTGCCCGGTGAGGTAGATCCATGGGAACCAGAACATGGCCGCCAGCAGGTACCACTGCGCGATGTAAATCCTTTTGCCCTCGCTGCAGCGGAACTGCACAAAGGACCAAACTGAGATGAAGAAGTAGCTCACCAGGAGCAAGGGCCAGACCGCCGCGGGGAACTCCATCCACGGCTTCCCGGTTCCGTAGCCCGCGAGGATTCCAATGAACCCGACCAGCACTCCGAAGTTCCAGAGGTGACCGGCGGTCAGGATGACTCCCACCGCCCGGCATTCCTTGCGCGAAAGGCGGGCCATGAGCCAGATCACCAGTCCAAAGGCCGCCTGGCAGCCCCAGCCGTAGACCAGCACATTGATATGCGCCGCGTAGACCCGGCCGTAACTCAGAAAGCCGTAGCTATCGAGGAAGGTGGGCCAGTGCGCCTTGGTCGAAGAGATGAAGCCGAGGATCAGCGAGACCGCCAGCCAGGCGGCACCGCTCACCAATAAGAACATCACCGGATGCCGGAGCGACCGGTCGATCTTCGCCCGGAGTTCGGAGTCCTTTTGAAACGCAATGTCGCTGTCAGTGGCCATGAATGTGCGCTCTTGTGGGTTACTTGAGGGGAAGGAGTTGGGACGGGTCCAGCATGGGCTTGCCGACCTCACCGCGCATCACTTTGACCTGCTCTGCGGTGACCGGGGAGGCCTTGTTTCCGAAACTGTTGCGGACGTAGGTGAGAACCGCCGCGATCTGGTCGTCGGTCTGGTAGGAGAGCGGCACCATCGGAGCCACTGGCTTGAAAAGCTGTCCCTTCACTTCGATCGGTCCGATCATGCCGCGCAATTGGATCGCGATCAAGTTCTCTACCGGTCCAGCCACCCACTCTGATCCGGCGAGCGGTGGTCCCAGGTTGGGCACGCCGTTGGCATCCGGTCCGTGGCAGGCAAGGCAGGTTCCGTAGAGGGTTTTGCCGACCTCCATCATGGCAGGATCGACGGGAGCGTCGGCCGCCACCTGGGGGAAGTCTTCCGGCACCTCGATGCCCGTGTTCCCCGCGGCCGCCGCTTCCTTGGCAGTCTGGGATCCGGGCAGGACGAACTCGGGTTTCTCCACCGCGGTCGGGGTGCTGGTCAGGAGGGTGCTGCCCACCTTCTCAAAACTCCTCGCCGCCGTTTCGCGGGCACCCGCGTGGCTCTCGAGCACCTCGGACTTGATCTTGAGCCGGCGCTTGGTGTTGAACTCGTCGTAGGCCTGCTCCACGGGCTTGTTGAACCAGAACCCGAAGAAGAGGCTCAGCACCCCGAAAACGCCAAACAGAAGCAGGCCCAGCCAGAAACTGGAGAATCGCCTGAGGGGATTGTCGTTCGCGGTGTCCATCAGTTGTGCACGTTGGCCGATTCGAGGATTCGCGGATCGCGGTGCGGGTAGAGCGCCGCGGAGCTGAGGTTACGCAGGAGGAAGAAGAGGAATCCGGAACCCACGATCACGAAGGCGATGACATCACCGAAGAAGGATCCCTTGAGCCAGAGCTCCGGTTCCTGGTCGACCACCATCCCGACTGACGGGCCCCGCTCCGGGATGATCATGTGGTAGACGTCAAACATGTGCATCACGAGGAGATAGCAAGCCACGAAAATCATGTAGCCGTTCCGGCGCTTCAGATCCTGGCGAATGAGGAGCAGGAAGGGCGCCGCAAAGTGTCCGAAGACCAGGACGAGACTCACCGCGTTCCACCACCCCGTATTGCGCAGGATATAGTAGCGGGTCTCCTCCGTGATGTTGGCGTACCAGATCAGGAAATACTGGTCAAACGAGATGTAGGCCCAGAAGACCGTGAAGGCGAAGGCCAGCTTGCCCATCAGGTGATCGTGCTCGGGGCCCACCACGTTCTTCATGTAGCCGGCGCGCCGCAGGACGATGGTCACCAGGATGATGACCGCCATCGAGTTGAGCGTGCTGCCGGCAAAGACATAGACGCCCCACATGGTGGAGAACCACTTGTAGTCAAGGGTCTTCACCAGGTCGACGGAGAGGAAGGTGAGCACCACCGCGAAGCAGGGGATTCCCCAGCACGCCGCGCGGCGCGTTCGCAAGAGGCGGGCGGTGCCGGGATTGGGATCGGTGTCCTGGTCGATCGACAACTTTCGCAGGCGGTAGATGATGAAGCCGAGCAGCGCAAAGTAGGCGAAGAACCGGAAGTACCAGAAGGGAAGGTTCAGGAACCAGTGCTTGAGGTAGAGCAGGTGGTCGGTGTGATGAAGATGCTCCTTCACCCCGACTCCCTCCGGGACAGCCCGGTGACCGGCCATCCATTCATAGAGATATTTCTGCACCGGTTCGAAAAGGAACGGGATCGCAAAGACGATCATGAAGGGGAAGACGAAGCCCACATTCTCCATCACCCGTCGCACCGAGATCCCCCACCCCGAGTTCGTGGCGTTGTGCAGGAGGGTCCAGAAGCACCCCCCCAGCGACAGGGTGGTGAAGAAGAAGAAGGCGTAGAGCCAGGAAAATACGTAGGAGCCCTGCGCGGTGTCCGAGACCCCGATGCCAAGGATCATGACCGGGAAACTGATCGCCATGCCCGCGACCATGATTCCTCCGCAGATCATGCGCATGCGCTGAATCTTGTCAGCGTCGAGGCGTTCGCCGTCGACCGGGATGTCTGCCGATGTAACCAAGTGTGCCATGCCGGTAATCAGTTGGGGGCGCCTCCCGCCGTTTCGTTGTTCGCTCCCGCAGGTGCCGGTGCCGGTTCAGGGGCGGGTGCCGGTTCAGGGGCGGGTGTCGGTTCAGGGGCGGGTGTCGGTTCAGGTTCAGGAGCGGGCTCGGGTGTGGGCGCAGGTTCAGGGGCGGGTTCGGGGGTGGGTCCGGTCCCTTCCGCTGCGGGAGTTTTCCTGGACTCCTGCAAGGCGCGGAGGTAAGCCACGATCGCCCAGCGATCCCGTACCGGGATGTTGGCGCCATACCCACTCATGAGCCCCTGCCCGTGAGTGATGACGTGGTAGATTTTGCCGTCGGGATATTGATCGCTGCCAAATCGAGGCTCGTGCAGGTTGGCCACCTTGGCGAGCATGTAGCGGCTCACCGCTCCGGTTCCGTCGCCCGTCTCGCCGTGGCAGATCGCACAGAAGATTCCGAAGCGTCCCTGGCCGCGCCGCAGCAAGGTCTGCATCTCCTTGGCGGCCGCGTCTCCGGTCAGCCCCAGCTTTCCAAGGGGCAGGCCGCTGGCGAAATAGTCGCCCACCGCGCCGGTGTAGTAGTGACCGGCCCGGCCTTCACTGAACTCGACCGGGAAGACCCCGTCGTCACTGGAGTGTGGCACCGTTCCCTTGACCGGGAGGCGCGCTCCCATGCCGTCGTGGAAGAAGTTGCTCGGCTTTTGCCCCTTCAGGAAATCCTGCCGGTCCATGTCCGGGAAAATCTCGATGGGCGTCTGGCTGGTCTTGTGCCCACGCAGACCCAACACCCCGATGACCAGGACGACGGCAGCGAAAAAGGCGAGGAAGAAAAACTTCATGAGTCAGGCAGTCTACTTTCCGTCGTCCTCGACCAGTTCGATGTTGGCCCCGCCGATTTCATCGAGGAAGCCTTTCGTTCCCTCCGCCGAGAACTTGGGATCCCGCGCTTCGATCGCGATAAAGAATCCGTCGTCGGTCGCGCGGTGGAACTGCCGGCTCGCGAAGAGCGGGTGGTTCCAACGCGGCAGTTGGCAGAGGCCCAGCATGGCAAATAAAGTGGTAAATCCGGAAAAGAGCACAGTGAGCTCGAACATGATCGGGAAGAACGCCGGCACCGTGAAGATGTTGGCCGGCTTGCCATCCACCACCGTCGGGTAGATCCCCACCTGCGTGACGTAGGCGAGGAAAAATGCGGTGGCGAGGCCGGTGATGCCCCCAAAGAAGACGAAGTAAGGCAGGATCGAGCGCTTGATCCCCATCGCGTCGTCCAGTCCGTGCATCGGGTAAGGGGTAAAGCAGTCCCACTTGCGGAATCCTGCGTCGCGCACTTTCTGGGCCGCCTTGTAGAGGGCGGAAGCGCTTTCAAACTCGGCGAGATAGCCGTAGACGCGTTTGACGGAGGTGCTCATCAGACTTGGGCGGTTCCTTTCTCAAGTTCGTGCTGGTAGGCGGCCACCACCTCGGTGCCCTCGTCCGGGTTCTCCTGCTTGTCGTCGAAGTGCACATCGCTCTCCTCTTTCGCCCACTTGACCTCCGCGATGTTGATGCAGGGCAGGAAGCGCAGGAAGAGGAGGAAGAGGGAGAGGAAGAGGCCGATCGTTCCGAGGAAGAGCGCCACGTCCACCCAGCTCGCGTTGTAGTACTTCCAGTTGGCAGGCATGAAGTCGCGCGCCAGGGTGGTCACGATGATGACGAAGCGCTCGAACCACATCCCGGCGTTCACACACATCGCGACCCCCATCACGACCCAGAGGTTCTCGCGGCACCACTTGAACCAGAAGAGTTGCGGCGAGAGCACGTTGCAGCTCATCATGCACACGTAGGCCCACCAGTAGGGACCGGTGATCCGGTAAGTGAAGGCACTCATCTCAGGCTGGGAGCCGGAGTAAAAGGCCACAAAGAGCTCCATCAGGTAGGCGTATCCCACGATCGATCCCGTCAGCAGGATGATCTTCGCCATGTTGTCGATGTGCTTCATGGTGATGAGGTCTTCGAGACCATACATGAAGCGCGCGGGGATCATGATGGTGAGCACCATCGCGAAGCCGCCAAAGATGGCGCCCGCTACGAAGTAAGGCGGGAAGATCGTGGTGTGCCAACCGGGGACGATGGAGACTGCGAAGTCGAAGGAGACCACCGAGTGCACCGAGAGGACCAGCGGCGTGGAGAGGGCCGCCAACAGGAGGTAGGCCATCTCGTAGTGGCTCCAGTGCCGGTTGCTGCCGCGCCATCCGAGGGAGAAGAGCCCGTAGAGAAACTTCTTCCCGCCCGCCTTGCAACGGTCGCGGATGGTGGCGAGGTCGGGAATCATCCCCATGAACCAGAAGACCAGCGAGATCGAGAAGTAGGTCGAGACCGCGAAGACGTCCCAGAGGAGCGGCGACTTGAAATTCTGCCAGATCGCGTTCGCGTTCGGAATCGGCGCGAGATACCAGGCCATCCAGACCCGTCCCACGTGGAAGGCGGGAAAGATCCCCGCGCAGATCACCGCGAAGATCGTCATGGCCTCCGCCGCCCGGTTGATCGACGTCCGCCAATTCTGGCGGGTCAGGAAGAGAATGGCCGAAATCAGGGTCCCGGCGTGGCCGATTCCGATCCAGAAAACGAAGTTCACGATCGGCCATCCCCACATCACGCGGTTGGTATTCCCCCACACCCCGACCCCGGTGGTGACGAGGTAGATCAGGCCGCCGCCCACGCCCACCGCCGCCATGATGACGGCCGGGATGAACAAGGCCCACCAGATTGCGGGCTGCTTGTTCTCGATCACGCTGCACACCCGCTCCGTGATCCAGTGGTAGGACCGCTTGTTGAGGATGAGCTTCTCGCGCTCGAGCACGGGGAGCTTCACATCCCGCGGGGCGGGCGTCTTGGTCTTGGTTGCGGCGTCTGCCATCAAGTCTCAGGGTTAGCCCGTGTGGATGGTGGCAAGCCCGCGGTACTTCGCGTCGGGCATGTCCTTGTTGGGATTCTTCACGCGCGCCAGGTAGCTGGTCCTCGGGGCGGTGCCGATATACTGCAACGAGTCGTAGCTGCGCGGGTTGTGGACCATTCCGGTCACGAGACCGTCCCCGTTCTTCTTCTCGCCCTTGTACTTCGCGCGCCAGACCTTCGATTCCTTCTTGTCGAGCAGGTTGCCGAAGCTGATCGCCTCGGTCGGGCACGCGTCCTGGCATGCGGTGCGCACGGAGTCCACCTTGATGCGCAGGTCATCGGCGCTCACCGCCACCGCGGTCGAATTGGCGCCGGCCTCGAGCGTCTTCTGGCGGCCGATCTGCTTCTGCTTGATCTTCGCGCTCTCGAGACGCTGCACGCAGTAGGTGCATTTCTCCATCACCCCGCGCATGCGCACCGAGACGTTCGGGTTGCGTTGCAGGTGCGGCGCTTCGCCCACCTTCTTCTCACCGAACGGCCCCTTGTAAAGGTTGTGGGCGATGAGAGGATTGCGCTGATTGTAGTCGAAGAAGTTGAAGCGGCGCGCCTTGTAGGGGCAGTTGTTTGCGCAGTAGCGCGTGCCGATGCAGCGGTTGTAGGCCATCGCGTTGAGGCCCTCCTCGGTATGAACCGTGGCATTGACCGGACAGACGGTTTCGCAGGGTGCATTCTCGCACTGCTGGCAGGCCACCGGCTGCGGGACCAGTTCGGGATTTTCCTGCACCCACCTGGGAACCTCTTTCTTCTTGTGGCCCTCCTTGACGATGTGACCGTGGTCGTCGCGCTCGTAAGTCGGCGTGGCGAAGTAGCGGTCCATGCGGATCCAGTGCATCTCGCGACCCATCGCGACCTGCTCCTTGCCCACAATCGGAATGTTGTTCTCGGCCTGGCACGCCACCATGCACGCGTTGCACCCGATGCAGGTGTTCAGGTCGATGGACATTCCCCACTGGTGAATCTTGTCACTGATGAGATCTACCTGCTTGGCCTCGTCGTTTTCCCAACTGGACCCCTGGCGCTTGTAGAGCGAGATGTTTTCCGGAGCGTGCGAATCAACCGGGCCTTGCCTGCGCACGTTCGCGATTTGCTTCTCAAACGGCTTGTGGGCGACCTCGTTGGTCGAAACCTCGCGAGCAAGCGCGCGACCGTTCATCGCATTGTGCTCCTGCACCAGGGCGACGGGATACTTACCCTTGATCTTTTTGATTGCGGCACCAGCTACCGCAAATCCGCCGTTCTCCTTCGAGCGCAGCAGGTTCCCGTTGAAGCCTGTGTTGATTCCGACCAGGCCGACCACCGCGTAGGGATCATCTTCCTGCGACTCATCGACGCCCTCGCGGCCGTCCGAGGCCCCCTGCCCGTAACCGAGCGGAAGGGAAACGCAGTTGTCGGCGTGACCGAAAGCCACCAGGACCGGAATCTGCAATGTGCGACTCCCAATCGTGATCTCGGTCATTTGCGCCTTGGCGTTCTTGCCCTCGTTGATGACCGGCTTGGGAGCGTTCGCCACTTCGCCAAGCACGGGAACCTTGCTCTTGGGCACGAGCGCCTGCGCCACCTCGTAGACGCCCAGCTCCTTCGCGGTCCTCGGCGAAACGAGCGCGGCGTTGTCCCACGAAAGCTTGGAAATCGGGTCGGGCGCTTCCTGCAGCCAGCCGTTGTCGATGTAGCGGCCGTCCCACACCGAGGCGTCCGCGATGAAATTCACTTCGAGTCCGGCAGGGCTGCTCTCGGGCTCATTGGCCGAGCCAGGATCACCCACCTCCGCGGAATCATAGGAACTGTCCGCGAGAAAACCGTTCTTGAGCGCATCCTTCCAGGCATCGTCACCTTCCTCGCCGATCCGGGCGAAGGTGGCTTGCACCTCGTAGTAGGCCGGGGAAGCAGCACCGTCGGCGCCTTCCCCGCTCACCAGAACCGGAGCCTCCACCTCTCCGCTCTCGACCTTGGCCCAGTCGAGCTCACTCCAGGCCAGCAGCTGCGAAAGGATCTCCAGTTCGGAGACCCCGTCGTAGAGCGGCAAAATCATGGGCTGCACCAGCGAGTAAACTCCGGTCGCGCTGCGCGCATCGCTCCAGCACTCGAGGTAGTGCGCCGCCGGAACGTGCCAGGAGCAGGCCAGCGCAGTGGCGTCGGTGCGCAGACCGAGATGGATGCTTACTTTCGCCCTCCCGAGGGCACCCTTGAACTTGAGATCTCCCGGGGTGTCGTAGATTGGATTGGATGGACCAAGAAGGAAAACGGTCGTGTTCGAGTCGAGATCCTCAACGAGTTGCCCGATCGTGCCGTAGCCGTCACGGTCGGTCTGCACCGCGGAAAGCGGGCCGTCTGCGCCGTAGGCCTTGAGGGCCTTGTTCATCGCAATGGCGAGGCGTTGCAGTGCTTCGTTCTGGCGGCTGCCGGCCAGCACCACCGAGCGGCCCGCATGTTTGAACAAGTCCTCCGCGCAGGCCTGGGCCCACTGGACAAACTTCTTGGATTCTCCTCCAAAAAACTCGCCACCATCGATGATGCCAAAGTTTTTCGTGATCGCATTGAGCTGCGCCATGGCCTCGAGGAGCTCATCTTTGAGCGTGCCCGAGATGTCCTTATCGAGCGCGCCCACGATTTCCATTTCGAGCTTGCGCGCGATTTCCACCGCGACACGAAGCACCATGCTCGGAATGGCCCGCAGACGGTGATCCGCCATCCCGCCGGTCAGGCTGTAGGCCGTCTCCACCATGTAGAGGCGGTTCATCTGGTCGGCCGCGATGTCGTGCTTGTAATCGGCACCACCACCCTGGCGGCGCCTGGAAAATGCCCCGCTGCTTCCCTGCGGGTCGATCCCGAGGAAATCGCAGTCGAGCGAGAGGATCCGGTCGGCCTTCTTGAAGTCGACCGTCACTTCCGATCCCGCCCCGAAGACTTCGTCCTGCACCTTGCGCTTGTCCAATCCGCGCAACGCTTCGTAGCTGTAGAACTTCGCTTCAGGAAAGGCCCTTGCGAGTTCCCCCTTGAGGCGATTGCGAGTCGGGCAATCGTCCTCCCCGAAGAGGAAGGCGGTCTTGCCCGGGGCTTTCGCGATCGCCGCGAGAGCCTTGCCAAAGTCCTCGCGCGACGACTTTTCCCCTTTGCGGAGAAAGTCGCGGGAGCGCTTGGGATCGTAGATGTTGAGAACAGAGGCCTGGGTGAGGGCGTCGCTGCCACCGCCGTCCGGGTGCTCGCGATTGGTTTCGAGCTTGGTGGGACGACCTTCGTAGGTTGTGACCACCAGGGGCACCGCACCTTCCGCGCGGGGACGGGTGGAGGCGTAGTAGAGCGGCTTGCCGGGAATAATCCACTCCGGCGCCTTCTTGTAGGGGACAATGTAGGACTCGGGGCGGCGGCAGGAGACCAACGCCAATCCGCTCAAGGCCGAAGAAGCGCCCATGAGCTTGAGGAAACTGCGGCGCGATCCCTCGCGCTCTTCCTCGCTCAGGGTGTCGGCTCCTTCCGGAAATTCACGTTCCAGATGCTGCTGGAAGCCTGCGCTCTTCTCCAACTCGCCCACACTGCGCCACGACACGATCCCCGTCTCTTCGGAGGGAATCTCCGGATGTTGCCAGATGCGTTTGCTCATGTTCTTAGCGGTGGCAGGTCGAACAGCTCTCCTTCGACTGGATGTTCCAGTGGGCCTTCAGGTAGTTGCCGAGGTCCTTTTGCGTCTTCAGAGGTTCGCCCTTTTTGGTCTTCACAGGCTCGCCCGTTTTGGGATCGATAATGGTGTTCTTCTTGAGATACTGCACCACGTCGTAATCGAGGTTGAAGACCTCTTCGAGCGGGCGCAGGTGGTTTTCGGGCGCGCGGTGGCACTCGAGGCAGAAGCCCATCGAATGGCTCTTGGCCTGGTAAACCACTGGCATCTCGTTGATCTGGCCGTGGCACGAAACGCAGGACACTCCGCGATTTACGTGCGCGGAGTGGTTGAAGAAGACGTAATCGGGACTCTTGTGAACACGGACCCACTTGAGGGGCTCGCCATCGTAGTTCGGGTAGTCCTTGTCGTAGGCCCGCCGCAGCGGGGCCAGCTTCTCGCTGTCCTTCCGGACGTGCTGGTGGCAGTTCCAGCAGGTGCTGGCGGACGGGATGTTGGCCTGCCCCGCATGCTCAACGAAACTGTGGCAATATCGGCAGTCCAACCCAAGCTGCCCCACGTGCAGTTGGTGATCGTAAGCAATGGGCTGCGCAGGCTGATACCCGACGCGTAGCGCTTTGGGCGTCGCGTAGTAGGCAAAGCCCACCACCATGCCAGCTCCTGCGACCCCAAGGCAGACCGCTATCTTCAGCGGCAGAATGTTTGTCCAACGAGGGAAAAAATTGGCCATCAGCTTAGGATGCGCGGGAATTAGCACTTTGTGAATTTTTTCACAAGGGGTTTGTGAAAGTTTTCACAAGCGATTTTTGTCGGTGTTTTGCGGAGGCCCGTCGGAATAGTCGCCACCCCCAAATGAGGCAACTCCAATCTGTGTCTGGAGGAAAAAATCAGAGGCCCGGGAGCCTGAATGTGAACAACTTCGGCAGTCCCGCCACCCGCCGCGATCCTTCGGAATTCACCAACTGGAGTTTGGATCCTGAACCCTGGCTCTGAAGTCTACGTGGAAATGGGCCGGTGGAATGTTCCCTGAAACCAAGCGACTCCCACCCTGACCCCCGTGGCGCTCGGTCAAAGATGTGCATTGTGGCCGCCACCTGCCAATCTTGGTAGCGTGGGCTTTAGCCTGCGCACGCCACGCCCGGAACGCAGGCACAAGCCTACCCTACACCCGAGACCCACGCCTCTCCCCTCTCAAAAAGCCCATGGCCGAAGCCATGGGCTGAAATCCTGAGGGGGCTCCGCTTCCCTACTTTGTCGGAACGTCGAAGTCGCCCAAGGCATACTGCAGCCCACCGAGGTAGACCTTCAGCACGTCCGGGTGCCAGTACATCGCGTCGTTGTGACCTAGCGAGCAATAGAACACGCGGCCCTCACCCCACTTGCGAACCCAGGCCACTCCGTAGTCGCGGTCCGCCCGCTTGAGGTTTTTCTTCTCACTCCTTTCGAGGTCGAGACGCAGGAGCATCTGCACTGCCTTCGAATCATAGGGATCGCGAAATTGGTAGATCTCCTCTTTGAAGTCCATGTTCTTGCCGTTGAGGTGTGCGACGATCGGGTGCTTCTCCTGTCCCTTTTCAACCGCGATGCTCACCGGCGTTCCGCCGCCCCATGGGTGGCCGTCGAAGGCGCCGTTGATCATCTTGCTGTACTCGGGGACCTTATCCCCTCTCGGCTTGAGGGTGTCGGTGGCGGAGTGGAATCCCGCGAATCCTTTCCCGCCCTTGACGAAGTTCTGCAGATTCTTCTGCAGGCGCTCCGACTTGGCCTGGGCCTCGGCCTTGTCGATTTTTTTGTCGAAGAAGGGATCGCCGGTGGTGTTCAGGAAAAGGATCGCGTCGAATTGATTGATCTTGTCGGTCTCGAAGTTGGCGAGATCATCGCTCACCACCGCCTCGAAGGCCCCGGTCTTCTCGCCGAGAAGGGTCATGGCGGTCTTTCCGCTCGCGATCGATCCGTGCCGGAATCCGTTGGTCACCGAGAAAACCAGGAGCTTGCGCTTCTGCTTGGGCTTCGCGAAGGCTTTCTTCGGGAGGGCGGGCTCGATCTTATCGGCATTTTTGCCC
>JAYGGC010000247.1:0-20627 GCA_046581525.1 Roseibacillus sp. | reverse complement strand
TAATTCACACCAGCTTCTCAGCGTGAACGAGTTACAATCCAACCGCTTTCCGAACAGTCCGGAATAGCTTCGCGAATCACAGTGTTTCTGAGCACTCCTGGCACATTTCCGCGTGAACCCTTCCCGTCCCCCGCGTCATTTTCAATTTTCGCCGTGGGCCCCGTCGTGCGCTGCGTTCGCAACATCGTCGCGACCATCTAACAGTTTCTAACAGGTATCTAACAGAACGTGATCTCCGCACACTGGCAGTTCATTCCTTGATACAGTTCGGCGCAGGTGCTACCATGCTGTTCAGCAAACGATTGAGATGACCGCTACCATTCGCCTTCTCCCGATCAGCTAGACTGGTTGCCAAAACTCTTTACCGAAATCGGGAATCATTGAGTTGAGCGCGAGGCTCCTCGCCGGGCTTTTGTTTCGGACTAGAATTCCGCATTCCTGCGTTGCTCATCGGTTGTGGGTCCCGACCCCCGTCCTCCTCGCGCCTTGGACTTCGAAATTCTGATCTCGTCGATTTCGGCAATTACTTTTGGCAAACAGTCTATCGCATGCCCAACACCGGCGCGAGTTACGCCGTGGCGGGAGACGACAACGGGATCCAATCCGATGCCCAAGCCCTCGCAGCCGTCAACTACACGATCGGAAACTACGATGTCATCGCCGTCTTTTTCCCCGACCTCAGTGGAGTGCCCGGATCACAAATCACCTGCGCGGGCCTCGCTTCGATCGGAGGCAACAAACACCGGGTCAACGGGACCAACAACCCCAACGTCATCCTCCACGAATTCGGGCACAACTACGGACTCTATCATTCCAATTACTGGGACCTCACCCAGACCCTCCCCGGCGACAACGCGGTCTATGACATTCTGGAAGACAGCTCCACGCGCTTCACCATTCGCGACAAGACCCCCATTGGAACGGGCGATCGCTTCGTGAAAACAGGCATCAAGAACCCCGACTGAGGGGACGCATTCCGGTTGCAGGCTTCACCCGCCGACTAAAAGATCGCCCAGAGGACGCCGCTGACCATGAGGCCCGCCAGCACAAGCGCGGTGGCCCACCAGTACCACTTGATTCTAATCTGGCGGTGCGGCTTGCGGCTGAATTCGCGGTCGATGAACTCCTCGTAGTCAAACTCGTCATCGGGAATCCCCAGTCCATCGTAGATGGAGTCCTGTTCCCACGCTTTGCGCTTTTTCGGCCCCGCGCTTACCCGCTTCATCCGTTTGCTTTTCTTCGGCACACAGCCGGGACACGCCCTTCCCACCTTCACTTCCGAACCGCAGGTCGGACACAGGTAGAAATCGACGGCCATCCCGCTAGGTCTAGCGGGGCCGATCTGCCCCCGCAAGCTCAGAAAGGTCTCATCTCCGACACAAGGAAAACGGCAGCCACCGGCCGCCGTTCCCTCCAATTTTTGCACCGAGCGCTCGCGAACGATCAATAGCGATAGTGTTCCGCCTTGTAGGGTCCTTCGACGGGAACATCGATGTAGTCAGCCTGCTCCTTGGTGAGAGTGGTGAGCTTGCACCCGATCTTATCGAGATGCAGGCGCGCCACTTCCTCGTCGAGGTGCTTGGGCAGGACCTCCACCCCGATCTCGCGGACTGCGTGTTTCTCCCACAGGTCGATCTGCGCCAGACACTGGTTGGTGAAGCTGTTTGACATCACAAAACTCGGGTGGCCGGTTGCACAACCGAGGTTCACGAGGCGCCCTTCCGCCAGCATGTAGAGGCAGTTGCCCCCCGGGAAGGTGTACCTGTCGACCTGCGGCTTGATGTTGGACCGCTCGATTCCGGGAAAGTCGTTGAGGGCATCGATCTGGATCTCGTTGTCGAAGTGACCGATGTTACAGACGATCGCCTGGTCCTTCATCTTCTCCATGTGTTCGATACGGATGATGTTGAAGTTGCCGGTTGTGGTCACGTAGATGTCCCCCCAGCCCAAGGTGTCTTCCAACGTCAGAACGCGATAGCCTTCCATCGCGGCTTGCAGGGCACAGATCGGATCGACCTCCGTGACGACCACCTGTGCGCCTTGGCTTCGCAGGGCCTGGGCGCAGCCCTTGCCGACATCGCCGTATCCGCAAACCACTGCCACCTTGCCGGAAATCATGACGTCGGTGGCGCGCTTGATGCCATCAACCAGGGATTCACGACAGCCGTAGAGGTTGTCGAATTTCGACTTGGTCACCGAGTCGTTGACGTTGATGGCGGGGAAGAGAAGCTTGCCATCCCGCTCCATCTGGTAAAGACGATGCACACCGGTAGTGGTCTCTTCCGAGACCCCCTTGAGTTCCTTCACCCATTCGTGAAAGACGCCGGGACGCCCAGCGTGAATCTGCTTGAGCAAGTCCTTGATCACCTTCTCCTCGTGGCTGCCGGCAGCCTCGTTGACCCAGTCGCTTCCGTCCTCCAACTCATACCCCTTGTGAATCAGGAGCGTCGCATCGCCCCCGTCATCGACAATCAACTGCGGTCCCTTGCCCTCGGGGTACTGCAACGCCTGCCAGGTGCACCACCAGTATTCCTCCAGGGTTTCCCCTTTCCAGGCAAAGACCGGAGTGCCTCCCTCCGCGATCGCGGCTGCCGCGTGGTCCTGGGTCGAGAAAATGTTGCAGGAACACCAGCGCACGTCCGCGCCAAGCGATTTCAGCGACTCGATGAGCACCGCGGTTTGGATCGTCATGTGCAACGATCCCATCACCCTTACTCCCTCCAGGGACTTCTCCGGGCCATACTTGTTCCGCACCGCCATCAATCCGGGCATCTCGTGCTCCGCGATCTCGATCTCCTTCCGTCCGAATTCGGCCAGGCCGAGGTCGGCTACCTTGTACTGTTGAACTTGTGGCTCTTCTGCGACTGCACTCATATTCTACTCTGTTGGGGGGGTAATCTGGGTTCTAGACACTTGCCATCGATCCGGAGGTGACCGCGCTTTTCAGGTCCCCCACCTTGTTGGTCTCTTCCCACGGCAGGCCCGCGTCCTCGCGGCCAAAGTGTCCGTAGTTTGTGGTCGTCCGGTAGAAGGGACGAAGAAGGTCCAGCTGTTCGATGATGTCGGCCGGCTTGAAGGAGAAGATCTCCTTCACCGCGCGCTCGATCCGCTCTTCGTCCACTTCGTTCGATCCGAAGGTGTTCACATTCAGGCTCACCGGATGAGGATGGCCGATTGCGTAGGCCAGCTGCAGTTCGCACTCGCGGGCCAGACCGGCTGCTACGATATTCTTTGTCACCCAGCGGCACATGTAGGCCGCGGAACGATCCACCTTGGACGGATCCTTTCCGGAGAAGGCTCCCCCGCCGTGTCGGCCCATCCCGCCATAGGTATCGACGATGATCTTGCGCCCGGTGAGCCCGGCATCACCTTCCGGTCCGCCCACTTCGAAACGGCCGGTCGGATTGATCAGGTATTCGGTGTCCTCGGTGAGGAGGTTTCCGGGCAGAACGTTATCAATGAGATCCCGCTTCAGGAGTTCGCGGATCTCGGGAGTATCGATTTCCCTGGCATGCATGGTGGAGACCACCACCGCCGTGACGCGATTCGGCTTGTTGCCGATATACTCGATGCTGACCTGCGTCTTCGAATCGGGACGCAGCCAGGTATGTACCCGGTCCTTGCGCAGCTGGGTCATCTTCTGGCCCAGCCGGTGGGCATAAAGAATAGGCGCGGGCATGAGCTCCGGAGTGTCGTTGGTGGCGTAGCCGAACATGATCCCCTGATCTCCCGCACCTTGCTCCTCGGTGTCCTTGTGGTCTGCTCCCGCGGCATCCACGCCCTGCGCGATGTCCGGTGACTGTTGACCCAGCATGTTCATCAGGAAGGCACCCTTCTCAAACTTGCAGGTGTAGGAGTACTCCGTGCCTTCGGCATAATCCGCGTCGTAGCCGATTTCCTTGAGGGTCTCCTTCACCACCTTTCCGTAATCGAAGATGGCATTGGTGGTGATCTCACCCGCGAGGCCGACCACGTTGTCCTTCACAAAGGTTTCGCACGCCACCCGGCTCTCGGTGTCCTGCTCGAGGCAGGCATCCAGGATGGCGTCGGAGACGGTATCACAGACCTTGTCCGGGTGGCCTTCGGTTACGGACTCTGAGGAGAAAATGAATGATCTGGCCATGGTTTGCGCTGGAATGTATCAACAAATCGTGATTTGTTGATGCGAAATACGCTCGGAATCGCATGACGTCAATTCTCAATTCCCTGAAACTGCTCGCCGACCGCACCCGGCTCAGGTTGCTCCTCCTGCTCGCGGAGGAGGATCTCAGCGTGGCGGAACTGCAGGAAATCCTCGGCATGGGCCAATCCCGGATATCGACGCAACTCGCTCAGCTTAAGAAGGAAGGGCTCGTCATCGACAAGCGCTCCGGGAAGAACAATATCTACTCCACCCGGATGCCCGACGATCTCCTCGAGATCGCAAGCAAGGCGGGCGCAGAGCTCTCCGAGCGCGAGAAGGACCTCGCTTCCCTCCGCCATATTCTACGCAAACGGAAGGACACTGCGCGCGCCTACTTTGACGAACTGGCCGGCAAATTCGGGCGCCACTATGTGCCCGGCCGTTCCTGGAAAGCCCTCTCGGAGGGTCTTCTCAAGATCCTCAACTACAACGTCGTCGCCGACCTCGGTGCGGGCGAGGGAACCCTCTCCCAGTTGCTTGCTCAACGCGCCAAACACGTCATCGCCGTCGATCACTCCAAGAAGATGGTCGCCCTCGGCAAGAAGCTGGCCAAGGAAAATGGATTGATGAATCTCGATTACCGCCTTGGCGACATCGAGGAGCCTCCCATCGACGACAAGTCAGTCGACCTCGCCTTTCTCAGTCAGGCGCTTCACCACGCGAGCAATCCCGAACAGGCCCTTTGCGAAGCCCACCGCATCCTCAAGCCGCGCGGGCGCCTCGTCGTTCTTGATCTTCTCCAGCACACCTTCGACAAGGCCCGCGAGCTCTACGCCGACACCCACCTCGGATTCGCTGAAGCCGAGATCGCCGATCTCCTGGAGCGCGCCGGCTTCAAGGAAATCGAAACCGCCATCGTGGATCGCGAAGACTCGCCGCCCCACTTCCAGACCCTCCTGGCAGTGGCTACCAAGTGACCGGGGTCACTAGTGTAGCTCATCAACCAGATTCCGTTGTGGCCGTTGACAACATCGGAGTCGACTTCCACCACATTGAAGGGCAACACTCTCTTGATCTGCTTAGAACTCTCCCGTCGTCGTGGCAAGCCTGACTTACCGTTCCGAGATCGACGGCCTGCGGGCCGTGGCGGTCCTTGCCGTGGTCCTCTATCACCTGGGCCCCACCTTCCTGCCCGGAGGCTTCGTGGGAGTTGATGTCTTCTTTGTGATCTCCGGCTTCCTGATCACCTCCATCATCCTGCGCGAAAGCGCGGACGGCACCTTCACCTTGAAGAACTTCTGGATGCGCCGCATCCGGCGACTCTTTCCCGCCCTCGCGGTTGTCCTTCTCGCCACTCTGGCAGCAGGCAGTTTGATCCTATACCAGGAAGAATGGTCTTCCCTCGGCGCACAGCTCTTCGCGGTCCTCATCCTCCTCGCCAACTTCCAGCTGCACATCGAAACGGGCAACTACTGGGGACCGGCCGCCGAGGACGTCCCCCTCCTGCACACCTGGTCGCTTGCCGTTGAAGAACAATTCTATCTCCTCTTCCCGTTGCTCCTCCTGCTGCTCCTGCGACTTGGAAAGCGGAGCATCATTCCACTTCTCTCCCTGGGCGCGCTGGCCAGCCTCGCCCACGGGATCCTGGTCACAAACACAACTCCCTCCTACGCGTTCTACCTCCTGCCGACCCGCGCGTAGGAATTGCTGGCCGGCTGTCTCCTCGCCACTTGGAATTGGAGAAGAGCTCCCCGGAATAATCCACCAGCCTGGACCCGGCCGCTGCCCCTGCTCGGCATACTCACCATCCTTGCCTCCTGCGCTTTCATCGATCGCGAAGGCGGCTTCCCGGGACATCAGGCCCTCTTCCCGGTGATGGGCACTGTGCTCGTCATCGCATTCACGAGTCACGAGCGCAGCATGGTCGGAGCCTGCCTCTCCGCCCGTCCCCTTGTCTTCGTCGGCAAGATCTCCTACTCGCTCTATCTCTGGCACTGGCCCATCATCGTGCTTTGGCGCCTCCACAGCATGGAGCCTGTCTCCAGTCCGCGACACGCGATCCCCATTTTCCTGGTCAGCTTCACGGCGGCCACCTTGTCCTACTTCTTCGTCGAAAGACCATTTCGCCGCCGCGCCTTTCCCATCCTCTCCCCCAAGTTTGCCGCCATCGCCGCGGTGTTCCTCGCCCTCCTCACCTTCTCCCACCTCGTGCGGAGCGACCACTTCCGCGCCGGCTCCAGGCCCGCCTTCCAGTCTCCCGCCTTCAGCTCCCAACCCTACAGCGCGGAATGGGACGAGGCTTGGAAATCAGGCGGGGTCCTGGTTGGCGATGCTCCACCCGAGATCATCGTGATCGGGAGCAGCCACGCCCTCATGTACGCCTCCACCGTCGCTGAGATTGCACGCGCAGGAAATCGCTCGGTCGCCTTCCTCTGCATGGGCAACGCCTTCGGCCGCTTCCACACCGAAGGCGACGACACGATCTATCGCGATGGCATCTCCCACTTCCGGGCCGACTTCGACCGAGCCCGCCTGGAGCACCTCACCCGGTGGAAGCCCAAGCAGGTTCTCTGGTTCGGCCGCTGGGAAATCCAGCACGAGATTCTCGGCCCCGCCGGGTTCAACCGCGTCTTCCGCAATAACCTCGCCCTCCTCCTCGAACACGCCGACCAAGTTTCCCTCTTCACCCAAACGCCCTTCTCGATGGAGCGCCGCGGATCCATTGTCAGGTTCGCCTCCACGCTGAAGCGAAAAGATCGCCCTCTCATCGGACGCGAGGATCCGGAACGGGCGACCCTCCGCAACGGCGCCAACGAGTCTCTCCAGGCCATCGCCGATGATCTCCCAAGAGTCTCCTTGACGGCCCTCCACGATCTCTTCGAGTTGGAGGACGGAAACGTGCGCATCCTCTCGGAAGACCACAAACTCCTCTACCACGACTACGACCACCTCAGCGACCGCGGTGCGGCCTCGCTCCGTGCTCGGATCGCGGCAACTCTGGGAGAGCCTTAGCGCGAATGGCGCTAGGTTAGGAGCGGAGATCGTGAGCAGGGGGAGGTCAGAAGGCGAGGGTCGATGCTCGATATGGATGGGGAGGCGACCGTGGGGGGTAGCGCGGGAGTCTCATGGGTTCCCGCGAAAATTCGACCGGCCAATTTCCAGATAACTCTCAGGGCCAGAAATCAGGATCCAATCGCGGTCGGGTAGATCCGACTTGGGAATTTGAGCTTCCCCCAAAAAGGTGGACAGAAGGTCTCCAAATGAGAAAGGACTCTGAAAAATGTCAAACCGACCGGTGTGCTCTACCTCGACTTCGATGGCGAAGAAGGACCGCACGAGGGCTGGGGCGACTTCGATGCGGCGCCCTTCAACTTCGCGAACAGCAAGATCAAGAACATCTGGGAGCGGGTCTCCGAGGACTTCTCGCCCTTCAACTTGAACGTCACCACCGACCTGCAGGTCTTCCTCGAGGCCCCGGAAACCTCGCGCCAGCGTCGCATCATCACCAACACCAAGGACGCGGCGCCCAGTGCCGGCGGGGTTGCCTATGGCGGCTCCTTCAACTGGTCGGGAGACACCCCCTGCTGGGGCTACCTCGCCGGAACAAAAACCTGCGCCGAAGTGGTTTCCCACGAACTCGGGCACACTCTCGACCTTGCTCACGACGGTCGCACCACCCCCAGCGAAACCTACTACGGCGGCCACGGCAGCGGTGATACCGGTTGGGCCCCCATCATGGGAGTGAGCTACAGCAAGAACCTTACCCAATGGGCCAAAGGCGAGTATCTCAACGCCGACAACGCGGAAGATGACCTCGCCCTCATCACCTCCAACAACAACTCGGCATCCTACCGCCTCGATGACCACGGCGCCATCCACGCCACCGCCACGCCACTTGGTTTCACCCCCTTCCGGCGAGATCGACGACGCGGGCCTCATCGAGAATGACGGAGACGTGGACTCCTTTCTCTTCACCACCACCACCGGCGGCGCGCTCAACATCGCGATCGATCCCGTCGAATTGGGACCGAGCCTCGATCTCGTGGCCGAGCTCTATGATGACACGCACTCGCTTCTCGAATCCTCAATTCCCGCCGACGATCTCAACGCCACCCTGACCTCCACGGTGGCCGCGGGCACCTTCACCATCCGCATCAGCAATACCAGCAAGGGTGATCCGCTCGCCGACGGCTACACCGGCTACGCCACCCTGGGAGAATACACCCTGGCCTGCCGCCCGCTCGTCAGGGTCCTCTCCTCCGACCCGGACGAGATCGAGTTTCGCCATGAAATCCACGTCACCAGTGACGGCGACAACTACGGACGGGTGGTGCGCGCCTTCCTCATTCCGCCGATCTCCGGAAACTACACCTTCTCGCACTCCAGCGACCACCAGGGCTGGACAACACTCACCCCGGCCGAGGTGACCATTCTCACCACCACGCCGGTCGATGCATTCCACGACCTCCCGACGGTCGAGATTCCCTTCCCGGGATCGCATTGCTTCCTGCGCCTCGGCGTGGATTAGTAGCGCCGAACCCATGAGCGAGGACCCCACCACTACGGCTCGATCCCTTGAAGATGTCTTTGCTTCGGTTGGCGGCCAGCTTAACAGCTGCACACACGAAGAGTACTACGCCTTCGCCCGCCGCATCCGGGAGATCGCGCCGTGCCGTCTCCTCGTCTTCGGAGTGGGCCGCGATTCGAACTGCTGGCTCGCGGTGAACAACGGCGGGACCACCCTCTTTCTCGAGAACAACCCGGAGTGGATCGAAAGGATTGGCACTGAGATCGGCGGCAAACAGATTCGATCCCTTTCCTACCAGCAGCTCTATGAAGAGTGGGAGGCGGCGGAGTGTTCCCCGGAAGCCGTCCCGCTCCCGCAGTTGGAGAACGCACCCTTCGATCGCAGCTGGGACTGCATTTTTGTCGACGCACCCTGGGGCCCGACCTTCGGTCGACACCAGAGCACCCACGCCGCCACGCGCGCAGTCACCCCGGGCGGACTGATCGCCCTGCACGACTGCGAACGCGAGCGCGAGCAAGTCGTCTGCCGCGTCCTGCTCGAAGCCCGCGGCTTCGAACTGGTGGAAGAAACCGAGCGCCTCCGCATCTATCGCGCGCCCTCCCATCCATCACCCCAGGTCGGGGCAGCGGAATAATCTCAGATCCCGTGAGGGGTTTCCGCCCTGGCAGTCGTTGTCCGGGTAGAATGACGATCCAGCCGCGATTCGCTGCCCTGCTCTGCACCACCCTGCTGCTCTCCCACGCCTCCGGCGCTCCGGAGAAGGAATTCCCGCGTTTCGCCAGCGTCGAGATGCAGGTCCTGATGAAGGACTATCATCGCACCAACCAGGCACAACGAGAGATGAACATCGAGCGGGGCAGGATCCAGCAAGCGAGCGCCGAGCGGCTCGATACCATCAGCCGACTTGAGGACGACCTGATCACCATGCGCAAGCAACTCGACGATCCGGCCCTCAGTGACAGGCGCAAGCAGGAACTGTTCAAGTCCTTCCAGATGAAGAGCCAGGAAGGAGTCGCCCTCGATCGCGAGCACCGTGACTACCTCCAGCGCCGCACGACCGCGCTCAATGAGAAGATGATGTTGAAGATGAGAGAGCTCCTCAACGAGATTCGCAAGATGGTGGCAGACCACGCGCGGGCGGAGAATATCTCCTATGTTTTTGATCGTTCCGGTCTCAGCACCAACCAGGTTCCCATCCTGCTCTACGCCAAGGACGCGACCGACCTCACTCCGGTTCTCCTGAAGATACTCAACAAAGATGCGCCTGAGGTGTCGAAGACCGCGAAGGCTCCCGAGAAGCCCTGACTTGATGAGCACAGATCGACCGAGCGACCGGGGGGTCGCGCAGATGACCCGGCGCCTGGCCCTCGGCGATGAGCAGGCCTGGCGCTGGTTGCACGATCACTATTTCGGAATTCTCCACGCCGCCGCGGTTGCGCGGGGAGCCTCCCCAAGCGATGGCGCCGACCTCGTGCAACGCACCTACCTTCGCGTCCTCCGCCACGCCAAACGCTTTCACACGGAATGCGACTTGCGCAGCTGGCTCTGCTGTCTTCTTCGCTGCGAAGCGATCGACGCCGCCCGCCAGGGCAAACGCCGGTCCCTTCTCATGGAAAGGTTCCAACACCGCGAAGAGCTCAAGGCCTCACCCTCCCCGCCGCAATTCGATGGTCTCCTCGACCACCTCGAACCTGCCGACCGCGAACTCGTCACACGCCACTACCTGCATGGGTGGTCGCAGAGCGAGCTCGCGGCCGAGCGCGGGATCTCCGCCAAGGCCATTCAGTCCAAGCTTGCCCGACTGCGCAAGCGCCTCCGCCACGCCCTTGAAAGTCCCAACACCTGTTAAGATGAACCCAACCTCCACCGAATTCGCCGATCGAGTCTGGCAAGACACTCTTCCAGCCCTGCAACGGCGCCGCACAACCCGGCGCGCCTTTGGATCCGGCGTGGCAGCCCTCCTCCTCGCTGTCCTCACCGTGATTCTCTGGCCCACCGACCTTCCCGCTGAGTACCAGTGGATCACTGCCTACGAGACCCAAGCCCAGGGAGCCTCCCCGCCCTCGCCCTCCCTCGCTGTCCTCGTCGTCGATCAAGCGGGCACCCGCTTCCGGGAACTCCGCCCCGAAGAGATCACCGACCGGGGGCTCAATCTCAATCTCACCCTCGAACCGGTCATTACGAGCAGAGTCGGAGACCCCTACTAGCAGGTAGCCATTCCTCGGCTGAGCACCTCTCCCCTACGAAGTCCGCTTTCGACGAAGCCGGACAATTGATGCAACCGGAATCGCGCGGCGGAGACTCCCGGGCGGCAGGATCAAATCCAATCGCATGGTGCAACTTGCGTAGGCACACCGGACACAAGTGCATGGGTCCCGCGTCGGTCTCGGGCAGATTGTTCGATCCATTCATGTTGCACTCATGGTGCGTGCAGTGGGCGATCCCACCGCGCCGGCCCGTTCGTGTTTTGAGGGCGCGGCAAACTGCGCGATGACCAAGCCGCCAACCGCGATGGCCAAGCCGGCAGTCAGCCACGATTTCTTGGGGGTTGCGTGGCTCCTTCTTGGATATCCCGACCATCGGTCGGATTTTCGTCTAGGCAAGACTCGAGGATTGGAGATGGCCCGCCGGATACTACTTCTGGGGGAGAGTGCGCAGTTTGCACATTCGCCTGCGGAGATCACCTATGCTGCCCTCCTCTCCTTCGTCCGCCCCGATCCCGGCGATCACCATCTTAAAACGCTCCGCCACCTCTGGATCGTCGTACACGATCGAGGCCACGCGCGAATTCAACCCGGCCAGGCACTCCTTGATTCCTTCCCTCAACGCGACGTCGCCGCTCCGCCAGGAGTTGGATTCGCGAGTCTTCGCCCGCAGATACTGCGATCGCTTGAACGTGAGATCCAGCTTCCGATGATCCCTTGCATTGAAGAACAGCTGCGGCATTCTTTCGCCGTGCGTTGGCTATCCTTACTCGTGGCAGTGGCTCTCCCGTCGTGCACCGCCTGGAATCGCTCGGTCGGAGAGAGCAGCTACACCGAGGCGTTCCCAACCGGACCGGGCCCGGAGCACCCGCTCGCCAATCTCGATCCCGACTTCCCCGGGGGCCGGCCCGACTTCCCCTTGCCCGATCGCTGGCAGCCGGACGTCCGTCCAAGCCAACGCACTCTCCCCGCCGCCGTCCACCACACCACCGCCAAAGGTGTCTCTCTCACCTTTCTCACCTTCGACGATCGAAACTATGAGATCGTGGTCGCCGACAAGGCGGATGGTCCGCAAACCGAATGGCAGACCGCCCAAGAGGCCGCCAAGGCCCATCATGCCCTCGCGGCCATCAATGCCAGCTTCTTCAGCCCGAAAGGAGAGCCCCTCGGTCTCGTGATCGAAAACGGCTCGCGCATCGGCACTTGGAATGCGTCCTCCTCCCTTACCTCCGGGGTCCTTTCCGTCGAGCATTCGCCGCGCCTTCTCCGCCGCAAACACTGGCGCTCCTTTTCCTCCACCCGGCACCTCGTGCAGGCGGGGCCGTTTCTTGTGGAAAACTCCCAACCTGTTCCGGGACTCTCCAACGACACCCAGCGCCCGCGCTCCTTCATCGCCTGGAACGGCCGGCACCACTGGGCCTTCGGATACGCGAAGTCCGCCACTCTCGCGGAGTTGTCCACCGCCCTCGCCTCCGAGCCGCTCTCCAAATTCAGCATCACCACCGCCCTCAACTTCGACGGCGGACGCTCCTGCGACCTCTGGGTTTCGCCCTCTATTGACGGGGGCCCCGCCTCCACCCGAAGAATCTGGAACAATCCAGTACGAAACTACGTCTTACTAGTGAAGCGCTAGCGAGATGCTCCGCCTATCCATTCAGATTTTCGCATTGCTTGTCCTCGGCACCGGCCTTGCCCCCGCCGAATACGACACTGTTCAGGTTGCCATCGGCCCCCACGATTCCAAGGGCACGCTCAACCTTTATTATTTCGATTCCCGTCAGAGCACCTTCAAGGTCATCGACCAGGGAAGGCCCGCCCTGCAGTCCTACAAAGACCTCGACGCGGCGATGTCCGCCCACAGGTGCCAGGCGGGTTGCAACGGCGGTCCCTTTGACCAGGCGGGCCACCCCCACGGTCTCGTCATTGCGGACGGAAAGACCATCGGTAGCGTGAGCTCCGGAAAGGACACCAGCGCGGGGGTGCTCTATCTCGAGGGGGGGCTGCCCCGTCTGCAAAAAACCTCGCAGTTCCTCGCCCGCGACGCCGCCAAGCCGAGCCAACTCATCCAGTCAGGACCCTTCCTCGTCGAAGGCGGGAGGCCCAACACCGACAGTTCCAACCGCCGTATCTCCCGCCGCACCTTTGTCTTCACTGATGGAAAACACCGCTGGGCCATCGGCTACGCACCCGCCACCACCCTGCACCAACTCGCCCTTGCCCTCGCTGATCCCAAAACGTTCAAAGGCTTCAAGGTCGCCACCGCACTCTCCCTCGATGGCGGATTGTCCGCCGCCATCTGGATCAAGCGGGACCACGGTCCGCTCTACCTGAAGGAGAGTCGCAAGGTCCGGAACTTCATCGGGGTGCTTCCTCGATAACGCTGAGGTCACCACCGGATCCCGGAAGTGATGGAGCGGCCGCCTCCCTCGCCGATGCCCGGCTGGGCTTTTCAAAGGCTCCTCCAAGGTCCCATCCCAGTGGGCCAGTGCCCTCAGTGCCGGCAAGCCCCCCCGCGCGCTCCATGCTCCAAGGGGAAGATAGGGGATGCCGGACAATCTAGCCTCGATTTTGGAACAATCAAGAAGCAGCGACCATCAAATCATCCTGCGTAGAAAGATGTTTTCTCTGTGAACATCCTATTCACAATGCTGTCGAAACCCTTACTGCCCACGCATAGGGCCATCCCTGTCTGGTCAAAATTGCCCCTCACTCACCATGCGTGCTCTTCTCTCCGTCTCTGCCGCTGCGCTTTTCCTCGCGATGTTCACCTCGTGCTCGTCCACCGGGGTGACCAAGGCCGACATTGCAGCCTTCAAACTGCGCGACCTCACCCGCTTCGGACAGCCTCACATCGTCAAGATCAGCCGCAAGGAAGTGCAGGCCTTGGAACTGTCCGACCTCAAGTCCGGGCACATGGCTTCGCTCGATCCCAGGCACCAGCTCGCTCCGGTGAACTTTGTTCCGCCCCACCTGCCCACGGGCAGCGTGGCCTTCGACGGCAGCATCCTTCCTCGCAAGACCGACGGGAGCAGCACACTGCTCGACCTTCCCAGGCATCGCTACGGCGCCGCGTCCTACCCGACCTCCATCCCACAGAACTTCTCGATCGAGTAATCGGCCGCCCTTACCCGGCGTCCCAATCCATCGCATCGACCTCGCGCAGGGCAGACATCTGGCGGGTTCCAAGTCCCACCAGGGGACGTTTGGACTTGAGGAAGTCACAAGCGCTTCTTCGATCGACGCGGAGTGACCAAGCCGACCAGGCCGAAACTGAGCGCGGGCCACAGCAGGAGAAAGTAGCAGTGCGCATGCACCACTACCGACGCCGCGAGAAGCACGCCAGCGGTGGAGAAGAGAATCCCGTATTTCATGGGCGGATCTTAGCTCAAGTCCGCCGATAGGTCGCCACGGGGATTTTGGCAGTCCTCGTTTGATTGCGGTAGTCAGGAGCCGCGATATCGGCTAAAGGCCCGGCCACATGCTCAAGGCCGGAATCGTGGGCTTGCCCAACGTCGGAAAGTCGACCCTCTTCAACGCTGTCACCCGCACGCACAACGCGCAGGCGGAAAACTATCCGTTTTGCACCATCGATCCCAACGTGGGCGTGGTCACCGTGCCCGATGACCGGCTGGCAGTCATCTCCAGAATTTCGGGATCGAAGAAGCTCATTCCCACCGTCATCGAGTTCGTCGACATCGCGGGCCTCGTGAAGGGCGCTAGTGAAGGGGCAGGACTCGGCAACCAGTTCCTCGCCACCATTCGCGAAGTCGATGCCATCGTGCAGGTTGTCCGTTGTTTCGAAAACGACGACATCGTTCACGAACTCGGTTCCGTCGATCCCATCCGCGACATCGAGATCATCAATGCCGAACTGATCCTCGCGGACCTCGCCTCGCTCGAGAAGCGGAGGAACTCGCGCGAAAAGACAGCCAAGGGCGGTGACAAGGAAGCGGTGCGCGAGCTGGCCCTGATCGAGAAACTTCTCCCGCACCTGGAGTCGGGCAAGCCCGCCCTCACCCTCGAACTCGGCGCCGAAGAGAAACAGGTTCTCCGCGAGTTCTTCCTCCTCTCTTCCAAGCGCACCATCTTCGCCTGCAATGTAGCCGAGGACGAGTTGGCCGGCGCCGTCGACAACCCCGAGGCCCACCCCATGGTCTCCAAGGTGCAGGCCCTGGCCGCCGATTCCCACGGTGCCGAGGCGGTCGTGATCTCCGCCTACGTCGAAGAAGAACTCATCTCTCTCGAGCCCGGGGAAGCGGCGGAGCTGCTTGCCGAGATGGGCGTGTCCGACTCCGGAGTTTCCGCGCTCATCAAGTCCGTCTATCATCTGCTCGGCCTGCGCACTTTTTTCACCACCCGTTTGAAGGAAACCCGGGCCTGGACCATCGTGGCCGGAAACAAGGCCCCCGCCGCCGCCGGTGTCATCCACACCGACTTCGAACGCGGGTTCATCGCCGCCGAAGTCTGCACCTACGACGAATTGGTCGCCGCCGGATCAAAAGCCGCCGCTCGCGAGGCCGGCAAACTCCGCATCGAGGGCAAGGAGTACGAGGTGAAGGACGGCGACGTCATCGAGTTCCGATTCAATGTCTAGCGCGCTGCGCGCTAAGAGCGTTGAATCATGCACGATACACGATCGGATGCGTATGCCACCGTGGGAGGCAGCGCGGAAGTCTCATCGTTTCCGGGCGAGAATTCGACGGGCAGCCACGCGCCAAAACATACCCTAGCAGCTGCTAGTAGTAAGGCACATTCTTCGCTTCGGACTTCTCGCGGGCCTTGTCTTCCTTGGCATCCCCCTCGGCGCGCGCCTCTTCGTAGGCCCTCTCTTCGGCTTCGCGTTGAACTCGGCGGGTGTGACGGAAAATCTTGTAGCGCATCCCGCAATAGGGACAGTGCACCGAGCGGACAAGGGTCGCAAGCACCAGCGTGCAGTGCAAGGTGTAGCTTCCGAACAGTCGCCTGGCGGTCTTGTGCTTGGCACAGCTCATCGTCCGCAACAGCGTTCCGCCACACCCAATGCATCGCACCGAGGGGGCCTCAAGCAGGAAGATAATCAGGGCGAGGGTAAAGACTCCACCCGCGATGCCCACATGCATGAACCAGGCGGTATCACGGGTGATCATTGCGATCGCCATGAAGACCACCAGCGTCGCCAACGAGGACCAGCGGATAAGGTTGAGCCACGCCGTCCACATGTAGCGGAAGGTGACATTGATGCGACGAATGTTCATTGTTGAGCAGATCCTCCCGTTGCAACCGCGCCCCCCATGTGCCTGATTATGAATAACATTGCGAGGAATTTCCGCCCGTTGTCTTGAAATTAAATTGAAGCGGCCTTAACAAATGTGATCACTCCGCGTTTTCCACTCACGGTGCGCCGTTCTCATTGCGGCGGGGCCTTCGTTGCGCTCTCTTTGCGCCGATGACTCTCCGCTTCCTTCGCCGCCGACGCCCTCTGCCTCGGCCCGCACTGGATCTACAACCAGGCCAAGGTCCCGCGCCTCTATCCAGATGGAATCACCGAGTTCGACAACCCGCATTCGCAGTAGCACCCGCACCGCACGGCCGGTCAGTTCACCCACTACGGCGATCAATCGCTCACCCTCCTGCGCTCGGAATACCAGGCTCCCTCGCTTCTCATCGGTCACAGCCTCGGTGGTACGGCGGTGCTTGCTGCCGCCCGCCGCATTCCGGAATCCCGCGGGGTGGCCACCATTGGCGCACCAGCCGATCCCGCCCACGTTACCAAGCTCCTCGGCGATGGTTTGGCGGACCTCAAATCCAAGGGCGTGGCCGAGATCACCCTCGCAGGACGCAGCTTCAAGTTTGGCAAGCGGTTCCTTGACGACTTCGCCAAACACTGCCAGCCCTGCGAGCTTGCCAAGCTGCAACGTGACCTTCTCATCCTGCACGCTCCCTCCGATGAGATCGTCCCCCTCGACAATGCCCGCCAGATTTACGAAGTCGCCAAGCACCCCAAAAGCTTCCTCGCCCTCGCCGGTGCCGACCACCTCCTGAGCCAGACCGGCTCGGCAGAGTATGCCGCCCGCATCATCGCCGCCTGGGCATCACGCCTGGTGTAGGGGTGCCCGTCGCTTCTCCCATCGCCAATCCGCCAGCACGGCACTCTCTTCCCGCCGGAGAATCGACCTCAATTCTCCATTCCCGTTTTCCTCCTTTATTCCCCCGCGAATCCGCTTAGCTTCCCGCCATGAATCGACTCCTGCTGCTGATGGGCAGCACCGCCCTCGTTCAGCCCCTCGCGCTGGCGCAGGATCCGGCCGCTTCACCCAACAACGCCGATGACATCTACAAATCGGTGGTTCGCATCGAAGTGGCCACCCAAGTTGCCGACTACCGCACCCCATGGAACTCCGGAAGGTTTGGTGGCGGCACCGGCTCCGGATTCATGATCGGGCCGAACCAGTTCCTCACCAACGCTCACGTGGTCTCCAATGCGCACCGTATCCTGGTTACCAAGCGCGGCTCGGCAGAGAAACATCCCGCTCGCGTCGTTCACGTGGCGCACGACTGCGACCTCGCCCTCGTTGAAGTCGAAAACGAAACTGCCTTTGAGGGACTCAAGTATCTCGAATTCGGCGAGGTGCCCGTCCTCGAAAGCCAAGTGCGGGTCATCGGCTATCCGGTCGGCGGCGATCGCATTTCGGTCACCCGCGGTGTGGTTTCGCGCATCGACTTCCGCCCCTACGCGCATTCTCGCATCGACTCCCACCTCGTGGTGCAAATCGATGCCGCGATCAATCCCGGCAACTCAGGCGGACCGGTCCTCCAGCAAGGCAAGGTCGTCGGGGTCGCCTTCCAGGGACTGCGGCAGGCCGACAATACCGGCTACATGATTCCCACTCCCGTCATCAATCGCTTCCTGAAGGACGTCGGCGATGGGAAATACGATTGGTATGTTGACCTCGGAGTCACCGAGTTCCCGCTGTTCAACCCCGCCATGCGCAAGGCCCTCAATGTCCCCGACAATGGCCTTGGCGTGATGGTGGCATCCGTCATGCCCACTGGTCCCTGCGACGGTCTCCTGGAGCCAGGTGATGTCCTGCTCTCCATCGACGAAAATCCCATCGACAATGCCGGCAACATCGTGGTGGAAGGCGAAAAGGTCGTCCTCCACGAAGTGGTGGAGCGCAAATTCGCCGGCGATAAGGTGGAGCTCGAATTCTTGCGCGCCGGAGAGAAGATGAACCTCACCATCACCCTCGCGGCCTTCCCTCACTCCCGGATCTACGCCGTGCGCTACGGTGAACGGCCGCGTTTCGTGTTCTTCGCCGGCCTCGTCTTCCAGCCCCTCGACTTCAACCTCTACTCCGCTCACCAGTTCACGAGCCCGCGCGTCCGCAAGATCTTCCAAAACTACGTGCGTGACGCCATCTTCAAGGAACGCGAGGACGTGGTGGTCCTCACCCGGGTCGAAAGCGACCGCCTCACCTCCTTCATCACCGGGTTTACCGGCACGGTGGTGGATGAGATCAACGGCACCAAGGTGAAGACTCTCCAGCACGCCTACGATCTCCTTTACGCCAAGGACCAACCTGAATTCATCACCATCAAGTGCAACGGGGTCGCCCGGCCCATTGTCATCCCCTCCGCCGAAGTGGAGTCCGCCAACAAACGCATCATGCGCCAGAACGGCATCTTCCATTCCCACTCCCTCTAAGAGTCCCAATCCCCTTCCTGATGAAACGCCCCCTGTTCTTTCTCCTCGCCCTCGCTTTCCTCGCCGCTGCGCCCAGTGCCCTGGCCGTAGAATCGAAGGGACTCCTGCGCGTCAACACCACCATCCAGACCTACAGCGTCTCGCAACCGTGGGAGCTCAACACTCCCAAGCGGCGCCGCGGACTCGGGGCCGTGCTTGAGAGTGGCAACATTCTCACCACCGCTGAGATGGCCGCCAACTCGACCTACATTGAGTTTGAGTCCGCGGATGGCGCACACACCGTCCCCGCCACCGTCCTCGCCATCGACTACGAAGCCAATCTCGCTCTCCTCGCTCCCGAAGAAGGCGCCGAGGCCAATTGGATCGGCAAGCTCGGCACGCTGGGCACCAATGGTCCGGTGGGCATCGGCGACACCGTCGACATCTGGCAACTCGAAGACAACGGCGATGCGCTCCGCACGGTCGGCACCGTGCGCTCGGTGGACCTGCTCTCCACCTTCGCGAGCGGCCACTACTTCCTCGCCTACGAAGTGAAGGCCTCCATGCAGAGTGCCTCCAGCAGCTACACTCTTCCCATCACGCTCAACGGCAAACTGCTGGGCATCCTCACCAGCTACAACTCGAAAGATCAGATCAGCGACGTGGTGGCCCCAGAGATCGTGAAGCTCTTCCTCGAAGACGCAAAGGACGGCAAGTATGAGGGCTTCCCCTCCCTCGGGATCGCCACCGTCCTCACCGAAGACCCGCAGTTCCGCAAGTGGCTGGGCCTCAAGGACGAGCAGGGCGGTCTCTACGTGAGCCGCGTGCTTCCCGGCAGCGGCGCCGACGAAAGCGGCCTCAAGAAGGGAGACGTCATTCTCACCGTGGACGGCTTTCCTCTCGACCGCCGCGGCTACTACGAAGACAAGACCTACGGTCGCCTCTTCTGGAGCAATCTCGTGCGCGGTTCCCGGAAAGTGGGTGACAAGCTCACCTTGCTCATCATGCGGGACGGCAAGGAGCAGACCATCGAAGCGGTCCTCCGGCGTCCGCCCCCGAGCCTCATTCCGAGTCACATGTACGACAAGGCCCCGCCCTACCTCATCAAGGGCGGCCTCGTCTTCCAGGAACTCACCCGCTCTTACCTCGAAGCCTACGGCAAGGAATGGCGGAGCCGCGCCCCTCTCGATCTGCTCGATGCCCTCAACAATCCCGAGGACTACGAAGAGGGACGCAACCGTCTCGTTTTCCTCAGCCGGGTCATCCGCACCCCCGCCACCATCGGTTACGACCGCCTCTCCAACCTCATTGTGACCGAGGCCAATGGTGTGAAGATCACCGACATGAAGTCCCTCGCCGCCGCTCTCAAAGAGCCCAAGGACGGACTCCACTCCATCCGCATCGACGACATTCCCTACGTCCTCTACCTCGATCCGAAGCAGAGTGACATCGACGACAAGACCTTGCTCAGGAAGGGATTGTCGGCCCTGCAACGGTTGCCGTAGACACAAAGACCACCCCGGGCCACTTGAGCCGGAGGCTGCAAATCGAAATCAGGAAAAGCCCCCTCAGCGGCTCAACTCTTCCTGCGACACAGTCTTGATGCCGGCCTTGTGCAGCACCGATTGCGCGAAATCGACATCATCGACGTGGAGCGCCACCAGGGTCCGGCCTTCCGGATGGGGAAGGAGAGTGTAACCAAAGTCGAGGTTGGTCTCCGCGAGGTGCAGTTCGCGGAGGCACTTCTGCAACTCTTCAACCGGATTTCGGAGGGCCACCACCACAAGCTGGCTGGAGGTGTGCGGAATCCCCTTCTCCAGGAAAATCTGCTGCGTGATCTCAGGATCGCTGGTCACGATCCGGGCCACGGTGGCATCCCGGGAGTCCTGCACGCTGAATCCCAGCATCTCCACCCGCGATTGGTGCAGCAGACGGATCAAGGCTTCCAAGGAGCCGGCGCGGTTCTGCAGGAAGACGGAGAATTGCTGGACTGGAGCGCCCATCGGCACGGTGGCATCGGCGGAGTCCCCCATCGCCTCCTGAGAGAACACAAATGGACCCGGTTCTCAAGTCATACCGAGTGAAACAAAAAGTGGGCCGGTTGGCGGC
>JAYGGC010000279.1:0-4903 GCA_046581525.1 Roseibacillus sp. | reverse complement strand
GGCTGCCCAAGACGACTACACCAGTTCCCCATCCGCGGTGGCGGGGACCAGGAAGCTCCGTGGCTATCTCAAGGCCCACCCGCCGAGTTCTCTCCACCAGATGGGCATGATGCTCTGGGCCTCTGCTCACCTCGAAGACCTCGCCGGAGAGACCGCGGTGAAAGATTGGCAGAAGGCTCTCTTCAGCGCGCAGGAGGAAGACGGGGGCTGGGTCCTGGCGGAACTGGGCAATGCCGACTGGAAGCGCGCCGACAAGAAGGCGCAAAGTAAGGAACCCGACGGTTACGCCACCGCCTTCGCTATTCATGTGCTCACCGAATCTGGCCAGCCCAAGGATGACCCCCGCCTTGCAAAAGCCCGACAGTGGTTGAGAACTCACCAACGCGAGAGTGGCCGTTGGTTCACACCCTCACCGCACAAGGACAACAAGCACTTCATCTCTCACGCCGCCACCAACTTCGCGCTCCTGGCTCTCGCTCCGGACAAAAAATAGCGAACTCCCGGACTTCCCGTCGGCCACGATCGAGCCGCAAAACCCTGGCAACGAATCTACTTTCACTCCAACTCACCCCGCCACAGACTGGGAAAACTTTCAACCGACCTCTGCCATGCCAGTTCCCATGCAATCTTCCTTCCGGACCCGTTGTGCGATTCCCGTGATAATGGCCGCAGTATTGATCGATGCGCCCCATGCTTCGGCGGGACTGTTCGACGATATTCCGGGGCTCTCGGGGGCCACCCAATCTTCCCTCGTCGCCCATTACGATGGCCGCCGTGGCGTCATGACCACCGGCAGCGCCGTCAATTCGTGGACCCCGGTCGATGGCAGCGGGAGTCCTCTCGCCGGCATGGTCGTGGTCTCGACCCAAAGGGGTGGCGGAGGCGCCGATCTCATCGCGTATGATGGTAGCCAGCGCTTGGTGTTTGACGATACCTTCGTTTCTTCCGATGGCCGCTACCTGGCGGGAACTCTAGCCAACTCCGGCAGCACCGATTTTTCCGTTTTCTGGCTCGGCCACTACAAGAACGGTGCCCCCTTCGCCAATTCGGGTACCTACGCCTACAACATTGGCCCGAACAACATTTCCCATCAGCGCGATGACGGAGGCGGCGGATTTTGGGTGGAGATGTACAACGGCTCAACTTATGCGGGGGACGATATCACCGCCTTCGATGGAATCGACACCGTCTGGAGTACGGTCATCACCGCCAGCACTCACGGTGCTTATGCCGATGGTATCAACCTGAACCTGGGAGGTTTGCCCGCCAACAACGTCGCACCCAATGCCTCGATCGTCATTGGTGCCTTCAGCTCAAGCGGCTATGACCTCGTTGGCGAAATCCGCCAGATCATCATCTTCGAATCCGCTCTCAGCGATACCGACCGCGGACTCGTGGAAGCTTGGCTCGCCGACCTGGAGAATCCGCCTGACCCGGAATCTCTCACTGCACCCATACTCACTGTGCAAGGTGGAACTGCGGAACTCACTTGGACCGGCAACGCTCATCTCCTGTCCTCCGTCGATCTTCAAGAGTGGTTCATCGAGGCGGAGGCGACCTCACCCATGTCGTGGGAGATCGACAAGGAACGGGAATTCTTCCGCCTCGTGACCGATTTCACCGAGGTTCCCAGTGGGGCGGTGGTGCGCACCCGTTTCTCCTCCGACACCTGGCGCGAGATCGAGTACCACCTCGACACCGGCGATCTCTTCTTCATTGGCGAGCAGGCCCACGGCCTGGATTTCTTTGGCAGCAACAACAACGATTTGTGGTGGTGCAACATGAATACCAACAACAATGGCTCCGGCCTCCTCGAGTTTCTGATGGACCACGACGCCAACGCCGCAGCAACGAAAGCAGCCGCTATTGCCGGCGGATGGACGACCTACACCGCTCCCAATTACAGTTTCCTGACCTTCGATCCCCTACCCTCCCAAAAAACCTACGTCAACGATACCGCTCCGGCAATTTCCGGCCAGACCGATACCACCGAGGCCCACACGCCAGACTACGACGAACTCGACAGCAGCCAGCTTCTCCTCGTGCTCTACCGCAACAGCTCCAATGGAGCGGTCTACGCCGGCCTCGGCGGTGTCAGCCTGAACTCCCTCGTCTCTGCCCAACCACCTGGCGACGGCACCAGCAATCGCGACAACGGCGTCCGCTACGACATTGCCTTCAAGACTAACCTGACCCTCTCGACCGAAGACAAACTGGAGCTGCTGAACAGGTTCCCGCCCGTAAAACCCATCTACGATGATGCCTCCGGTGCGTACTTCTACATCCACCCGCCGGGCCTCTAAGTCCGGTGCCCTCCTCCTCGATTCGGAGTCGTTTAAAGTCATGCTTCTCTATGAAGAGCGTAGCTTTGCAAACGAGTTCGTTGGTACGGGGAGTAGCTAACTCCCGGCGAGCCTGATTATGTGAATATCTGCTTGAATGCCGCTAACTTCTGTGAGGCCATGGTGGGATGATAGCCTACAGGACACTTCGTATTGGAGCGTTCATCCTCGCCGGACTATTCGGCGCTGCTCCGTGCGCCTTTTCGGCGGCCTTGTTTACGGACGTCCCGGGATTATCGGCCTCCGCGCAAGGCTCCTTGGTAGCGCACTACGATGGGCGCACCGGGGTCACGACGACCGGCAGCTCGGTGAACTCCTGGACCCCGGTCAATGGCAGCGGAACGGCTATTCCCGGCATGGAGGTTACTTCCGTCCAACGCGGAGGCGGCGCAGCCAGCCTCATCTCCTATGACGGCAGCGGCCGACTCTCGTTTGACGACACCGCCGTCGGTGCCGATGGGCGCTATCTCGCTGGCACGCTCAGTAACACCGCCACGGTCGATTTCACTGTCATCTGGCTGGGCAACTATGACGCTGGCGCTCCCTTCGCCACTTCTGGAACCTACGCCTACAACATCGGGGCTAACGATATATCGCATCAGCGTGACGATGGTGGCGGCGGTTTTCGCGTGGAGATGTATAACGGCACGACCTATGCGGGTGATGACATCAGGGTCTACGATGGCATCGATACCATCTGGAGCACCGTCATCACCGCCAACAGCCACAACGCCTATGCCAACGGGACGAATCTCAATCTTGTTGGGACCCCGACCAACAGCGTCGATGCCAATGCGGGCATCATCATGGGGGCATACAGCCCAAGTGGCTACGATTTCGTCGGCGACATGAGCCAGATGATCATTTTCAACTCCGCCCTGAGCGATGCGGACCGCCTGCTGGTGGAGTCCTATTTCGCCGCCATCCCGGAGCCCTCCGCCACCCTGCTCCTGGGCTTGGCCGCGCTTCCCTTTTTGAGACGCCGGCGCTCGCGCGGCTGAGACGAACGCGTCCCCATCTCGACCCGGCGAGCGGAAAACCGATCCTGGGGTTTCTTGATTTAGAGCGTTCAACCGGTCCTCGGGGAATGTTAGCGTCGGTGCCAAGCAGCCAACGACGTGCCTCCCCTCGTTCAAACAAATCCCTACACCCTGGAACCCGCCGCCCGGCGGGACCGTGACGATTCCTCCGCGGTCGCTGAGAAACTCGCGACGGTGAGGCAGGCCCAGGCCGAGTGGGCCCATACTCCCGTCTCCGAGCGAGTCGAAGTGCTTCGCGATGCGCTGAGCTACTTCGATCGCCAGCGCGAAGAAATCGCGACCGACATCACAACCCTGATGGGCAAGCCCCTTGCGCAGAGCCGCAACGAGTTGAATGGCTTTTTCGAGCGCGCCGAATTTCTGCTGGAGACCGCTGAAACTGCGCTCGCTCCCGAAACGCTTGCCGAGGTGGAGGGCTTTCATCGTCGCATCGAGCACGTCCCGCTCGGCGTGGTCTTCGTCATCTCGGCTTGGAACTACCCGCTCATGATCTCCCTCAACGGTGTCCTGGCGGCTCTCTTGGCTGGAAACACGGTCCTGCTCAAACACGCCTCCGCCACTGCTCCAATCGGCGATCACTTCGAAGCCGCCTTCGGGAACATCGCCTCGCACCCCGGCCTGTTGCAGCACGCCTTCGCCAGTCACCAGGACGCCGGTGATCTCATCCGCCAACGCCAGGTCCACCACGTCATCTTCACCGGGTCGGTCCAGGGCGGCCGTGCGATCAGCCGGTCCTGCGGCGAAGCGATGCTCGATTGTCATCTCGAACTCGGCGGGAAGGACGCCGCCTACGTCGCCGCCGATGCCGATCTGCTCGCCGCCGCGGAAACGATTGTGGACGGCTGCATGTACAATGCCGGCCAATCGTGTTGCGGCATCGAACGGGTCTACGTACATGACAACGTCTTCACCGAATTTGTCGATCATGCCACCAAACTGATCGAAGCCTACCAACTCGGCGATCCCACCGACGCAGCCACCACCATGGGCCCGCTGGCGGATCCCGGGGCCGCCGAGGTGATGGAACAACAAGTGGCCGAAGCGGGCGCGGGAGGGGCCCGGGTTGTCCGCGGAGGACAACGTAAGATGATCGACGGCGCGACCTTCTTCGAACCCACTCTTGTTCTCCACCCCACCGCAGGGATGGCCATCATGCGTGAAGAAAATTTCGGCCCCCTCATGCCGGTCATGAGGGTGAGCGACGACGAGGAAGCGCTCTCTCACATCAATGACAGCGAACTCGGCCTGACCGCGGCGGTCTTCACCGCCTCCCGTGAGCGCGCAGAGAAGATGGCCGCTCACATCGAAGCCGGCACCGTCTTCATGAACCGTTGTGACTACCTCGATCCCGCCCTGCCGTGGACCGGCTACAAGCTTTCCGGACGCGGCAGCGGACTCTCCCGCTTTTCCTTCTACGGCCTGACCAGGCGCAAGGCCATTCACTTCAAGCTTCCCCCCGGGTAGCGAGCACCCCAGAAACCGACCAGACCATGAACCTCATCGATCAATACCAACAGGAAG
>JAYGGC010000263.1:0-16681 GCA_046581525.1 Roseibacillus sp. | reverse complement strand
GTCGGGTTAACACAGCACGCGATGAAGTTCGCCAAGCTCAACCGCGTCCTCCACCGCTGGGGCGCCATTGCGATCGCGGTGCCCGTGCTCCTGGTGATACTCACCGGCCTCCTTCTCCTCCTGAAGAAGGACTTCGCCTGGATCCAGCCGCCCACCCAGCGGGGAAGTTCGACGCAACTCACTCTCTCCTTCGATCGCATCATGGAGATCGCGAGGACGGTGCCAGAGGCAGGGGTCGAAAGTTGGGAAGACGTTGACCGGCTGGACGTGCGCCCCTCGAGGGGGATGCTCAAGGTCCGCGGCAACAACCGGTGGGAGATCCAGTTGGATGCCAAGACCGGCGAGGTCCTGCAGGTGGCCTTCCGCCGGTCCGACTTTATCGAGAGCCTGCACGACGGCACCTTCTTCCATGACCGGGTCAAACTCTGGGTCATGCTGCCCTCCGCCGTGATTCTCCTGGGCTTGTGGACCACTGGGATCTACCTGTTCCTCTTGCCGCACCTCAATCGCCGGAGGCGGAAGAAGAGCGCCTCTCCCTGAAACGGCCGTCTGCGGGCGATGCCGGGGGAGTGCTGGCCGGGTCTTAAGTTTCAGGTTCTCTTGATATTTAGTGTACGGAATTGGGCCGAAATTTTGCGCCGGCCATGATATATAATCCGTTCACCCTAATCACTGCTGTCACCCGACCATGAACAACGATGAAGTTTCGCGCCTAGGCCTCCTGTGTTTGTCCACCTTGATCCTGCTTGCGGGAAGCGCGAGCCACTCGCGGGCGCAAGAGGAAGACGAAGAGAAAAAGGACGGGGCCAAGTTAAGCGCCGGAACCCTGGCCTCGATCAAGTTGCGGAGCATCGGCCCGGCGCTGATGTCGGGACGCATCGCCGACATCGCGGTCGACCCCGAGGAGATGAACACGTGGTACGTGGGAGTGGGATCCGGCGGAGTGTGGAAGACCGCAAACGCTGGAACGACCTGGAAGGCGATCTTCGACAAGTATGGCTCGTACTCGATCGGTTGCGTGACGGTCGATCCGTCTAACAGAAACACGGTGTGGGTTGGCACCGGTGAGAACGTGGGTGGACGTCATGTGGGATTTGGGGACGGCATCTACCGCAGCGTCGACGGCGGGAAGTCGTTTGTGAACATGGGCCTGAAGGCGAGCGAACACATCTCGAAGATCGTGGTGCACCCGCAGCACTCCCACCTCATCTACGTGGCGGTCCAGGGACCGCTTTGGTCAGCGGGTGGCGAGCGCGGACTCTACCGGTCGAGCGACGGCGGGAAGACCTGGGAGCAAATCCTCGCGAAGGGGGAATACACCGGTGTGACGGACGTCGTGCTCGATCCGAAGAATCCTTCCGTCCTCTACGCCGCCACCCACCAGCGTCATCGCACGGTGTGGGCCCTGGTCAATGGCGGACCGGAGACCGGGATTCACAAGTCGGTCGACGGTGGGAAAACGTGGAGAGAATTGAAGGGTGGTCTGCCGGGCGGAGACAAGGGCAAGATCGGACTGGCCATTTCTCAGCAGGACTCGCGCGTGATCTACGCCACGATCGAGCTTCCCGGGCGCAAAGGTGGCTTCTGGAGGTCGGCGGACGGCGGCGAAAGCTGGGACAAGAGGAGCGATTACCTCGGGGGCGGAACAGGACCGCACTACTATCAGGAACTCTATGCCGATCCGCACCGCTTCGACGTGCTCTACCAGGCCAACGTCTCTCTCGGGAGGTCGGAAGATGGCGGAAAGACCTGGAACTCGGTGGAGAGCGGAGCGAAACACGTCGACAACCATGCGGTCGCCTTCCATCCGTCCGATCCCGATTTCATCCTGGTCGGTTGCGACGGCGGACTGTACCGCTCCTTCGACCGAGGCAGGACCTACGACTTTTTCGCGAACCTGCCGCTCACCCAATTCTACAAGGTCGATGTCGATTACGATTACCCGTTCTACAATATCGTGGGTGGGACGCAGGACAACAACACGCAGTACGGGCCGAGTCGGACGCGGAGCAGTTCGGGAATCGTCAACAGCGACTGGCGGCCGATCATCGGCGGAGACGGACACGACTGCGCGATCGATCCGAAGAATCCAAACATCATCTACTGCGAATCGCAGCAGGGAAACCTGAGGCGCTATGACCGGCGCACCGGAGAGGCAGTCGACATCCGGCCCCGGTCGGAGAAGGGCGAGCCGGACCTGCGCTTCAACTGGGATTCCCCGATCCACATCAGTCCGCATTCGAACAAGCGGATTTACCACGGCTCCAAGAAGGTGCACCGCAGCGACGACCAGGGCGACTCGTGGACCGCGATCAGCCCGGATCTTTCGCGGAACCAGAATCGGCTCAAGCTCAAGGTCATGGATCGGGTCTGGAGCGTGGATGCCACCTACGACTTCATGGCGATGTCGAAGTACGGAAATGTGACCTCCATTTCGGAGTCGCCGGTGGTGGAAGGATTGATCTATGCCGGAACCGATGACGGGTTGATCCAGGTCACGGAAGACGGTGGCGAAAACTGGCGGAGGATCGAGCGCATCTTCGGCATCCCGGAGTTTGCCTTTGTGAACGACATCAAGGCCGACCGCTTCGATGCGGATACGGTTTACGCGGCGCTGGACAACCACAAGGAGGGCGACTTCAAGCCCTACCTGATCGTGAGCAAGGACCGCGGAAAAACGTGGAAGAACATCGGCGAGAGCCTGCCGGAGCGCCACCTCGTCTGGCGCATCGTGCAGGATCACAGGAAGAAGGAACTCCTCTTCCTGGGAACCGAGTTCGGACTCTTCTTCACGACCAATGCCGGCGAAAAGTGGATCAAGCTGAGCGGGGGCGTTCCGAACATGGCCTTTCGCGACGTCGAGATCCAGCGCCGCGAGAATGACCTGGTAGGGGCCTCCTTCGGGCGCAGTTTCTACATCCTCGATGACTACAGTTTCCTGCGCTCGGTGAGTGAGGAAGCGCTGAAGGGAAACGAGTTCATCGTCTTCCCGATTCGGCGGGCGCTCCACTATGTGCCCACTCGCGGCGCGGGCTCCCAGGGCGATAGCCTCTACAAAGCCTCGAATCCTCCCCACGGGGCGGTCTTCACCATCTACCGCCGGGATTCCTTCGAATCGAAGAAGGCCCGGCGCAAGGAGAAGGAGGGAAAGATCAAGAAACAGGGCGGCGACGTCCCAACGCCCTCCTTCGAAGAGTTGGCAGCCGAGGAGAAGGAATCGAAGCCGGAGCTGTTCGTCACGATCAGGGACAAGGAGGGCAAGCTGGTGCGACGCCTGGCGGGCCCGGCGGGATCCGGATTTCATCGCGTGGTGTGGAATCTGCGACGAGCTTCCAACGCTTCGGCGGGCAGTAGCCGCAACCTGGTGCCCCCCGGGAAGTACACCATGGTGTTGGAGCGGAACGTGAAGGGAACCTTCGAGACCATCGGCAAGCCGCAGCGCTTCTCGGTGACCTCGATCAGCAAGCCCTCCCTGCCCGCCCAGGACCGGGAGGAAGTCGCGGCCTTCTACGACAGCGTCGAAAGACTGAGCCGGACTGTGCGCGGCGCGGCGAACCGGACCGACGAAGCACTCGAGGAACTCGCCGAGATCAACAAGGCGATCAAGAACGCGCGCATTGCCAAGGTGGACCTCCTGGAGCGAACTCATAAGCTGGAGACCCAGCTTCGCGAGCTGCGCGAGGCGCTGAGCGGCGATGCAATCCGCAGTCGCTTCTCCGAGCCCTCGGTTCCCTCCATTCAACGGCGGCTCGGCGGGGCGGGGAGCGGCCGGGGATCAACCTACGGGCCGACCAAGACCCATCGCCGGGAGTACGAAATCGCAGCGGAACGATTCGGAGAGATTCACGGTGACTTGCAGAATCTCACCGGGGAGGAAATGGACAAACTCTTCATTCAACTCGAGAAGGCGGGCGTTCCGTGGACCAAAGGCCGGCCGGTGCCCGCGCTCAAGAAGCAGGGGAGCGGGGAATGACATCTGAATTCAGCTGGCAGCGCGCGTGTCTGCCCCGTAGCGATCATTCGCCACTTTCCTTGGGGTCGGGAATCCATCCCGCTTCGATGAAGGCGTTTTGGAGCATGCTTTCGGTCGCGGACGCACCCTGCGTCCAATTGATGAGACGTCAGGTGAACCCGTATTGAGTTGCCGAACGGGCGTCGGGATCGACGTCCAGGCCAAGAATTCGGACCGTCGGACTGCCAATGAACTTGTGTCGCTGCGCGTCTTCATCGGTCTTCACCACGATCCGTTCGATCTCGATGGAGAGATCCAGTTTTTTGGCGTAGGCCTCGACGAGAGCGACCGCTCCCTCGGTATTCCCTCAGCCCTCCGATTGGAGAACGGTGACGATTCTTTTCATCTCTGGAGGGGACGAGTCATCTTGAGCTGCGTCCTTGCGAGTCTGATCATTGCAGGAAGCGAGGAGTGCGGGCAGCAACGCAAGCAGGAATCTGATTGCTCTCGAGTTCATTTTATCGGGGATGATGTGCTAGCGATGGTGACGGAGTCGAAGGGCGTTGGCGATTACCGAAACAGAACTGATGCTCATGGCTGCCCCCGCGAGCATCGGGCTGAGGAGGGTTCCGGTAAGAGGGAAGAGCACTCCCGCAGCGATCGGGATGCCGAGGCCATTGTAGATGAACGCGAAGAAGAGGTTCTGCCGGATATTGCGCATGACGGCGCGGCTGACTCCGACGGCGTTCGCGACTCCACGCAGGTCGCCATTGATCAAGGTGATCCCGGCACTTTCGATAGCGACGTCCGTTCCGGTGCCCATTGCGATGCCGACGTGCGCTTCGGCAAGCGCGGGGGCATCGTTGATGCCATCACCCGCCATCGCGACAATGGCACCGCTTTCCTTCAGCTCCTTCACGATGCGGATCTTGTCTTCAGGAGAAAGACCGGCGTGGACTTCATCGATTCCGAGAGTTCGGCCTACCGCTTCGGCGGTCCTCTGGTTGTCGCCCGTTCCCATGATGACGCGAATGCCGCGTTGGTGGAGGGCGGCGATCGCCTCGGGGGTGGACTCCTTGATGGGATCAGAAATGGCCAGGATCCCGAGGGCTCGATCACCGGAGGCAACCCAGACCACGGTTTGTGCTTCGGCTTGAAGTTGAGCTGCCAGGGCGGTGAGGCCTTCGGATACCTTGACGCCGCTCTCTTGCAAGAATCCCTCCTTTCCAACCCGGATGGTGGTGCCGTTGACCTCTCCAGAGACGCCGCCTCCCGTAGTGGACTGGAATTCCTTGGCCTCGAGGACAGGAAGGCCCGCACTCGCGGCCTCCTCGACGATGGCCCGCGCGAGCGGATGCTCCGAACTTCTCTCGAGCGCCGCTGCGAGGGCCAGCATCTCATCGGCATCCTCGCCCTCCGCCGCGAGGCGGTTCGTGACCCGTGGTTTGCCGGCGGTGAGGGTGCCGGTTTTGTCGGTGAGGAGGGTGTCCACCTTCGCCGCGATCTCGATGGCCTCGGCGTTCTTGATGAGGATGCCGGATTGCGCCGCGCGGCCCACGCCCACAATGATTGACATCGGAGTGGCGAGGCCGAGGGCACAGGGACAGGCGATGATGAGAACCGCGACGGCATTGACAAGGGCATAGGCCATGGCTGGCTCGGGTCCCCAGACGCCCCACACCACGAAGGTTGCCACCGCAATGAGGATGACGGCGGGAACGAAATACCCCGCGACCGTGTCGGCCAGTTTCTGAATGGGCGCGCGGCTGCGTTGGGCTTCCGCCACCATGTGCACGATCTGGGAGAGCAGGGTGTCGCTCCCGACGTTCTCGGTGCGCATCACGAAGGACCCGGTTTGGTTCACGGTGGCGCCAATGACGGAATCCGCAGCGCCTTTGCTGATCGGAATCGGCTCACCGGTGATCATGGATTCATCGATGTTGCTCTGGCCCTCGGTAATGACTCCATCGATTGGAATCTTCTCGCCGGGGCGGACCCGGAGGAGATCGCCCACCTGGAGTTGGTCGACGGGAACTTCCTCTTCCACGCCATCGCGGATACGGTGGGCGGTCTTGGACGCGAGATTGAGGAGAGTCTTGATGGCCTGACCGGTTTGGCTCCGGGCCCTGGCCTCGAGAAGCTGTCCGAGGAGGACGAGGACGGTGATCACCGCCGCTGCCTCAAAGTAGAGTGCGACCTCGCCGCCCTTGCGGAAGGACTCCGGGAACATGCCGGGGACGACCACCGCGACGGCGCTGAAGAGGTATGCCGCGCCGACGCCCATCATGATCAAGGTGAACATGTTGGGAGATCGATTGAGCACAGAGCGCCAGCCCTTGGCAAAGAAGAGGCCGCCGCACCAGAGCACGACCGGCGTTGCCAGCGCGAACTCGATCCACTTCGAGACGCCCATGGGAATGAACTCGTGAAGGTGGAGCGCCGGGATCATCCCGCCCATCGCGAGGACGAACACGGGAATGGTGAGAGCCACGCCAATCCAGAATTTTCGGGAGAGATCGCGAACTTCCTGTTCTGCATGGGCGTCGTCCGCGTTGCCGTCCACGGCCTCCAGCGGCATCCCGCAGATTGGGCAGTCCCCCGGATGATCCTGTTGGACCTGGGGATGCATCGGGCAAGTATAGCCCGTGGATCCGGGCAAGCGCGGAACCTTCTCGAGAGCCATCCCGCATTTGGGACAGTCGCCCGGTTGATTAGAGACCACCTCCGGGTCCATCGGACAGGTCCACTGCCCGGGGCGCGCGGGAGTGGTGGAGGGATCTGGTGGCGCTTGATGCTGGTGGCAGCAGGAGTGCGGGCCCTCATCCTCAACCGAAGTGTGCGGGTCGGTCATCAGTAGAAAAGCAGATGACCGTCCGGGGTGGAGGCGAGGGCCGGGCGGGTCCACGGGGCGCGCAGTGTAGGTGAGCCCGCCAGTTGAGTTTTCTCGCCCTTGGCGTCGCTGCGCTTCTGCTGTGCGGCCCCGGCGAGAAGCGCGGGACCTGGAAGCAGGGCGAGCGCCAATCCCAAGGTGGGGATGAGGATGGATCTCATAGTGGTGATTTGGTGTCGCTGCGCCGACCTTCCGCTTCGGGCGGTGCTCGGGGAGGTCGCCCGGAACTACGGTAGCTTGGCGAGGTGCTTGGCGGGGTCCTTCTTGAACTTCTTGAGGCACATCTTGCAGCAGAACTTCATTTCCTGGTTGCCGTGGATGTAGGTGGTTTCCTCGTCCCACTCGCCGAGTGGTTCGCCGGTGACGACGCAAGTGGCGAGCGGGTAGGATTTGACGCCTGCGGGTGTTGAGGCCACCGGAGACGGCTTGGCGAGTGTCTTCGCCTTGGTCTTGGTCCCGTGGGAATGCGAGGCGTGATCATGGGCGGAGTGGTCGTGGACCGGGGATGCGTCGGCCGGGGCGGCCGGGCCAGTGGACTGGCAGGCCGGGAGGAGGAGAGCGGTGAGGGAAGCCGCAATGAAGAGAGTCGGTTTCATGGAATCATGTGGTTTGAATTGGAGCATCCGGGACGGCGCACAGAGGCGCCGTCTGTGAGGTGTTACCTGAGCTTGGCAAGATACTTGTCGGGGTTGGCTTTGAACTTCTTGATGCACGGATTGCAGCAGAACTTCACCTCCTGTCCGTTGTGGACGATGGTGACGGGATCGCCCATCGAGCCGAGCTTGTTGCCGGACACGATGCAGGTGTCGCTGGTGTAGCTCTTGACGCCCGCACTGATGGTTTGCTCGCCGCTTCCGGACGGGTTTGAGGGTGAGGCGCAGGAGACGAGGCCGAAGGTCAGGGCCGCAAGGGCGCTGAGGATGTATGTTGATTTCATGGTCTTGGATGTTTTGGGGTTCGTTCGATGAGTTTGGATTGGATCGGTTTGGAGGAGGATCAAAATCGAAAACCAAGGCCCGCTCCCCAACCGTGATCGGAGCTGTAGGCAGTGGTCAGAGAAAACTGCTTGTTGAGAAGGAAAGAGACCCCGAGGCCGAATTCCCACTCGGTCTTGGTGTCGTATTCGAGGTCGCCGTAGACCGAAAGGCGGGGCGTGAGCTGAAACTCCTTGCCGATGCCGACGCGAAGTTCGCCCTTGGAATCAAGGGCAAGGGAACTCTCGAACATATAGGGAAGGCGATAGGCAACGCCGCCGAAAGCGCGGTCTTCGGTCTCCATCTCATTGGTGAGACGGTAGCCGAGATAGGTCGAGAGATTGGGATTGAAGTAGTGGGCCCAGTAGAGGTCGATTTCGTATTCCTGGTGGTCCTTGAATCCGTAGTCCCACATCACACCGAAGTTTTCACGCCCGGTCATGATGGTGGCGTTGCCCATCGTCATGTTGTGGAGGAGATTGCCATCGACCATGAAGAACCAGGGGTGGAGCAACTTGGGATCGAGCGCCGGCTGGTAGTCGGGTTCGCGGGAGGCGCGGTAGGAAAAGACCCGGGCCATCCCCGCATCCATGTGGTAGAGGAGGTGACAGTGGAAGAACCAGTCGCCTTCCTCGTTGGCGAGGAACTCGATGATGCGCGTGCCCATGGGCGGCACATCGACGGTGTGCTTGAGCGGAGAGTAGGCACCATGGCGGTTGACGAGACGGAAGAAGTGCCCATGAAGGTGAATGGGGTGGTGCATCATGGTGTCGTTGATGAGTTCGATGCGGAGCACTTCGCCCTTGCGGACCGGGACGGTGGACTCTTCCGCCAGGGTTTTGCCATTGAAGGACCAGATGTAGCGCTTCATGTCGCCGGTGAGACGCAAGGTGATCTTGCGGGTGGACGCGGCCTTGAGAGTGGTGGGTTTGGTGGCGCGCAGAAAGGCATAGGGAGTGCCGGGGCGGGCTTGCTTGTGCATCTCGTGAAGAGGCGTATCGTGGTCCTCGAGGGCCGCCATGAGCATGTGATCCATGGCGTAGAGGTTCGGGGAGGGAAGCGCTTGGGCGTGGTGGGCCTCGCCTTCCCCAAGGAAGAGGGAGGCGTGACCGGAATTGTCCTGAGCGGTGGCGCGAAATTCCCAGGAGCCGGACCTTGGAATCGTGACGATGACGTCGTAGGTCTCGGCCATGCCGATCAGGAGTCGCTTGACCTTCGCGGGTCGCACCGGCGGGCCGTCGGCTGCCACGATGGTGAGCGGGCCGGTGGCGGAGTTGAGGTAGAAGTAGGTGGAAGCCGCGGAGTTGATGATGCGGAGGCGGATCCGTTCGCCCGGCCGGCCAGGGAGGGAGTTGCGCGCTTTGCCGTTGATGAGGAAGGCGTCGTAGGCGACGTCGGAGAGATCCATGGGAGCCATGCGGACCTTCTCCCGCGCAACGTATTCACGGAGTTCACCGGCTTGGTAGGCGCCGAAGATCGACTGCGCATTGCGCTTCCTGATGGCGTACCATTCCGAACCCCGCATGAGCGTGCGCATCACCTCCTTGGGCTTTTCGTTGGTCCAGTCTGAGAGAACCAGGACGTGTTCGCGATCGGCCCGGACGTGCTCTCCCGCCCTGGGAGTGATGACAATGGAGCCGTAGACGCCGCGTTGTTCCTGGAGGCCGGTATGAGAGTGATACCAGTAGGTGCCGGAGTGCGTGAGGGGGAAGGTGTAGGTGAAGGTGGTGCCCGCCACAATGGGAGGGGTGGTCAGGTAGGGCACGCCGTCCTGGGAGTTGGGAACCAACAAGCCATGCCAGTGGATGGAGGTTTCCTCCCTCTTGAGGGAATTGTGCACGCGAATGACGGCGGTGTCGCCTTCACGGAAGCGGAGAGTGGGTCCCGGAATCCCGCCATTGATGGTAAGGGCGGTGCGCTCCTTGCCGGCGGGTGCCAGTCTTTGCTCCGAAATTGTCAGGTCGTATTCCACCACGTTGCCCGCTGCCGCGACTGCAAGCAGGAGGGAAAGTGAAACGGAAATGAGAGTGTGCTTCATGGAAATTCAGAAGTCGGGAAGAAGAGAAGGGGAGGGTGGGAGAACTTCAGTTCGCTCGTGGTTGGTGGTTGAGGATCAATGGTGCGAGATCGATGCGCCGGTTAGGCAGCGGTTGACGTCGTCTGCTGCGAAGCTTGCGCGGCCTGCGCACGCGGGAGGAAAGCCCGAGGATTCTTCGCAGCACGATCGGGACTCAGATTCCGACGGAACGATCTCGCAGAGGGGAGACTTCAGTCGCACCGCGTGCAACCTGCGCCAGCGGGAGAATCCCGTGGGCACTCAAAGTAGATAGCAGCAGTAGCGTCGCCACGAGTAACCAGGCGGCGGTGGACTTGGGGCTTTGGTGACATCGCGGCAGAGGAGACGGGGAGACATTGCGACTCCGGCAGCCTTCTCGCTCACCAGGATGAAATGTTCGGCACGGACGCGATCTAACTGCGGAGCCTTGGCTTCGACCAGGAACGAGCTCTCGGCTGCACATGGGCAGTCCGGAGCCTCTTCAGGCACATCGGGGCTTTGCTGATCCGAGGTGTTCCCATTTTCACAGCAGCAGCAACGCGACGGCAGCGGGGCCTCGCTCTCCGGCGCAGCACCCAAGATCGAGCCTACCGTGCAGCAACAAACCGGATTGGCCATCACAAGGACCAAAGACACTGCCAAGAGCTGACGGAGAATCACGCTCACTACGAAAGGTATGATGTCAGGACTGGCGTTCTATTCCAAGTTGTTTCCTGACGCCGGGAGGGCGGCTTGGGCAGGAAGATTCAGGCCATCAGGTGCCACAGAATGTCGCATGGACGATTTCATCGGGCTCGGGTGGGTTTTCGTAAGCGGCGTTTTCCGGCTGCTGCTCGTAGGGGTGCGCCAAAACCGCCAGCAACCGCTCGAAGGGGGCGTAGTCACCGGTGTTTGCGGCTGCAATCACCTCTTCCAACCGATGGTTGCGCGGAATGAAGACAGGGTTCACCGCGCGCATGGCCATGACCCGCGCCTTGGAATCATCGCCTTCGGTTCGTCGTCGCCAATCCTCGGTCCACGAATCGAAGCGATCGGGATTCTTGAAGAGAGCACGAAGAGCGGCGTCATCCCCAGTTTCCACGCTCTCCGTGAGGTGGCGAAAGAAGAGAGTGAAATCCACCTCATCCACAGCCATCAAACCCAGGAGATCGTTGATAAGATTCGAGTCTTCCGGACGGTTCGTCAAGAGGCCGAGTTTTCGGGCGAACCCGCTGGCATATGCCCGTGAGAATGCCTCGGGAAATGTATCCAGCACCGTCTGCGTGTCGCGTTTGGCCGTTTCCTGATCCCCCGGAATCAGGGCCACCAGGGTCCGCGCGAACTGCGAGAGGTTCCAGTGTGCGACTTGGGGCTGGTTGCCCCACGAATAACGCCCCTGCCGGTCAATCGAACTGAACACTCTGCCGGGGTGATAGCCATCCATGAACGCGCAGGGACCGTAGTCGATGGTCTCACCGGCAATCGACATGTTGTCCGTGTTCATCACGCCGTGGATGAAGCCCACCTGCATCCACCGTGCAATCAGTTCCGCCTGCCTCGCTGACACCCTCTCCAGGAGCGCAAGCACGGGGTTGGCGGCGGTGGCAGCATCGGGATAGTGGCGCTCGATCACGTGGTCGGTCAAGAGACGCAGGGCCTCGAGGTCACCATTCGCAAAATGAAACTGGAAGGTGCCGACCCGGATATGACTGCTGGCAACCCGCGCCAGAATCGCCCCGGGAAGGACCTGCTCGCGGATGATGTTCTCCCCGGTGGTCACCGCCGCCAGCGCGCGGGTGGTGGGGATCCCAAGGGCCGCCATCGCTTCGCTGACCACGAACTCGCGGATGACCGGCCCGATCGCGGCACGTCCGTCACCGTCGCGCGAATACAAGGTCGGGCCGCACCCTTTCAGCTGAAGGTCGCGGCGGATGCCGTCTGGGCCTACAACTTCGCCCAATAGAATCGCCCGCCCGTCGCCCAGTTGGGCTACGAAGTTGCCGAACTGATGTCCCGCGTAAGCCTGTGCAATCGGATCCGCGCCCGAAGGGATCCGGTTGCCTGCCAACACCGCGAGATCAAGGGCCTCCGCATTGACCCCGATCTCTGCTGCGAGCGTGTTGTTGAAACGCACCAGGGCAGGGGCCGCCACCGGGGTGGGGTTCTGACGCGAATAGAATCCATCCGGCAGCTTTGAATAGCTATTGTCGAACGCGATCATCATTTATGAATCTCTCGTTTCGGATGCATGATCAGTGGCGGAGTGGTGCCGGTGCGTCTTCCTTTGAAATTCATGCCCGCTAGACTGGGTGGATAACCAGATGGAATTATGGTCGATTCCGAAGCACTGCGGGTTGAGGTCGCAGATTATCTAGTCAGAGGCCAATCTCAAGGTCCATGCCGGAAGACGTGGAAAGAAAACCCCAGGGCCAGATCCCGTTCCCTTCGACCCGCTGGAGTCTCGTGGTCAACGCCTTCGGCTTCGGCGAGGCCGCACCGGATCCTTCCGTTTCCGTTGATCCAGGCGCGTTGTTGGACGGCAAATATCTGATCGGGGACATGATGGGGGAGGGAGGCTTTGGCACGGCCTATCGTGCCGAACAGATCGAGCCCATCAAGCGCACGGTCGCCATCAAAGTCATCCGGCCGGGGATGGACACAAGCTCACGTGGTTGCTCATCTCAAGCAACAAGTGCGGTTGCGTCCAGCTACCTGTCCCGAGCGAATGTTCCGCCGATCACGCGCACCCGGAAGAATCCGGCGGCCGCACCGACTTGAACCGACTGTTCCGCTATGGTTCTGCCGTTCTCTCTGCCCCGACTATCGGCGGCACCGGGAACCTTTTGCCATGCGACCAAGTCGTTGGACGTTTCCAGTTCATAGGTCAATCCTGGATAGCGGCTCCACCTGACATTAATGTAGCGCGGACGCGGTTGAATGCCGGCACGTGGCACGAGAGTGACCTGGATTCGATGGACGGATTGAGGATCGGCCGGGTCGGTACGCGTGTTGAACTCGGCAAGTGCATTGCTGCCATCGAAATCGCGGTCAGAAAAAGCGTCACTAGGATCACTGGGGCCCAGTTGATGATAGCGTTCCCAAAGATCAGGCAGCCCATCATCATCCTCATCGAGGAGTGCCGTGGCATCGACTTCGATCGCGCCGGCATCCGGGGCGGCGCCCGCCAGACGCGAAAGGCCGCTCGCATCCACCAGCAAATCACTGGCAACCCCCACGTCGATGGCCGGGCTGCCCGGCAACGGCAGCAAGGATAACGTCGGACCGCCATGGTCTCGGAGATAATCAAGGCCGGCCGGACCGCCAATCACATTTCCACCCCCGTCGACCCACTCGCCCACCAGTCCGGAAGCATGCGGTGAATCACTCCCCGGATTGTCCGCTACCAGACAATTCTGCAGTTCCACTCTGTTCGCTCGATCGATCCAGAAGGCCGCCCCCGGCGGATGGAAACGCCTGATCGGATCGCCGCTGATGACGACGTTGTCTGTCACGGTGCAATGCCGGAAGAGAATGTGATGAGAATCCGAGACGGTAATGGCAGGCAGTGCGGTGTGCCGGGTAAAAGTGCAGTTGTCGACGGTGGCTTCCCCTTCCTCACCGAGGTAGACCCCTCCGCCGGCATTTGCATAGAACAAGCTGCCACTGAGATTCAGCCCCTCACCGGAATCGGGATCAAAGAACAACCCATAGCCACCGTTGAATCGCATCACACAGTTCTCTACATTGCCGTAGATGAGGTTGAGGCCGGAACCTTCGTTGTACTCGAACCGGCATCCATCCAAATTCGCGCTCCAGACGGAGGCGCCCGCGCCCCAGTCAAAGCCCCCGTTGAACGAAAACACGGAATCTTTCGCCCAAAGGTTTGGACAGCTTAGGCCCGCATGATTGCCTGTCACCGTAACGCTCTCAAGGCGGACCGTTGTGGTGGAATCCCAGAAATCTTCCTCCACCACCAAGGGATTGCGGCAACTGCTGATCACACATTTCCGCAGCACCACGTCTGAATCCAGGCGCAGTCCATCAGTCTGCGGTGACCCGTAGATTCTTACTCTGTCCAAAACGATGCCGTCGGTTCGAATCTGCAACAGTGCGCCATCAAAACTTCCCGTGATCCTCACGACCCGACCTGCGGGGGGATCGATCCTGATCGTCAATGGCTTGTTGAGCACAACTGACGCCTGCAACCGGACCGTATCCTTGAGCACCAAGGTGTCACCAGGCTGTGCCGCCTCGATCGCGGCCCGAAGCCCGGCCTCTCCAGGTTCGGCGACGATAGTCGCTCCATTGACAGTTGCCGCCGGGAGCAGGCACGCAACTATGCAGGACCCGGCCAAACGCAAGGTAGGGAATCGAAAACAAGACATGCCCTAACCCAACGCCACCCAGCGAATTCTGTCAATAAGGGTGACTGCTTGCAGGAACAGACAAGCCGTCGCCAAGAAGACGAGGAAGTGCAGCCTCTGCCGCCGACCCGTCACCGAAGTCGGCGACACCTGGCGAGGCGGAGGGCGTGGGCAGGGGCGCGGACCGGCAGGAGGCGATCGGGAACAACCCGAAGATGCTGCCCGCCGACCTCAGAAACCACGACCTCCCCGGTTGCCTTTACGTGCGCGGGGGCTCCCCCGTGCGCGCGACGACCTCGTGCCGCCGATCGGCCTGGGTTGTGGGGTGAGAAAAAAGTCGAGGATTGGGCAAATAAATCGGTTCTCCAGGAGATAGGCTTGAGAAGCGAGCTGATCACGATGAACTTGTAACCTAGTCACTCCCCAAACGCCCATGAATCGGACAGCCCATCGCCCAAATTCGTGTCCGGACTCCTGCTGGCCGGTTCAGCGCCAAACTCGTCGGCCCGCTGTGAAGGTGGCGAAACTCAACGATCGACAGCGGCTCTTCGCCTCCCCCCAGGCCGCCGGCGATACCCAGCGCGGTGCCCAGGCCATCGTCAACGGGATCGACCTGGCGGGGCACGCGGACAAGGCTGCGGCCACCGACGCCCATCCTGGCGCGCTGGTAAGAAATGGTAAGGTTTCCGTCCACGATGGGATGAGTTCGCCATGAAAAAGGACTCTCTCAGAAACCGGCTATCCTGGATAAGCCTGGTCCTCCTCTTCTGGTCGGTCACCCCCATGTCGGCCGAGCAGTTCGGCCTGTTCACCTACGAGGTCGTCGAAGGTTCGGTCACGATTACCGACTATCCCAACAATGGAGTTGGCGAGGTTGAGATTCCTGCGGAAATCGAGGGAAGACCAGTCAGCAGCATTGGCAACGCCGCATTCCGCAGCTGCGACGGGCTGACGAGCATCACCATCGCCCCCAGCGTCACCAGCATCGGCAACTTCGCGTTCCGTGACTGTATCGCGCTGACGGGCATCACCATCCCGCCCGGCGTCACCAGAATCGAGAGTGGGATGTTCCAGGACTGCAGCAAACTGACTCGCATCACCCTCCCCACCGGCCTCAACAGAATTGACAGCAGCGCGTTCAAGGGCTGTGTCGCGCTGACGGACATCACCATTCCGCCCGGCGTCAGCATCATCGGCTCCTCCGCGTTCGAAAGCTGCAGCGCGCTGACGGGCAGCATCACCATCCCACCCAGGATCACCAGGATCAATCGTGAAACGTTCGCTGGATGCAGAGGCTTGTCCGGCATCATCATTCCGCCCAGCGTCACCAGCATCGGCGCCTCCGCATTCCGTGGCTGTAGCGGCCTGACGGGCATCACCATCCCACTCGGCGTCACCAGCATTGGCGAATACACCTTCGATGACTGTAGTGGGTTGACGAGCATCTCCATCCCGACCGGCGTCACCACCATCGGAGACAACGCGCTCCGTGGCTGTAGGGGGCTGACGGGCCTCACCATCCCGTCCAGTGTGACCAGCATCGGCGACTATACATTTAATGGCTGCAGGGGGCTGACGAGCATCACCATTCCGCCCGGCGTCACCACCATCGGCGCCGGGGCGTTCGAAAGCTGCAGCGGGCTGACGAGTATCATCATCCCGTTCGGAGTCACCACCATCCGCGAATTCACCTTCGATGGGTGTAGCGGGCTGACGGGCATCACCATCCCGCCCGGAGTCACCACCATCGGGAGGTACGCGTTCTCGGAATGCACCGGGCTGACGAGCATCACCCTCCCCACCGGCCTCACCAGTATCGGCGACAGGGCGTTTGTTGACTGCAAAAAGCTGACGGGCATCACCATCCCACCCGGCATCACCATCATCGAGGCCGGGACGTTCGGATTTTGCAGCGGGCTGACGGACATCACCATCCCGCCCGGCGTGACCAGCATCGGCGACAACGCGTTCCGTCGATGCACCGGGCTGATGACTGCGCTCTTTTTAGGCGATGCTCCAGAATTTGAGGATGACGCCTTTTCAAGTGTCGATCCAGAATTCACATTTAACTACCTGAACGGCCGCTCCGGTTTTTCCTCTCAAAGCTGGCGAGGTCATCCGACGATCCGCATCGACGAAGCGCTCCAAATCAGTGCTGTTTTCTCGATTTCGTTCACGCCCGACGGTCTGCGTTTGATGCTTCCCCCGATCGGTCGACTCGGGCCTCTGGTCTTGCCGCTGGTGAATTTCGACCGAGACATCGGGGTCGAGTATTCGCCCGACCTGTCGCCCGGCTCGTGGATCGAACTGGGAAATTTCTTCCCGGTGGAGGGCATGTGGGTGTTCACCGATCCCGACTCGGTGCGCCTGGCCCGGCCCTCTGGCTACTACCGGGCGTTCCTGCGGCCGATCGTGCCGTGACAGCAGGCGCCGAGCGCCGAGCGCTGTCGCCGGTGCGGCCTGCAC
>JAYGGC010000246.1:0-10863 GCA_046581525.1 Roseibacillus sp. | reverse complement strand
GGCGACGGGACTTATTCCGCAACGATCCCCGGTCAATCCACCGGTCGACTGGTGGCCTTTCACCTTGAATCAACAGACGACAATCAAGCCACGCCCGCGATGGGCACCTTTCCCGCGGTGGTGCCGGAGCAGGAATGCCTGGTCCGCTTTGGAGACTCGACCGCTCCGAGGGGCTTTGGGGATTATCGACTCTGGTTCACCCGCGACACCCTGCTTCGATGGACTGCAAGCTCACGGGGCAAGGCCAGCAATGAGCCGCTTGACATCACCTTCGTCTACAATGGCGAGCGCGTTTTTTACAATGTGGGAGGCACTTATTCTGGAAGCTTCTTCAACAGTCCCGACTACACCGGGCCAACCGGCGGGCCCTGTGACTACGCCTGCCGCTTCTACGGGGACGAGTCTTTTCTCGGGGCGACGCGGATCATTCTCTCCTGGCCGGGACTGACTGGCGCCCCGGACAACACCGCGCAGCACGAACAGTTTTCCTATTGGCTCGCCTCGCAACTCGGGCTCCCCTTCAACTATCGCCGCTATGTCAGCGTGATTGTCAATGGAGTGCGCCGGGGCACCGTGATGGAAGACACCCAAAGGCCAAATTCCGACATGCTGCGGCAGTGGTTCCCCGGAGACAGCGCCGGAGAACTGTTCAAGATCCAGCTGCGCTACGAAAGCAACGACGCTGCCACAAATAGCCTCCTCTGGGGTCTCCGGGCAGCTACCCTTGAGCGCAGGTCCAATCCTGATGGCAGTCTGCGGACCAGCGCTTATCGTTGGCACTGGAGCCCGCAGGCGATTGGGAATTCCCCCAACACCTTCGACAGCATCTTCCAGTTGGTAGAAACCCTCGCTACCCAGGACGCCGCCTCCTACACCCGAGCGGTCCGGTCGCTTCTCGATATCGAGCAATGGATGAGAATCCTTGCCCTGGAACACATCGTGGGGAATTGGGACAGCTATGGCTATGGCAACGGACAGAACATGTATGCCTACAAGCCCGCCGGCGACCGGTGGCAACTCATGATCTGGGATCTCGATATCAGTTGTGGCTCGACCTATGCAGACCGTGCGTCCACCAACCTCTTTTCGCTCTCCAACCCGATCCCGTTCTTCTCGGTCGATGGCGATCGTGAAATCGTGGGCCGAATGTACCAACACCCCGAATTTGTTCGGGCCTACTGGCGGGCCCTGGAGGAAGCCGCTCGTGGACCCATGACGGCGGGGCGAGTTGCGGCGTTGGTCGATGCCAAGTACAGCGCACTGAGGTCACGTTTTGGCAGTGCGATTCGGTCTCCGACTGTCCTCAAGAACTATGTACAGCAACGCCGCAGTTTGATCCTGCAACAACTGGCAAGCAACGTGGCTGCCACCTTTGGGATTCTCTCCCCAATTCCGACGAGTTCCACCGATTCCTCCCCGCTGGTAATCCGGGGTCGCGCACCGGTTTCGGTGCACAGCATCAGGATCAACGGCGTAGCGGTCAGGCCGGTGTGGACTTCGGTGACCGCCTGGGAGCTCACCATCCCGCTCTTCGAACCAGAGAATGAGTTCCTGATCGAGGGATTCGATCGCTACGGCAATGCGGTGGCGCAGGATCCCATTGTCTTGTCCGTAGCATTTACGGGAGGAATCGATCCGGGAAGTCCCAACCTTGTGATCAATGAATGGATGGCGGCAAACCGGTCGACCCGCCGCGACCCCGCCGACGGCCGGTATGAAGACTGGCTCGAGCTTTTCAATGCAGGGAGTGAGTCCATCGATCTGGCAGGCTACACCCTGACCGATGACTTGGATCTTCCCGCCCGTTGGACCTTTCCCGTCGACACCATCATTGAGCGTGGTGGATATCTCCTGATCTGGCTGGATGGAGACGTTGCGCAACAAGACCCCGTCAATGGGCAGTGGCACGCGAGCTTCTCCCTCAGCAATGCCGGCGAAAGCATTGGTCTCTTCACGCCGGAAGGGGTGCGCGTTGATGCCGTGGAATTCGGAGTGCAGGACGACGACCTCAGCATGGGAAGGACACCCGATGGCACGCGAACTCCACCGGTATGCCTTGCGAACGCCACCCCTGGGAATGCCAATAGTCCCGAGTGCCCGTTCCGGATACTGGAGATCACGCTCCCCAGTCCGGAGAGCGTGCGACTGACCTGGCGAAGCGTCCCCGGGGGTGTCTACGTGGTGGAGCAAAGCGGGAGCCTGACGGATGGTTCGTGGGCAGAGGTATCCGATTCAATCACTGCGCAAAGTTTTGGCACCTCAGCTGAGATCGGGCTCCTTGAGAATCAAGATGCCGCCTACTTCCGGGTGAAAACAATCACGCCGCAAGGGCCCTGACCTCACGCTCAAATCGCGGGCGATCCAGTCGCGGCATGGGCCTCGCACCACTCACGTGGAGCCGGGGGGGCGCCCCAAAGTCCGACCCGCCGAGCCCCGGCCCAGCGGCAGCCATCCGATTCGATGGCTCCCAATTGCCGCATTCGGCACTGCGAACGGTAGATCTTGCAGGGACGGCGATCGCCCACTGTCTACCGCCCAGTCCAGCTCGCGAGGACTGGTCAGGATGGTCCCCGATACTCCATTTGCCCTCCAAATTCGCTTGTGCCTCTTATCCAGAGACCCTGATATAGAGGGGATCGGGAAATACTTCGCCTCCCCACTCACGGCGAATTGCTCCCTCTAAGCCCTGTGAACAAACCCTCACCACGATGAAGCCCTCATTTGCCGTCCTCACCGCGAGTCTCACTCTCGCCTCTCTCTGCCCTCTCCAAGCCCAGACCAGCCTGGTCAACTGGGGTCAGCTCTGGAACTTCATGCACCCAACGGTGGGGACCCTGCCCGCCGGTTCGGGGACAACCGTGCCCCACCCGAGGGGCTCGGCGCCGTGGTTCGCGGCCCAGGCGACCTTTGACGTCGGCTATACGGGACCGTCCTTCTCCACCACGGGGGTGGGATTCCAAGCTGGATTGGGAGCGGGCCCGCTTGGCTACGGAACGATTACCTACATGGGGACCCCCCTGCCCCCCCCGGCGGAATTTACGGCCTACGGTACCGTCCTGGTCATCCCGGCCAGCGGGAGTCGCTACACCGGATATTTCCGTACCACGTTCACGGTTCCGGACGACGGTAACCTCTACGGCGATCCCGTCATCCGCTACATCCTCGACGACGGGGGATTCATCTACCTCGACGGGGTCCTGGTGCTGCGGGTCAATATCAACGCCGGCATCAACGACGACTACATGGCCCTGGCCGCCAATACCGCCAGCACCGAGACGCACATCCGTGTCGGCCAGCTCAACCTCGCAGCAGGATCCATCACGGGCGGGAACACGGAGGTGGCGCCGGCCATCGCCGGCAATGCCACCGTGGTGCAACAAGTCGCCTCCCTGGCACCCGGGATCCACACCTTGGCAGTCGCCGCTCACAACCAAGGCGCTGGAAGTTCTGACCTCTTGATGGCGCTCCAACTGCAGGCCGGGCAGGCGGATTGCATCCTTGCGGCAAGCGTTTCCGATGTGACCCGCGATTCGAATGGGACTGCCAATGATCCCAGCGACGACAAAATCGACTTGATGGTGCGTGTCGTCCCGACCGGAATCGCCAGCGCGTCCTGGGAGATCAGCGAACCAGTTCGGAGCTCGGCCATTGGCCAGGGCGGCGCATACAACTCGGACATCCCGATTACAGGCATCCCCATCGCGGAGTTCAGCGGGGGGGGCCTGGCTCTCGTGATCGTCGATTCCGATGATCCGTTCTGCAACACCAGGATCAATATCTTCCCGCCGCGCATCATTGCCACGGACGAGACGGCGGGCTCCGACGTGGCGATCGGGACCACCGGCCCCATCCCTTCCGGCTGGGTCTTTGACGACGCGGCCCGCACCATGGTCATGAACAATGGTGGGGGCGGCGCCAGGAAGGTCGTCACTTCGAGTGTGGTGGATCTTTCCGCCCGGAGGGAGATCCTCTTCACGGGAGTGCTCCAGGTTGACGACACTTCCAGCGGCACCGAGAATAACGATAGCTTTCTGGCCTACCTGATCATCGACGGGGATGCCCTGAACCCGATCAACCTCATCACTCCCTATGACACCCAACTGGTGGATGGCGTCCTGTCCGACGACGAACTCGCCCTCGGTTCGGGCATCTTTGTTCTGGATCTCAGCGCCGAAATACCGGCCAGCGCCAGCTCGGTGCAGATCGTCATCGAGGGCATCAACAACTCCACAAACGAGACCTTCACCGTCAGGGACCTGCGGTTCTTCAGGCCGCCCGGGCTCTTCTTCAAGGTGGAGGGCAGCGGAACCGACCTGGTGTTTATCTGGGAAAGCAGGAGCGAGGCAATCTACAATCTACGCAGCGTGACAGATCCATCCGATCCGTCGGCTGGCGTTCCCGGGACTTGGCCCATCTGGGACGGTCACAGCGCCATCGTGGCCACCCCTCCGTCCAACACCCTCACCATCCCCCGCCCGGCCGATCCGAGTCGCTACTTCGTGATTGAGTCCACCCCGATCCCGCCGCTCTTCGAGGACGATTTTGAAAGTGGACCAGGACTTTGGACCATGGGTTCCGACGAAGCGCCCGGCACTGCCTGGGAACTGGGAGTCCCCGTCAACGGACCGGGCATCGCCAACAGCCTGGTCAATTGTTTTGGAACCAACCTCACCGCCGACTACGGGTTTGATGTCAACGTCTGGCTGCGCTCGCCACCGATCGATCTGACCACTGTGCCGTCGGCCACCCTGTGCTACCAACAGTTCACCGATATTGAACCGCCACAAACGGATCCCTTCACCGTGTACGACTTTGGGAAATTGTCCGTGCTGGATGCCGACACCGGTCTGGTGTCGGCCGTCATCCAAACTGATATCGCGGGATTCTCTCTTCTGTGGGAGAAGGTCACCTGGGCCGTGCCAGCTGCAGCCCTGGGACACGTGGTCCGGTTCGAATTCCGCATGGACTCCGACGATATCGCCAATTTCCCCGGATGGTATATCGACGATGTCCTCGTGACGGTGCCCTGATCCGAACTCAACCCAATATTGCGGGCTCGCATGGGTCACTCGGCCCCGACCGGGTGACCCGCATCGCTCTCAATTCCTGTGCCCTTCCCGACTTGGAATGGCAATTTCCTAGCAATTATCCAGAATTAGCCTACCCCCCTCAAACAATGCTCATGTCCTTCCCCAGATCCGTCTCCTCCCACAGCGCGCTTGCCATCTTGTTGATCGCCGTGGCGTGCCCCGCTCTGGGCCAGGCCCCCACCATCGATCTACGGAAGTCGGCCACTGGCGCGATCCAGATCGAACTCGGTGGCCAGCCGATGTGGGATCACCACCTCGAATTCTCCCCCGACCTCCTAGAATGGGAACCCCTGCTCTCCCTTCGCTTGCCCTCCAGCCCATTTGAGTGGACCGATCCGCTCTCCTCCTCACGCCCTCGCGGATTCTATCGCCTGGTACAATGGACAGGCAACGCGCCACGGGATCTGGCTGATGACTTCCGTCTGATCGACCATGAGGGGCGGTCCCAGGAGTTATACTACAGCAGTAACCTGCAGGCGGTGGTGTTGATCTTCGTCGATCCGGACTGCGACAGCTCGCTGGCCGCCACTCTCGCCGACTTGGAAAACACATTTGGCGCCCAGCCGATCGCATTCTGGATCGTCGATCCGGTCTCAGAAAATCGATCCGAGCTGGTGGCCAACGCCCTTGATTGGCAGCTCAACATGCCGATCCTTCATGACAGCGCTCAGCTGGTTTCCCGCACCTATGAGGTCAAACGCGGAACGGAGGCCATCGCCATCGACACCGCTACCTGGAGAGTTTTTTATCGGGGAGCGATCGACAGCAGTGGCGACGGAAATTTGCCGGTGCAATCCTATCTCCCGGATGCGCTCACGGCCTTCCTCGCGGGGCAGTCGCCAACCTACTCGCGCACTCCGGCCACCGATTGTAATCTTCCGCTGGCACCAGTAGTGCCGATTTCCTATGAGCAAGAGATCGCTCCCCTGCTCATTCAGCATTGTGTGCGCTGCCACAGCCCGGGGAACATCGGTCCGTTTTCCATGAGCGACCACCAGACCGTGGCGGCGTGGGCCCCACTGATCCGACAGAAAATCCTCGCGGGCGAGATGCCCCCGTGGTTCGCCGATCCGGAGTGGGGTGAGTTCGAAAACGATTCGTCGCTGCCGGAGGACTCGGCTCGCGCCCTGATCGATTGGCTCGACCAAGGTGCTCCGCGTGGCGGGGGGTCGGATCCCCTGGCCGATCATTTCGCGAACACCCCGCCGCCCACCGATTATCCCGTGAACTGGCCCGCGGAGTTGGGCGAACCCGATCTCATCCTCTCCATCCCCACCCAAAACATCCCGGCCAACGGAGAAGTCGAATATCGCTATCTTGAAGTGCGGGCCAACCTTCCCGAGAACAAATGGCTGAGCGCTGCCATCGTCCTGCCGGGCAACCGGGAAGTTGTCCATCACTGCCTGGTCTTCCTGGGAGGCTATTTCCAGACCCTCATCCAGGGAGCCGGACTGAACGGCTTCTTCGCCGGATACGTCCCGGGCACTCGGAACTACGCCTTCCCCGCCGACACCGGCAAACTCCTTCGCGCAAACTCCACTCTCACCTTTCAGATGCACTATCAAACCAACGGCACGGCGCAGACCGATCAGACCAAGCTGGGGCTCTACTTTCACTCCACCCCGCCGGCCAGGGAATACCGGACCGTCGCGGCCAGCACGACCTCGATCAGCATCCCCCCCGGCGAAAGCGAGTACATCCGGCAAGCTGAGATCGTGCTCTCTGCCACGGAGGAGACCATTCTCTACGAACTGAGTCCGCACATGCACTTTCGCGGTGCGCGCATGGAATACGAGGCGTTCTACCCCGGGGGCGGGAGCGAAATGCTTCTCTCGGTGCCTCACTATCTGTTCGACTGGCAACTGATCTACCGTTTGGCCGAGCCCAAGGTCATGCCCGCGGGAACGATCATTCGCGCCCGGGGGGCCTTCGACAATTCAGACCGAAACCCCTACAACCCCAACCCCGCCGCCACGGTCCCATTCGGTCAACAGAGCTACGACGAAATGTTCATCGGCTACATCAATTTCGGCCAGCCGAGATAGAATCGCGAGGAGTTTCTAAACCATTCGACAATCCAGGGAGAGGGCACGAGTGATCCGTGTCCATATCCCTGTGGCAAACTCGAATGAGCGGGCGGCACGCTCGCCCAAAGAAGCGGGCGGAGCAATCAAATGCGAAAGGGCTTGCCAAGGCTCTACAAGTTTTCTCTCTCTTTGGCAGATGGCCTACGTCGTTACAGAAAAGTGTGTCGACTGCAAATATACCAGTTGCGTCGATGCTTGCCCGGTCGAGGCATTCCACGAGGGACCCGACCGCCTCTTGATCAATCCGGACACCTGCGTCGATTGCGACGCCTGTGTCCCCGAATGTCCGGTCGAGGCCATCTTCCGGGAGGAGGATGTTCCGGATGACCAACAAAAGTGGATCGCCATCAACGAGGAAGCGGAGAATCACCCGGTCCTCTCCGCTTCCAAGGATCCGCTCCTGGGTCCCAAGTGCGTCGACCCCAAGGCCGGTTAAGATCTCCCCGGGCTGCACAGTGAGCGTTCGTGGCGGATCCCGCCCAGCGCACTTCATCTTCGACGATCCGGACGTGATCTGCCTCTTCATGGGCTCCCTCCCGCCCTTCGCTTTGAATTACCCGCCCGCTCGCCCTCAAAATCTTCCTTGCGCCAAGGATTTGCTCTTTTCTTTCTCTCGAAAGTTCCTTAATCCTTAGTTGTATATTCAGTCGTATTACCGACTTCACCTAGAGACGCTCCGTCATGAAAATCACGATCGCAATCGTCACCTTGGGCCTCTTAGGTAACGTCATGCCATCCGCATTCGGCCAGGCCGCTTCGACCCTCCACCCCGAAATGGTGGTCGGAAACGCCGCCTGCGCAGAGTGCCACGAGGAGGAAGTGAAAGCCTGGACTCTCTCTTCCCACAAGCGCGCTGACAGCGTCCATCGTGATGCCAAGACGCGGGCCGCCGCGGACAAGATCGCAAAGGCCATGGGACTGGCGTCGGGTGCCGCGATGACCAAGAGCGCGCTCTGCACCGAATGCCATTTCACTCGCCAAAAAGTCGGGGGAGCGCTCAAGGTGATCGGCGGAGTAAGCTGCGAATCCTGCCACGGCGGAGCAAAGGACTTTCAAAAGATCCACGGCGAAAAGGAGGAAATCCCCAGCCGCGAGATCAGCTATCTTTTCGGACAATACAAGCGGCTGAAGAACCGCTTTACCGGGATCCTGACCGGCAAGGGGCTGGCCTTCGGTGGCAGCTGCGGCCGTCGCGAGGCAACCGGTTACGGTTGCGTCTACTTTTGCGAAAGCATGTTCCAGCACCGCGGCGAGAGCATTGAAGGGAAACGTTGCCTCGTTTCAGGTTCGGGGAACGTTGCAATCTACAGCATCGAGAAAGCCCTCGAGATGGGCGCCAAGGTCCTGACCTTCTCGGACTCCTCGGGTTTCGTCTTCGACCCCGACGGGATCGACGAGGAGAAACTCGCCTTCATCAAGGATCTCAAGGAAGTCCGCCGGGGCCGCGTCAATGAGTATGCGGAAAAATTCGGGCGTGCCGAATTTCACGCCGGGCAGAATCCATGGAGCGTGCCAGCCGAGATCGCCCTGCCCTGTGCCACTCAAAACGAAATCAGCGAAGAGGATGCCCAATCCCTGATCAAGAACGGCGTGCAGGCCGTCTGTGAAGGGGCCAACATGCCGACCGCACTTGAGGGGGTGCACGCCTTTCTCAAAGCCAGGATTCTCTTTGGCCCGGCCAAGGCCGCAAATGCGGGGGGCGTGGCCGTGTCCGGCCTGGAACAGAGCCAGAATGCGCTGAGAATCTCCTGGGATCATGAGGAAGTCGACCGCCGGCTCAAGGCCATCATGCGGGACATTCACTCGAAGTGCGTCGAACACGGCCGCGACGGCGATCAGTTCGTGAACTATGTCGATGGCGCAAACATTGCCGGTTTCCTCAAGGTCGCCGAAGCGATGTTGGCCTACGGAGCAGTCTGACGAAATTCGGCAGAAATTGCGACCCCAGCTGACGGAGCCCGCCTCGCTCGCACGCGCAGCTTGGCACCCTCGACCACGTTTTTTACCTCCAAACTCAGCTATCTTCGCTCTGTGCTTGACCCTGCACTCGGGATGGCATCCTCTCCGCCATTCGCTGCAAAGCGGCACACTAATCGAGGCTGGATGAAGCCAGGTGCCAGCGGGGTTTCTACTTTCTTGTTGAATTTCTGACAAGACCGTAGGAACCACTCATACACCGCCCTACCTGCCCAGAGGATTCGCACTTTCACTCACAATCAGAAACCGACCCACTAATGCCTCTTAGTCCCGCTCTTGAATCCGCGACCAATCAAACACTCCGGAGCTCAATTCGCTCTGCGGTCATCCTCGCGGCGGGGATGGGAGTCCGTCTGAGAGAGCGTGGCAAGCTGAGGCCCAAGGGGTGCTTCTGCCTGGGAGACAACTCAATTGTCGAAGAGTCGGTTCTCCGACTGCTGGCGGTGGGCATCGAGCGAATTGTGATCGTGACGGGACACCTCGCAGAACAGTTCCAGCCCTTGCAAGTCCGATACCCCCAATCCGTGCAATTGGTCCACAACCCGCACTTTGCGGATTCGGGCAGCATGTATTCGCTCTATTGTGCCCGGCACCTCGTCAATCAAGATTTCCTGCTGCTGGAGTCTGATCTCGTTTATGAACGGCGCGCTCTCACCACCTGCCTGGAGGATCCTGCCGACGACGTCGTCTTGCTGGCAGGGTTTTCGAACAGCAGCGACGAGTGTTTTGTCGAGACCCGAAATGGCAGCATGGTCATGATCTCCAAAGACCGTGCAAGCCTGGGATCCGAAGTGACGGGCGAGTTGGTTGGCATCTCCAAGATTTCCCGTTCGCTGTTCGCCAAAATGCTCGACACGGCCGAAGAGCACTTCCTTACCTCCCGCCACCTGAGCTATGAAACGGATTGCCTGGTTTCGGCGGCGCAGCAGGTGTCCATTTCGTGCCCCGTTGTCGAGGATTTGGTATGGTGCGAGATTGACGATGAAACCCACCTGGCTCGCGCCAAAAACGAGGTTTATCCGATCGTTCAGGAGCAGGACCTGCATTCAGTTTCGCGGTACAGTCCGCGGATCCAAAGCAACCTCGCCATGTTCAAGACCGTCGGCTTCTTCAACGAACGGGACCTGATCATTCGCCACCTTCACGACTTCTTCGCAACCGTGAACAGGCACGAGATTCGTGCCTGCATCATGTTCGGCACGCTCCTGGGGAAATTGCGGCACAGCGACTTCATTCCATGGGATGACGACGCGGACATTGTGATCTTCGATTTCGACACCTTCCTGGACCGCTGCGCGCCAGAACTCGAACGGCAGGGATACACCGTCGAGCCCGACTTCCGAGACGGAAAGAGAATGGGATGCCGCATTTTCCGTGAAGACAGTGCGAGGGTTCCCGGCAATTCTAACTTGCGCTTCCCCTGGATTGGAATCTGGGAGCACGAGGTCGGGGAGGACGGATTCATTGTCCTCCCGCCGGACCATCACCGATACAGGCCGGGTGATTTTCTGCCAATCAGGCAAGAGGATTTCCTGGGCGCGACGGTCGGAGTTCCCCACAATCCGACTGCAATCCTCAACACCTACTTCGGGTCCGAGGATTGGATGGAAGTCTGTCAACTGCCCTACCGCGATCACCGAAGCGGAGGGGAGCTCACCGGATTTTCCAACCACAAGTTCAAGGTGCACACTGTGCTCGACTTCCTTGCC